>JBMNOD010000084.1:0-15888 GCA_050942875.1 Kiritimatiellia bacterium
CGCCGATCATGGCCGTGCCGATGCGCCAGTCGAACCCCATCGGCTTGATGACCGGCTCCATGGCGTGGCCGATCCGTCCGGCGATGGTGTGCGACAGCTCGACGGCCTGCCGCTCCTCGGCCGAGAGGTTGGGATCCACCTCCTCCACCCGCGGGAACGTGGTCATCGCCCACAGGAGAACCGAAATGCCCAGGATGACCGTGCCGGCCTTCTTGAGGTAGAGGCTGCCGCGCTCCCACATGTGGATCAAGACGCCCCTGGGCGTGGGCATGCGGTAGGGCGGCAGCTCCATGACGAACGGCACGGACTCCCCCTTGAAGAGCGTCGAGCGCAAAACCTTGGCGCAGACGATGGCCAGGACGATGCCGATCATGTAGATGATCCACAGCATGGGCGCGTGCCAGGCCTCCGGGAAGAAGGCCGGGATGATCAACGCGTAGATCGGCAGACGCGCACCGCAGCTCATCAGCGGCAGCACCAGCATCGTCGTGAGCCGGTCGCGCCGGCTCTCCAGCGTGCGCGTCGCCATGATGCCGGGAATCGAACAGCCGAAGCCCGTCAGCATGGGGATGAAGCTCTTGCCGTGGAGACCGATCTTGTGCATGAGCCGATCCACCAGAAACGCCGCCCGCGCCATGTAGCCGGAGTCCTCCAGCACGGCGATGGCCAGGAACAGCAGCAGGATGTTCGGCAGGAACACGAGCACGCCGCCGACGCCGCTGATGACGCCGTCCACCAGCAGCGACTTGAGCAGGCTCGCCGATCCCGCCGGCCACCAGCCGGCCACCGTTTCGCCCAGCCACCCGAAGAACCCTTCGATCCAGTCCATGGGCGGGGTGCCGACGGTGAAGGTGAGCCAGAAGACCAGGTACATCAGCCCGAGGAAAATCGGGATGCCCCAGAAACGGTGCACGACGATCGCGTCGATGCGATCCGATCGCGTGCGCCGCGCCTCGACCGTCGAGCGCACGGTTTCGCGGCACGCGCCGGAGATGAAGCCGTAGCGGCGGTCGGCGACGACCATTTCCGCCGTGTCGCCCAGGACTTTTTCAATCCGCTCCTGCTCGGCGCGGACGGTCTCCCGCACCTCCGGCGCGGTGAACCGCTTGGCGACCTCCTTGTCGTTTTCGAGGAGCTTCACGGCCGTCCAGCGGGCTTCCGCGTCGTCGGCGAAGTCGGCATGGTGCCCCGCTTTCTTGCGCACGGAGGCAATGGCGCGCTCGATGTCGGCGCCGTAGTCGATTTCCGGCGCTCGGGCGGGCCGGTCCGCATCGACGACGCGGACCACCGCGTCCAGCAGCTCCTGCATGCCGACATTCTTGTTGCCGACCGTCGGGACGATCGGCGCGCCCAGCAGCGAGGCGAGCGCGTCGAGGTCGAACTCGATCCCCCGCGACTTGGCCACGTCGCTCATGTTGAACGCGAAGACGACGGGAACGCCAAGCTCAAGAAGCTGGATCCCGAGATACAAGTTCCGCTCCAGGTTCGAAGCGTCCACGACATTGACGACGACATCCGGCTTTTCCTCGATGATGAAGTTTCGCGCCACAAGCTCCTCGATGGAGTAGGCGGTCAGGCTGTAGGTGCCGGGAAGATCCACCACTTTCAGCTCCCGACCCGCATGGCGGCAGGAGCCTTCCTTCTTCTCGACCGTCACGCCGGGATAGTTCCCGACATGCTGGCGAGAGCCCGTGATGTTGTTGAACAGCGTTGTCTTGCCGGAGTTCGGGTTGCCGGCCAACGCAACCATGATCGGTGCTTTCATTCAGTTCCTTTCGCGTGTCTCACGCTTTTGTACGGCTCAACGACAAATGTTCGCTTTGCCAAACTCATAATGGTAAAAAAAACGGGGCTTCTGTCCACGGGTCGCCTGTCTACGACGACGGGCCGTCTCCTGCGTCCGCAACCGACACCTTTTCCGCCATGCCGCGTCCGAGCATCAGGCGGTTGCCGTTGACGCCGAGGATGACCGGGCCGTTGCGGTCGTTGTGGCACACCTGCACCTGCGTGCCGGGCAGCAGCCCCATGGCGGTGAGCCGGGCGGCCAGGCCACCGCACGCCTGGACGCGGCACAGCCGGACGGAGCGTCCTGCCGGCACCAGGCTCAGCGGCATCCACAGGGCCGGATTCATCGTTGCGGTTTTCACGGGGCGACCCTTTTCACGCTGATGTCCGCCGCCTCCTCCTTCCGAAGCGAGAGGTGGTAGCCTTTGACCTTGACGTCGATGGGATCTCCCAGCGGCGCCACGCGCACCACTTCGACCAGGCTCCCCGTGGTCACGCCCATGTCGCGGATGCGCCGCTTCACGGCGCCCTCGCCGGCGACGCGTTCGATCGTCGCCTTTTCGCCGGGCTTCAGCTCGCTGAGTGGCATGTTCATTTCTTCGTCTGTTCCTTTCGTTTGCTTTTTCCTGAAATCATCGAGGCACTGCTCGATGCACTGCTCGCAATGCATGGGCTGCGCCACCGCCTCTTCGCAGCGGTAGCCGAAGCCATGCACCCACTTCGCGCCTGCGCGTGGGCAAGTCTTGACAAAATCCGCGAACTCGGTGAAGCGATCGACGACGTGCGACGAAATGCCGTGTTCCATGTGGCAGGCCGTCTGGTCGGCTTCCGCCTCGTCGATGGCGAGCACCTCCACCATGAAGTTTCGCAGCGCCTCGTGCCGCCGCGCGACGCGGCCGGCGACCTGCTCGCCCTTGGCGGTCAGCGTGACGAACCCATAAGGTTCGTAGTTCACGAACCCCTGGTCGCGCAGCGACTGCAACATGCCGGTCACGGACGACCGGGTCACGTTGAGGCGATCCGAGATGTCCTTCGAGCGGGCGACCGCCTGTTCCCGGGTGAGGAAAAAAATCGTCTCCAGGTAGTTTTCGATGTTGACGCTGAGCGCTTCTGCCATGGTTTGGTCTTTCGGTTCTTCTTCTTCCTTTTTTGAGTTCGGAACGCCTAATATACTACGGCGCGCCGTACAAGTCAAGTGCGTTTTTTTGAATTTGAAGGTGGGCGACGCCGTCCCAGCTAGCCGCGTCGCGCAGTTGAAGGGCAAAACGGATGCAATTGTGCCATGCTTCTGTTGTCGTTGCAAGCACGATGCATCCAGTGTTTTTTTCCTCTTGCATTCCCAACATGCAATGATAGAATTAATGTCAGTCGCTGAAGCCACTTTTCATCATGGTCGTTTGCCACACTGCCGGTCGCCGTTCCAAGATCGTCACAAGGGCGGCTTAGAAAAAGCGAGGGCTTTATGTATTGTTCACCGTGCGATGCAACCATGTCGAATGACACAAAATTCTGCCACCAACCACAATTTTTCATTAGCCCGATGATGCAAGAGAGGAAAACGTTTCAAATGACAGACCGACAGTGGAAATCATTATGAACCGCGACTGACGAGGAGGATTACGAAATGAAGCCACAGGTGAAGTTCGGAGTTTTCGATATTGTGCTTTGTATGCTGCTTGCCGCAGGGCTCGCTGTCAACATCTGGGCGTATCTGCCACGCGGAGAAGCGCAAGTTTCGCCGCCGACTTCCCGCAAGCCAGACGCGCCGCAAGCATCCCAAGCAAACGGCGCGCCCAGCGGGTATCTGGGCAAGCTGTCTCCCGACATCCTCGAAGGGGAATGGGACGCGAACATGGTCAAGTACTCCGACTCCGATCGAAAAATGCCGTACGCAATTTACAAGCTGGCATTAAATGTCCGGCACGAATCCGGCGATTCCTATTCGGTGCTCGTGACGACGGAAGACAGCAGGTTTGCAGATGCGTCTGTGAATCCCAACGTGCCGCCCAAGGGCTTCGCGCCTGCGCTGATTAAGGACGAAGCCAGCGCTGAGCTTGGAGAAAACGGTTCGCTTAAATTTTGGTTCAGTTTTGAGAAGGACAACGTGTTTCGCATCTTCTTCAAACGCGAAAAAGGCGGCGCGTTGACCGGTGTTGCATATCAAATTCTGGACACCGGTCTGCCAGAGGACAAGATGTACGCCTTTTTCACGCTGGCAAAACGACAGTAGATCGGGATAAAAAGGAGGGTTTTATGGATTGTTCACAGTGTGGTGCGACCCTGTCAGACAAAGCAAAATTCTGCCGCCAATGCGGCGCACGCCGGGCCCAAGCCTCGCAATATTGTTCACAGTGCGGTGCGACCCTGTCAGACAAAGCAAAATTCTGCCGCCAATGCGGCGCACGCCGGAACGACGTCCTGCAGGCGGCCCCGGCGGTTGAATCTGCGCCGACGTCGCCCGTGCAACCTTCGCAGGGCGCACACTTGTCACCGCCCCCACTCCCGTCGAAGCCCGTGCCCCCAGCGCCGCCCCCACTCCCGTCGAAGCCCGTGCCCCCAGCGCCACCCACGCCCCCGGCACAGCCTGCACAACCAGCGCCGGACACACAAAAGCAATGCCGACGCCCGATCGTGTTCCGCGTCGTGGCGTGCGTACTTATCGCCGCAATGAGCATATCGGCAACGCTGAAACTGTACTCGACGGGAGGCACAGGCCCGTTCACCTCTTTTGAAGTGTCCGAAAGAATAGACAATGCCCCGTATTGCTATGATCATCCCGCAGGCATCGTGGCCTACCTGATACTTCGTTCGCTAAGTTCAGCGGACAGAATTGAAATGACACGTCTCAAAGGCAATCAATATTCGTTTACCATTCCGGCGCACGAATGGGAGGGCATCGATGAATACAGCAAATGCAAAGCAAGCATCTCAAGCATGACGTTTGCCGGCACGATGGACGCGAATATGACCACCGGCACATTCGAGATCTCGGCCAGTCCGAATGTTACTTATGTTTGCATGAACAGCTCTTGCATGGACACCAGCAAAGTCAAGGACGTCAGGATTGCCGCCGTGATGGAACCTTACTGCTTGGGCGAACAGAACACCCGGCTTCTTGCCTTTGAAAGCGCACACACCGTAGTATATGACATGGAGAAACAAGACTCCCGGCAATTCCTTGAAAACCCGTTCATTGTAATGCCTAACAAGGGAGCGGAGGAAAACTGTGTCGATTACCAAAAACCGATACTGAAAATCATTATGCACTGCGACTGATGAGAAGGGTTGCAAGAAGAAACCAAACACTCGGAACTTTCGACATCGTCCTTGAAACACTCTCAATGAAAGGGTCGCACCATGAATGACAGTCAATCCACTCCCCCCGCCAGCCTCCGGGTTCTCGCCAGCACGATCGCGGGGTCTTGGCATCCCGGGACGGCCGAGGCGCTGGACGCGTTCATCGAGGGCTGCCTGGCGAAAACATCGAAACGCCCCGAGCCCACGCCGAACATCCTCATCCTGCCACATGCGGGCTACGTCTATTCCGGGCAAACCGCCGCGCACGGCATCCGCCAGATCCTCGACGCCCCGTTCAAACGCGTCGTGCTCCTCGCGCCCACGCACCGGGCCGCCATCTCCAACTGCCTCGTGGCGCCCGAGGCGGGCGCCGTCTCGACGCCCTACGGCCGGCTGGAAATCGACCGCGACGCCATCCACCAGGTCGCGGGCGGCATGGATCTGAAATGCTCCGACGCCATCCACGCGCACGAACACGCCACGCAAATCCAGTACCCGCTGCTGCAATACGCCCTGAAGGGTTTCAAGATCGCCCCGTTCATCGTCGGGCAGATGGATCCATTCGCCGCGCACCGCGCCGCCGCCGCGCTGCGCGCGGTCGTCGACGACGAGACCCTCGTCGTCGTCAGCTCCGACTTCACGCACTACGGCCGGGACTTCGACTACGCCCCCTACCCTCCCGGCGAGGCGCTGGAGCGAGTGAAGCAAGTCGATTTCGAGGCCTTCGACCACATCCGCGCCGGCGATGCGGCGGGCTTCACCGCCTGCATCGACGCCTCGGGCGCGACCATCTGCGGCCGGGAGCCGATCCGGGTGCTGCTCGACATGCTGCCCCCGAACACCGCGTGGGAGCGTCTCCACTATGCCACGTCATCCGACGACTCGGGCGACGACTCGCGCTTCGTCTGCTACCTCAGCGCGGCAGGCCGCGCCGACTGGGGCAAGCCGCATCAAAAAGCGGCCGAAGACAAAAAGGCGGCTGGCGACACGTTTCTGACGACCGACGAAAAGCGCACGCTGCTCCGAATCGCGCGCAAGTCCATCGAACACGTCTTCGAGACGGGCAAGCCGCCTGTGGCCGACCGCTTTGCGGACGAGGCGACGGAGAACCTGCGTCGCCCCTCGGGCTGCTTTGTCACGCTCAACACGAAACCGTCGGGCAGCCTGCGCGGATGCATCGGCGAAATCGTGGCGCAGCGTCCGCTCTACCAGGCGGTCGCGGCGCTGGCGGTGCATTCGGCGTTTGGCGACCGCCGCTTCCGACCGCTTCAAGCGTCCGAGCTCGACGGCATCGAAATCGAAATCTCGGTGCTGACGCCCGAGCGCCCGGTCGATTCGTGGCGCGACATCGTCATCGGCCGCCATGGCATGACGGTCAGCAAGCGCGGACGCATGGCCGTCTTCCTGCCGCAAGTCGCCCCCGAGCAAGGCTGGACGCTTGAGGAAACGCTCACGCAACTCTCGCTCAAAGCCGGCCTCCGCGCCGACGACTGGCGCGACGGCGCGCAGTTCACCGTCTTCGAAGCCATCGTCTTTGGCGAAGGTTAGACCCTATCCGAACTTTCGCCATTCAAGCAAAAAAGATGGCATAAGTCATTGGAAATCAACAAAACCTTTTTAAAAGTCTGTCGCCAAAAGCTCTCTTTCGACTTCTCGTCCTTGATCAATTTTTGGGGACAGACCCCATCGGCTCCAAAATGGCGAACGACCACACCGAGACGGCGGGCTCCAGCGGGACGGCGAATGGTTCGCCCGTGGTAGACCGTTTTGATCGTACACGTTCCCGTACTCGTACACGTACACGACTCCCTTCGTTTACGTTTTTCGTGAACGGGCACCGCTTCGCTTGGAACGGGTACGTGAACGGTCGAAGGACGGACGGTGCGCGAACCAGTCGCCACACAGACGAGGCGGCTCGCCGGGACGGCGTCGCCCCACCTCCGAGGCGCACCGCGCCGGGGCGCGGGCGAATGAACGCAAGTGGCGATGACGAGTTCAGAGCCTCGCGTTCCCAGGGCGAACGACCGCGCCATCGACGCCAAACCGTCCACAAAGTCCACCCTGTCCACCAAACCCCGGTTTTCCCTTGGCGGGCTTGGCGTGATGGGAGTTTCACGCAAAGGCCGCGAAGACCGCAAGGGCTGAGGCGGCTGCGCCGAATGGGGGAGTGTCCACGGAAGGCACAGGCCGCTTCGCGGCAGGGGCTAGTCGCTAGGGGCTAGGAGCAACAGGGGACAGACCCCGAAAACGTACAACACAAGGCATCGCATTCCCGTTCAATAGGTTGCGAAACGCGGCGGGGACGCCGCGTCCACATCTGGCGCAGGTTCCACAGGATGGCGAACGACCGCGCCGAGGACGGCCTGCCGAGTGTTCGCTCCATCGTATGGGCGGGGCTTCGTCCCCGCCCATACGCCAGATGAACCTCGCGAGCCTGCCGCACCGCCCGCCCCCTTCGCTACGAAGTCAATCTCATCCCCTGTCTGTTTTCGCCAGCGAAAAACCGTTTGCTTTTCGGACGAGGCTGGCTTAAATTAGTCTGACTACTTAAATTAGTCTGACTAGTCGAAATTGGATTGGAGGTCAAAATGAAAAGCTGGCAGTTGCAGGAAGCAAAAGCGAAGTTCAGCGCCGTGGTCAACGACGCGATCAAACAGGGGCCGCAGCGGGTGACGCGGCATGGGGAGGAAGTCGTCGGCAGCCTTTCCATCAAGACCTATGAGGAGCTGACCCGCCAAAGCGAAGAATGGAAAAACAAGAGCCTCGTGGAATTCTTCCGCGACTCCCCTCTTGCCGAGATGCCGCCCGATGCGTTCCAACGCGATTCCGACATCGGACGCGAGGTGTCGCTATAGGAAAGATTGATTGCCGCGACCGCGCTTGTCCATGGCCTGACGGTGGTCACGCGAAACGTCCCCGACATCCAGGCGTCCGGAGCCCCGGTCCTCAACCCTTGGACTTCTCGTTGACACCCCTTTCCCCCATTTGCTCCCACCCTTACTCGTTGATACACTTACTTTTGCACCCAAATCCCATTTTTTAGAGTCTGTCCCTTATTTTTCTTTAGCATCGTCGCGGCGGCGTCCAGCTCGCGGGCGATGCCGTCGTCGATGTCGGTGGCGGAGTGGACACACTGCCGCCAGACGTTCCAGGTGTAGGTTTCGACCTCGAACTGGTTGCAGCCGTTCTCCGCCAGGGCTTCAATAAACGTGGAATCGCGGAGCGCATCCACCGTCGAGCGCAAGGGGGGCAGGCCCGCTTCATGGAGCGGGACGTGGAAATGCGTGCGCAGGATCGCGCCGGGCGAAGGGGGCGAGGCGAGCGCCTCGGGCAGGTCGCCGTAGCGGAGCAGAGAGCCGTCCGTCGTGCGGATGATCGTCTGGTGCAGGTAGGTGCCTTCGACGAAGCGGGCGAGCGCCTCGCGGGCGGCAGGGGTGTCGTCGCATTCGAGGGCGGCGCTGATCTGGCATTTGCCGATGGCAATGCCGGCTTGCGTCAACTGGCGGGCGGACTCGGCGAGGTCTTCGAATTCGACGGCAAGATGCGCCGTGTCGAGACAGACGCCGAGGTAGTCGGCCAAGTCGTCGTCGATGCGAGCGCGGATGGCGTTGACCACCTGGATCGTCTCGGGCGTCGTTTCGGGGAAACAGCCGGGCTCGGGCTCAATGGAAAGCACCAATCGCTTGCCGGTGCGGTGGTGGAGATCGCGCAGGGACTGAAGCGCGAGCGCGAGATTGTCCATCGCCGGACCAGGGTCTTCGTGAAACGTCTTGTAGCTCAGGGGCGCGGTGGAGACGCTGCCACGCGCGATGTCCTCCGGCATGAGCATCGCCAGCGCATACGCGGCGTCGGCCGTGTATTGGATGCGGCGCGGGTCGCCCCAGGTGGGGCGGTAGACGTCTTCCTTCACGGCGGTGTTGTGGAACGTGCCGTACGGAAACGCGTTCATGGTGAACGGGGCAAGGCGGTGTTCGGCGCAGACGGCCTTCATGCGCCGCCGGGCCTCGGGCGAGGCGACAAACGCCGCCGCGGCGGCGGCCCCGAATCGCAGCCCGATGCCAAAGGGATAATCGGCGCATTCCGGGCGCAAGGCGCGGAAGCGGGCGGCAACCGCCGTGGCGTGGGTTTCAAGGTTTCGAACTTGGACCTCCAGGGCCTCCCCCGGATGGACGTTCATGCAGTAGGCGAGCATGGTTCGAACTCCTGCGAACAGCCTAGAACGCGCCCTTGATCATGACGCGGAAGAACGCCTCCTTCGAGAGGTCGACCGCCTTGTCGGACTCGACATCGGCGGAGAGCTCGCGCTGGACGAAAACGCCGTATTCGCCGACCAGGCGGTAGTCGCCAAACGGGCAGAGGGCGACGCCGGCGGTGGCGAACATGTCGTCGAGCGTCACGGCATCGGGAGCGCCGGGCTCGTCGTCGGCAAGCCCGTAAGTGACGTTGCGCCATTCGAACGCGCCGTAGAAAGAAAGGATGTGGTTGGGGAAGAGGGTGAGCTCGCTTCGGGGGACCATGGCCTCGATGCGGAGGACATCGGCGGGTTGCCAGGCAAAGCCGACGTTGGGGATGACGGGAATATCCCAGCCGGGGCGGAAGGTGCCGCCGAGCTTGAGGCTCAGCTCGGGGTTGATGGCGAAGTAGAAGTTGAGCGTGATGGGAACACCAAATGTCGGCTCGGCGACATCCGAGTAGATGCCGGGAGCTGCGCGAATTTCGGTGGACCAGCCATTGACAAAGCGCCAGTGCTGGCCGATGTCGAGGGCGGCGTCAATGACAGCGTCTGGCAGGACGGACATGCCGGGATTGTCGATGAAGCCGATGACATGGGCGTCAATCCAGGCGTCGAACGAACCCCAAAGAAATTCGTCGAAACGGAAGAGCCGGAACTCAAGGTCGGCCTCGACCATTTCCGCGGCGCCGTAGGTGCCGAACTCGGTTTCAGGGACGTAGGTTGCGCCGAACGTGTAGAGGGTGCGTACATCGGCATCGAGATGCTGTGAATAGAGGTCGAGTTCGTAGAAGTAGCCATCGTCTGTTTCGCCCGTAATGCGAAACTCCCGGCGAGTCGTTTGCTCTGGGTGCTCGGGTTGCGCGGGCGGCTGATGGGCAGGGCGGTTGTAGGCGGGTTGCCGATAGACGGGACGCGAAGGTGCCTGGTACGCCGGGCCCGGGCGTGAGGGCGGCAGGGCGGCAGGGCGCGAAGGCGCGGGCCCTTCCCAAGGAGAGGCGAAGGCGGCGGAAGCAGCGAGGACGAGGGCGGCGGAAGTGCAGATCAGATTGCGAAAGGTCATTTTTTTGTGTGTGTTGAGTGTTAAGAGGTGCATGAGGGCTAAAACCGAGGTCAGCGAGAGCCGTCTTCGCGGATGCGATTCGGCGTGAAGTCGGTGAGCCAGAAGAGGAAGGAGACCTTGACGTCGTCCTCCTCCTTGGAACCGTCGCTGAGCGTGCCGTAGCCCGGTTCAACAGAAAGGTAGAGGCGGCAGGCAATGCAGTCCCAGCGCCGTTCGATCCAGGAGCCGATCTCCTCGACCTGGGATGTTTCGAACTCGTAACGCTCGTAGGCATTGATGCTCCAGGCGTTGTTGAAATACCATGTGAGGTTGGCGAGCAGCAGACTGCTATCGTGAGCGCGATAGCGGAACTCAAGGTCGGAGGAGAAAACCTGATGCCAGGCGGTCAGGCGGACGGCAGCCCGGTCGATTTCTTCTTCGGCAACGAGATAGCGGCCTTCGAAATCAAAGCGAAGCCAGTTGTTGGGCGTGTAGCGGGAATTGAGATTGTAGGATTGGATGCTGTCTTCGTCCTCTTCGGGCTCGAGGTTGACGTCGGCGAAGAAGTCCACGTAGATGCGCTCGTGGGTTCTGATGCCGCCGCGAGGCTTGATCTGCCAGCGGTTGCGCAGGCCGAGCCTGACGCCGTGGTACTTGTCGATCTCGTCGACCTCGTCGAATTGAAAGAGCTGCTCGGGGAGAAGATTTGGCTCGGGAACGAAAGAATAGTCCGCATAGGGTTCGACAACGTGGCGCCAGATGTTGCCGTCTGCGTCCTGCCAGAGGCCGTAGGACTTGAACGAGACCTCCGTGCCTAGCTCGAAGACGGAGCGCAAGTCGGCGTCGGCTTCGTGGCTTTCACGACTGGTGTCGGTCTGCGTGAAGCATTCGACGTCGCCGTACTCGTTGGTGGCGACCGTCTCGACGGTGGAGGCGACAAGAACGCTGTCGATGGTCTTGGAGTAGTAGGTGGCCCGGTAGCCGGCGCGGGGAACGACGTTCAGAAAACCAAAGAACTTCAGCGGGAGCGAGGCCCGGGTATGCGTATCGAAGCGGAAGGCGTCGTAGGATTCGGGCAGCGGATCGTAGCGCTCGTCGAACTCCTTGTTGAGATACGAGGCCTTGGTGCTGTTTTCGACATAGACGCCGAGGTCGCCGATCTCGGTCGGGTTGAGGTTGAACCACGCCTCGGGGAGGCGTTCGACCTGGGTGTAGAAATCGTTGAGGCGGATTCGCCCGAGCAGGCCGACGCTGTAGCTGTCGCCCAGGTGGGTGTAGGCAAGGTAGTTGTCCGGCTGGTTCATCTCGCGATATTCATCGCGAAAGAAGTTTTCCATGAACAGATCGTCGCTCACATAAAGCGCATTGAACAAGATCTGGTCACGAGGCGTGAGGTTCCACGCATGGTTGAGGCGCAAGCGGTAGCGCTCCTCGTCCTCGATGCCGATGGGAAGCTCTTCATCATCGGCGTAGTAGGCCGAGAAATAGCCGCGAGCATCCTCGCCGACGCCCCAACCGAGACGTTCGCCATAGGCGAAGCCGCGATCCAGGCGATAGTCCACGCTTGTCTTGGCATCGAAGTAGGCGTCTGTCGCTTTGTCGCGATAGAGAGGCAGCTTGTAGGAGCTGAGCAGGTAGGGTCCCCAGGAGCTGCGGTAGCCGGGCTCGAAACGGAAGCCGTAGTGCGTGTCGAGATCCTTCCAATAGTACGGGAAGTAGAAGAACGGAATGCCAAAGAGATACGGGACGGCGCCCCAGGCGGTGATGTCGTGGTCGGCGCGCAAACGCACACGCCGCGTGGTGAGCTTGTAGTGGAAGGCGTGGGTGTCGTTCGTGCATGTCGTGAGCGTGGCGTTTTGGATCTCGTACGTCTTGTCGGCGGAAAGCGTGCCGTGGTCGGCCAGGACGCGGAAGGGCTTGGCGTAGATGTCGATCTTGCTGGCCTTCCCGGCCTCGTTCTTGAGATTGATGTCGAGCTTTTCGCCCTGCCAGACGCTGCCATCACGCCCGGCAAGCACGACCTTGCCCGCCGCCTGCGCGTCTCCGGTCTTCTGATTGTAGCGAATATGGTCGGATCGAAGCTCAAGACCCTTGTACTTGATGGCAACATTGCCGGAGAAGATGACCCAACCCGATTCAAGCTCGTATTCGGCGCGGTCTGCGACGATGTACGTCTTTTCGTCGCCTTCGCCCAGCTCCCGGGTAAAGGAAGGGAGGCGGGCGGCCGTCTGCGCCGTCGCGGGGCCCGGGACAAGCAACAGACAACCAAGGAGCGCGAGCGCGACAACGGCGGCGCAACGATGCATGACAATGGCTTTCACGTTCAGGGGTCTCACGGGTTTCAGGTGGCGTTAGACGTTAAAGAGGAATTCGACGACATCGCCATCGGCGATTTCATAGTCCTTGCCCTCCAATCTGGCGAGGCCGCGCGCCTTGCAGGGCTGTTCTCCTCCGTAGCGGACGTAGTCGTCGCAGGAAATGACCTGAGCGCGGATGAAACCTCGTTCGAAGTCGCTGTGGACCACGCCGGCGGCCTTCGGCGCCTTCCAGCCGCGATGGAAGGTCCACGCACGGACCTCCTTCGAACCGGCGGTGAGGAAACTGGCGAGGCCAAGCGTGTCGTAGGCGGTGCGAACAATCCGGTCAAGACCGCTCTCATCAATGCCATAGGAAGCGAGATATTCTGCGGACTCGGCTTCAGGCAGCCCGGCGATGTCTTCTTCGATCTTGGCGCAGATGCGCACGCATGCCGCGCCGCTGCGCGTCGCGTAATCACGCACGGCTTTTGCCGCGTCGTTGTCCGCCGCGACATCGGCCTCGCCGACATTGGCCACAAAAATCGTCGGCTTGTCCGTAAGAAGGCGCAGATCGTGCAGCGTCGGCTGGACGGCCTCGTCGTCGTGCCCCTGGAAGCTGCGCACGGGACGCCCCTCCTCGACGTGCTTCTGGAGCGCAACGACCGCCTCAAGCTCTGGACGCACGGCCTTCTCGGCACGAGCCAGCTTCGACAGGCGCTCGACGCGCTTCTCAAGGCTTTCCAAGTCGGCAAGGACAAGCTCGCTTTCGATGATCGAGATGTCGCGCAGCGGGTCAACGGAGCCTTCAACGTGAACAACATCGGCATCCTCAAAACAGCGGGTCACATGGAGCAGCGCATCGCATTCCCGGACGTTGGCCAAAAACTTGTTGCCGAGGCCCTCGCCATGGCTCGCGCCCTTGACGAGGCCTGCGATGTCGGTGAATTCGATCGTCGCATGGATGACCTGCTCGGGCTTGGCGATGGCCGCCAACTGGGCCAGACGCGGATCCGGCACAGGAACCATGGCCTTGTTGGGCTCGATCGTGCAAAATGGATAATTCGCCGCCGCGGCGCTCTGGGCGTGCGCCAAGGCGTTGAAAAGAGTCGACTTTCCCACGTTGGGAAGTCCCACGATGCCGATACTCAGTCCCATGCGATCTCCTGATGAATTCAAAACCTGGAATCATACCCTATCGGAGCCCGTTTTGGAAGCAATTTGAGTTTTGCCCTCAGGAATCAGTCTCTCAAATCGGCCTTTACATCCTGCTGGGCACCAAACTATACTGTCCAGCATCTTTCCACCCCCCTCGTCCACCCTTTTCGGGAGCAGAACGACATGTCAACGACGATACTTTTCCAAGGCGATTCCATCACCGACTGCGGGCGCTCCGCCGCGCCCGCCGCAGGCTATTCCAACGGCGGCATGGGCCCTGGCTACCCTGGGCTTGTCATGGCTCGCACCCTGCGTGATCACCCGGCGAAAAGCTGGAACTTCCTCAACCGCGGGATCAGCGGCAACCGCATCGTCGATCTTTACGCACGTTGGCGCATCGACTGCCTCAATCTTGAACCCGATGTGCTGAGCATTCTCATCGGCGTCAACGACGTCTGGCACGAGAACAACCACAACGGCGTCGACGCTCCGCGCTTCGAGCGCTTCTACCGCGAACTGCTGACTTGGACACGCGCCGAACGGCCCTCGATCCGATTCGTCATTCTGGAGCCGTTCCTCTTGATGAGCAACGATGGCGCAGCCGCGATGTTGCCAGAGGTCGCCAGGCGCGCCGAAATCGCGAAGGCCGTCGCGGAGGAGTTCAACACGACATTCGTCCCCCTCCAGCGCCTCTTCAACGAAGCCTCGCGCCAGGCGCCGCCGACGCACTGGTCTGCAGACGGCGTCCACCCAACGGCTGCCGGGCATCAGCTCATCGCCGATGCCTGGCTCGACGCCATGCCGTTGAATTAGCGGCTTGGGCTTTTTGCGGCGACCATCTCCGCGCGGATGGCCCGGGCCGCCGCGCGCTTGTCTGCCGCGCCTAGAATCGGGCGGCCGATCACCAGATGCGTCGAACCGTCGCGAATCGCCTGTCCCGGCGTCGCGACGCGTTTCTGATCGCCCAGATCACCGCCGGCAGGACGGACGCCCGGGGTGACCAGCCAGGGACCGGCACCGAGCACTTGGCGGAGCGACGCCACTTCCCGGGGCGAGCACACGAGCCCATGCGCCCCGGCGGCGATCGCCATCGTCCCCAGTGAAACCACTTGCTCCTGCATCGGCCGCGTCACCCCCAACACGTCGAGATCGGACTGATCCATGCTGGTCAGCACAGTGACGGCCAGCAGCTTGGTGTCGGAACCCGTGGCGCGGACGGCCTGAGCCGCCGCTGTGATCATCGCCATCGAACCCGACGCATGGAGCGTGAGCAGCTCGACGCCGAACTTCAAACACGAAGCCACGGCGCGTTCCACCGTCCGCGGGATGTCGTGCAGCTTGAGGTCGAGGAAGATGCGCTTCCCCTCCCCTTTGAGAATGCCCAGCACGGCAGGACCGTCTGCGATGAACAGCTCGAGGCCAACTTTGTAGAAGGACACCGCATCTCCGATTTCACGCACAACCGTCTCCGCCTCTGCCGCAGAAGGCACGTCCAGCGCCACAATGATTTCATGATCGTTGTTCATCCCTGCCTCCATTTCAATTCCACTTAAAACCGTTGTTGAACGTAAACTTCAAAAACGGGTGCTATCTTATCAGAACCCGTCGAAAAAGTGAATGCCCAGAGTCATGTGCCATTGTTTCTTTGGGGGACAGGCCCGAATGGCACTAAGTTAAGCCAATTTCTTTGCTTTTCGGCATCTGGAACTGTGCGGTATTTCCTGGTGGGTGTGCCGCTCGCTTGTCAGCAGCGGATAGGGTTTCGGCCTTTTCTCCACGGCCCCGGGCTCGCGCCTTCCGGGGCGCTCGGGCACCCGGTCCGTCGCGATCGACCACAGCATCCGCCGGAAGTTGGCGACTCCCAGGGGCTTGCCGACGACGAGCCTTCGCATGAGGAACAGCCCGGAGCTCGTGACCGCGCCCTTGAAGCTGATCCGGTCCCGATCGACCCGACGCCGGCGCGCGGCCGCGTTGATCGCCGCGCAGGCCAGGTTGTGGGCGACGAGCGCCGCCACGAGGGTCTTCATGACGGTGTCCGGCTTCCTGGAGCGGATGAAGCCGTAGCCCATCGAGTCCTTGAG
>JBMNOD010000011.1:0-62025 GCA_050942875.1 Kiritimatiellia bacterium
ATTGAGGCATGGGATCTGGAATTTGGCGTTGGGAAAGGGGCACGGACATTCCTGTCCGTGTTCGTCCACGGGTTGGAAAACCCGTGCCCCTGATTTGCAGCATGAATTATGGCCGGGTTAGTAGCGACTAGCGACTAGAGCGGTTTAAGAAAATCCGTGTCCATATTCTATCCTCCAGCTCCAAGACGCAGAATCCTGGTTCGCATCGTGCGGCTATATTATTTCTTAAACCGCTCTAGCGACTAGCGACTAAAAAGACAGCCGCCCGCGGCGGTTGGCCGAGGCGGCTGTCAGTAGGCGTGGTGCACCCGAAAGGAGTTGAACCTTCAAGCCATTGCTGGCACAAGAACCTGAATCTTGCGTGTCTGCCGATTCCACCACGGGTGCACGAAGTGAAGGAAGAAGGAAATGAAAGCGACGTCAATGGTCTCACATCGAACGCGAGAAGTCAACAGAATTTTCATGGGGGCGTCAATGGGTCAATGGGGTGTGTCAGAAAAGTGACAAACAAATCCGGCATTGCCTATGTCATGCGCATTGAAAGGGAGTTTGATGCATTGCTTTCACTGCAATTGAGCCGCACTCCGCACCACCGTCGTCCCTTCTTGATTTCAGAAGCGTGTTTTCATTGCCATGCCCCTCCCTGCACGCCTCTGTGCCTGTTTAGTGAGGAGTGGAAGTGAGAAGAGCGTAGTTCAGGCCGGGGACACCCCAGACCCCGTTTTTAGACAGGATTGCAGGATTACAGGATTGGACTACCCAGAATCTTGTCAATCTTGTAATCTTGTCTAAGACTGCGCCACCTGCGCCGCGCCACCTACGATTCTTGTGTTTTTCGCGGCTATGGGTTTGACACTTGAAACTTGGGCGTGGCGGCTGCGCCGAGTGAGGTTTGTCCACAAGGGACACGGAAACCAATCCTGTAAATCCTGCAATCCTGTCTTGAAAATTCTAAACACAGACACGGAGAGGGACAAGGAACCCGTTGGACTCCATCTCCCACCCTTCAAAAAGGCTTCTCCATGTTTCATGGAAACTCAAGGAAGCATGTCACGATTCTGACACACACCCGGAGGCGTCAATTCATGGCCGCCGCCAAGGGTTCGGGGTTCAGGGGTCGGTTGTGCGGGATCCGGGGTGGAACCCCGGCGACCACTTCTCGCTTCGCCCTCCCCACTTCTCACTGGCCATCGGGCAATCGCCCGCCGGCCTAGTGCGCATACTCGATGCAACGGGTTTCGCGGATGACCACGACACGGATCTGGCCGGGATATTGCAACTCGTTCTCGATTCGCGTGCTGATGTCGCGGGCGAGCAGCAACGCGTCGTTGTCCGAGATCGTCTCGGGATCCACGACGACGCGCAGGTCGCGACCGGCCTGGATGGCGTACGCCTTGGAAACGCCAGGGAGGGAAGTCGCGAGTTTTTCGAGCTTTTCGATCCGATTCACGAAAAGGCGCGTCGTCTCCGACCGCGCGCCGGGGCGGGTGGAGGAAATGGCGTCGGCCACCGAGGCGAGCACGGCGTAAAGCGTGATGTTTTCCACCTCGCCATGGTGGCCGGCCACCCCGTCGATGATCTCGGCGGTCTCGCCGCAGGTGCGGAGAAAATCGGCGCCGATCTTGGCGTGAGGCCCCTGATAGTCCTGATCCAGCGCCTTGCCGATGTCGTGCAAGAGGCCGACCTTGCGCGCCGTGGCCGTGTCGAGACCCATTTCGCCGGCGATCATGCCGCAGAGGGAGGCGACTTCACGGGAGTGCTGGAGGACGTTTTGAGTAAAGCTGGAGCGGAACTTCAGGCGACCGAGCGTGTTGAGCAGGCGGTTGTCCGTAATGTTGACGTTGACGTCCGCACAGGCCTCGGCGCCGATTTCGACGAGGCGGTTCTCCATGTCGGCTTCAACGGCGGCGACGACTTCCTCGATGCGCGTGGGCTGGATGCGTCCGCTGGCGACGAGCTCTTCGAGCGCCAAGGCGGCGACTTCGCGCCGGTACGGGTCGAAGCTGGAGACGACGACGGTCTCGGGCGTGTCGTCGATGATGATGGAGACGCCCGTGGCGGCTTCGAGGGTGCGGATGTTGCGGCCTTCGCGGCCGATGATGCGACCCTTGACCTCGTCCCCGGACACGTTGACCGTCCGGGCCATCGTCTCGGAAGCATGGGAACCGGCGTAGCGCTGCATGGCGCCGAGAATGATGGCGCGCGCCTCGTTCTCAGCGGCAGCGGTGGCCTGTTCCTTGTGCCGACGGATGAACGTGCCCATCTCCGCTTGAATCTCCTCCCGGGCTTGATCGAAGAGATCCTTTCGCGCTTGCTCGCGCGTCATGCCGGCAAGCTTGGCCAAAGTGGATTCAGCCTTGTCCGTCGCCTCGGCGGCGGTTTTCTCGCGTTCCTTGACAGACGTCTCGGCAGCTTCGACGGCCTTGGCCTTCGTCTCGATCGTCTGCTCCTTGCGATCAAGCACCTCGGACTTCCTGTCAAGGTTGTCCTCGCGCTGGGTCAGCACCTCTTCGCGCTTGTTGAGCGCGGTCATCGTGTCATGGACTTGCTTGCGCTGTTCCTTGATTGTGGATTCAAAGGCTTCACGGGCCTTGAGCACCTCCGCGCGCGCCTGGATTTCAGCCTCGCGGATGATGCCCTTCGCCTCGCGTTCAGCGTCAATCTTGCGGCCGCCGGCCGCCCGACGGCGAGATTCGGCGGACTTCTTCGCAAGCATGGAACGGATTTGAAACCCGATCGGCACGCCGACAATGAGGCCGACGAGCCCGGGAACAAGTGGACTGGACATGGATGGACTCGACTTTCAGTTTCGTGTTGATAAACATCCAGAAGATCTGGACGAGTGAAAATCCGCGCAAAGCGGATGGATTAACAAAGGATTATCCCTCTTTTCGAGCGTCAACGCAAGATAAATGCAAAAAAGCCGATTTCGAATGGATTGCTCTCCTGGCCCATCGGCATGCGTCGTTCGCTTCTTTCGCCCGGGACGTTTGAATCCGGGGCGGCCACGTCGACAGGCTCCTGCATGAACGGGATGGCGTGTCCGCGAAGCAGGCGCCAGGATTGAAGGAGGCAATGGGAAAAGCCCCTTGCCCCCCACACCGACTCAATCCCTATCGTAGGCAGGACCTCCGTGTCCTGCCTCATGCCTCCACCCTCCAAATCCCAAACGACCAGGGCTTGCAAAGCGGAAGCTTCACGCATCCATCGGCATCGGCCACGCGGCGCAGGGCGCGGCCGCCACCGAGCGGGCGCAGCGTCAGCTTCGCGCCAGGCTTCACGTGCAGGCGCACGCGGGCCGCCTCGCCGGCGCACGCTTCGCGCACAAGGATCAGCCAACCCGCACCCGTCGCATCGAAGGACTGGAACCCCGCGACCGAACATCCGGAAGGCTCGTCGCCCACGGGCAGAATCACGCCCGAATGGAAATCGTGCGCAATGTTGCGATACGCCGCCAAAAGCCGGCTCGCCGCCTCGAAATGGGCGTCGCGCGCCAGCCCCGTCCCCTCGAACCACGCCAGCGGCTGCGCGGCCAGCGTCATGCACAGCGCCGTCTCAAACGGCACCTTCGCCGGCGCAAGGGGATCGTCCGGACTGTACTTTTCCGCGTTCCGACGATTGTTGAGGAATTCGATCTGCAGCCGCTCAGGCGGAAGGTAGCGGGCAAGCTGCCAAAGATTTCGGAACGTCCACGTGGGATACCAGTTCTGCCAATCGGTGTAGCGGTTCTCCAAAAAGACGTTGCCGTATTCGCAAAAGCTGAAGTAGCCGAAGCGACGCCCCGCCGTCACGTCGAGGTTGAACACCACCTCCCCGGCGGAAGCCTCGACAACGGCGTCAAAGAGCTGCCGAAGACGCATCTCCGCGCGCTTGCTTTCGACGATGACGCCATCGATCTTGAACACGGTGATCCCATGGCGGCGATGGAGCCCGATCAGCACGTCGGCATCCTGCCGCCATGATGCATAGTCGTCCGCCGCGCTCGGGTTGAACCAGAGACACACCGTCACGCCGGCCTGCCGACCGGCCTCGACGACGGGGCCGAGTCCATTCGGGAAGCGCTCAGGGTGCGGCTCCCAGAAATCCGGCATCCGCGCGAGGTCGGGGAATTGGCCGCCGGCAAACGCGGAATTGTGCGAGCGCCCCTTCTGCCAGCCGTCGTCAAGCTGGAAGTGCGTGACGCCAAGCGACTTCGCCACGGCGATCTCCGCCAGCGCGAAACGTTCGCACAGCCGCCCGTCCTGGGCGCGATCGCCCCAGGTGTTCATCACGATCATCTCGTCGCGGTCGGCTCGCATCGTCCGCAGACACTTCTGATACGCCCGCAGATCGGCGAGACGCGCCGTCTCGTCACGACCGCAGACCCCGACAGCGGCGCCATGTCCCCGCACCCAGCCATCGAGCGCCTCGCCGGTGAAGCCGCATCCACGCACTTCCGCCCGGCCGGTGCGCACCATGAAGTCGTGCCCCGGCCAGTCAAGCTGCGACGCCTGGCAGGGTGCCGACTTGACCACGAACAAGCTCGGCAACGCCTCCGAAAAGGGTTGAAGGAAAAGCAGGTTCCCCGCAAGCGTCGTCTCGGTTCGATAGGCCAGGATCTGGCGCTCGTCGACGAGATTGTTGCAGAAATCCGTGCGGTCGTGGAACGCAACGGCCTTGGCGCGCCAGTGAACGCCGGGAAGCGGCACGACATCCGTCGTCGGGACGGCCGACGACGCGGCGGCAAGCAGCGCGGGATCCTCGATGGCGCCGTCCACGACGCCCGATGCCGCCGAGGCCGTGCGAGCGGGAGCATCGCACGTCGTCCAGAGCGTCAAGTCGATCGCCGGAGCTGTTTCGAAAATGCGGAAGACCTGCCGCGTCGAGCCACGGGGATAGACGCACTCGACGACGGCCTCGAGATGAAAAGGCAGCACCGTCGTGGCCGGGCGCTCCCGAACGGAAAACGTCGCCGATCGCGGAGCGCCGACCGTCAAGCCCGGCATCTCGAAATCAGGCGCCGACGCCTCGGCGCGCAATGTCGCGCCGCTCGCCCGATCCTCGATCGCGACCGTCGCGATCCGACCGCCGTTCCAGCGCCACGTGCGCCGGATCCGGACGTTTTCCATCACCAGGATGTCGCCCTCAAGACGAGCGGCGCATCCGTGCTGCGTTGTCGACAAACGAGCGATCATTGAGACGTAAAACTAGAAATCGTCGTTGACGTCGATGCCAAGGAGCTCGAGCAGACGAGACAGCTCCTCGTTGTCGACAAACTCCAGCTCGATGCGCCCCTTGCCGCGGCGTCCGTTCGCAAAACGCACCGACGGGCTCATGCGCACGCGGGTGCCGAAGCGATGATGGAGCTTGTCGAGCAGCATCGACAAGTAGTCCTCGGGGATGTCGGGCGTCACGATACGCTGCTTCGGCGCCGCCTTGCGACGGGCGACGCGCTGTTCGAGCATCCGCACCGTCAGCCCTTCCTTGACGCTCTCCCGGGCCATCTTGATGCGGTCTTCCTCGTCATCAAGACCGAGGATCACCTTGGCGTGCCCAATGGAAAGCAGACCCGAACCGAGGAGCTGCTTCACCTCGTCGGGCAGCTCAAGGACACGCATCGTGTTGGCGACGGAGGCGCGCGCCTTGCCGACGCGGTCGGCAATGTCCGCCTGCGTCATGCCAAAATCATCGGCCAATGAACGATAGCCTTCGGCTTCTTCGACGACATTGAGGTCCTCGCGCTGAAGATTCTCGACGAGCGCGATTTCGGCGGCGTCACGGTCGACGGCTTCGATCACGATGACGGGCACCTCGTCGAGCCCCGCCTCGGCGGCGGCGCGCAAACGCCGCTCGCCGGCGATCAGTTCGTAGCCGCCTTCCGGCGAACGACGGCAGAGCAGCGGCTGGATGATGCCATGCTCGCGAATGGATGCGGCAAGCTCCTGAAGCGCCTCTTCATCAAACACGCGACGCGGCTGCCAGGGGCTGGCATGGATCATGCCGCGCTGCACCTTGATCACGTGGGCTCCGGTGGCGGCAACCGGAGCGGCTGCCGCCTCGGGCGCGGACGCAAGCGGCGCAACGGCATTCTGGGTGGCGTCGCGACTGATCAATGCATCAAGCCCGCGCCCAAGGCCGCCAGGGCGCGCAGGCCGCTTCGCCGACACCGTCGTCTTCACGGTGCGTGCAGGTTCGGCGGCAACGGGGGGCTTGCTCGCCACGGCGGCGCCGGTCTTCTTCTGCTGCTTCGCGACGCCCTTCTTCGTGTTGTTGGACATGGTTCTCTACTCCGTATGCTCGAAAGTGGCTCTCATTCTACCACGACAGGCCACTGTCCGCAAGCCTTGCGCGAAAAAGGGTGTGTGTCAAAAAAGCAACAGGCAAATCCGGCATTGCCTATGTCATGCGTGTTGAAAGGGAATACGGGAAATTTTTGCGCCTTTTTGTGGCGATGAAGGAAGCTCGGAATTGGGGCGCGGCCGCGGCGGCTTCGCCGAGCGGGGAATGGCCACGAAGAACACAAAACGCAGGCGACGCGGCGCAGGTGGGGGTTTTTGATCTAAACACACGGGCACGGAGACACAGAGAGGGATGTGAGGACTGGCAGGTTGCCGCTCCCACGTCCAACATGCCCATTGGTTTTGAATTTGGCATCAGGAATGCCTCCATGTTTCATGGAAACCCAAGGAAGCATGTCACGATTCTGACACACACCCGCGAAAAATTGGAACCTGGAAATTGGAACTTCACACGGGCCGCTTGCCAACGTGAACACACCGCCACCCACCATGATCCCGAAGAAAATTTTCAAGATCATGGTTGCCCGCGAGACGTCCACCCTGTCCACAACGTCCACAGCAGGCCCTCGCCCTGAATCGCGCAAACCTTGACAAAACGGAGGTCGAAACGCTAGACTGGGCGCGATTTTTTACAAGCAACGCAACCGATTTCCAGAGGAAGAAGAAAATGGCCTGTCAGAAAATTTCAATCCCCACCGACGGCAGGAAAATCTCCGTGGACGCCAAGGGCGCCCTGAATGTGCCGGACAACCCCGTCATTCCGTTCATCGAAGGCGACGGCATCGGGCCGGACATCACGCGCGCCGCGATGAACGTCTGGAACGCCGCCGTCGAAAAGGCCTACGGCGGCAAGCGCAAGGTGGCCTGGATGGAGGTCTACGCCGGCGAGAAGGCCAACGACGTCTACGGCCCCGACACCTGGCTGCCCGCCGAAACGCTCGACGCCCTGCGCGAGCATCGCGTCGGCATCAAGGGCCCCCTCACCACGCCGGTCGGCGGCGGCATCCGTTCGCTCAACGTCGCGCTGCGCCAGGAACTCGACCTCTACGTCTGCCTCCGCCCGGTGCGCTGGTTCAAGGGCGTGCCTTCCCCGGTGAAGCGCCCGGAGCTCACCGACATGGTGATCTTCCGCGAGAACACCGAGGACATCTACGCCGGCATCGAATGGAAGGCCGGCACTCCGGAAGCGAAGAAGATCATCGACTTCCTCCAGAACGACATGGGCGTCACGAAAATCCGCTTCCCCGAAACGTCCTCCATCGGCGTCAAGCCGGTCTCCACCGAGGGGACCGAGCGCCTCGTCCGCGCCGCGATCCAGTACGCGATCGACGACGACCGGCCCAGCGTGACGCTCGTCCACAAGGGCAACATCATGAAGTTCACGGAAGGCGGCTTCCGCGACTGGGGCTACGCGCTGGCGCAGCGAGAATTCGGCGCCCAGCCCATCGGCGACGGCCCCTGGTGCTCGTTCAAGAACCCGAAGACCGGCCGCGAGATCATCGTCAAGGACTGCATCTGCGACGCCTTCCTCCAGCAGATCCTCACGCGCCCCGCCGAGTACAGCGTGATCGCCACGCTCAACCTCAACGGCGACTACGCCTCGGACGCGCTTGCCGCCTGCGTCGGCGGCATCGGCATCGCGCCGGGCGGCAACATCAACTACGCCACGGGCACGGCCGTCTTCGAGGCCACGCACGGCACCGCCCCCAAGTACGCGAACCTCGACAAGGT
Source organism: Kiritimatiellia bacterium (assembly GCA_050942875.1). Classification (GTDB taxonomy): domain Bacteria; phylum Verrucomicrobiota; class Kiritimatiellia; order RFP12; family UBA3636; genus JAAZAI01. The sequence goes on from JBMNOD010000011.1 coordinate 8,010, forward strand.
GAACCCCGGTTCGCTGATCCTCTCGGGCGAAATGATGTTCCGCTTCCTCGGCTGGATCGAGGCCGCCAACCTGATCATCGACGCCATGAACACCGTCGTCGAGTCCAAGCGCGTCACCTACGACTTCGCCCGCCTCATGGACGGTGCCACCGAGCTGTCATGCAGCGGCTTCGGCGCCGCGCTCGCCGAGGCGATTCGGAACTAAAAGCGACCGGCCATCGCGCGCGCGACGTCCGGCACGGCCTGGACGAGCGCGCGGGCGGCGGCGCTTTGCGGGCGGCTGAACACGTCGCGGGGATCGCCCTGCTCCACCACCCGGCCCTGGTGCATCACGATCGCCGTGTCGCAGAGGCAGCGGACCACGGCGAGATCGTGCGCGATGAAGAGCATCGTCAGCCCCGACGCGTCGAGCAGGCGGCGCAGCATCTTGAGCATCTGCGCCTGGACGGCGACATCGAGCGCCGAGACGGGCTCGTCGGCGATGAGCAGCTTGGGGCGGACGGCGATCGCGCGGGCGACGCCGATGCGCTGGCGCTGGCCGCCGCTGATTTCGTGCGGATGCTTGGCGAGCACATCGGGCGTGAGCTCGACTTGCGCGACGAGCTCGCGGAGCCGCGCATCAAGCGCGGCGGACGTCTTGACGTCGTCGCGCCGATGGTGGCGGAGCGCTTCGGCGAGCGTCGCGCCGATGCGCATGCGTGGATTCAAGGCGCCAAGGGAATCCTGGAAGACAAGCTGGATGTCCCGACAGCGGTTCCGAGGAGCGGCGGAACGTTCGGCCGAGGCGATGGTCTCGCCCTCGAAAACGACCCGACCCGCCGACGGCTTCTCAAGGCCGATGATCGTCTTGGCGAGGGTCGTCTTGCCGCATCCGCTGCCGCCCACGATGCCGACGCAGGCGCCACGCTCTACAACAAAGGAGGCGTCGTCCACCGCTCGCTTCGGCGGCTTGCCGGGGTAGTCGACGGAGAGGTTTTCAACGCGGAGCAGAACGTCGGGCACGGGCTTCACCATTCAAACACGAGGCCGTCGTAGGCGGCGCCGATGGGCGGCGCGATCCGCCGCTCAAGCTGCGCGTGGGAAATGTCGTGGCTGATGTGCGTGATGAAGCCGCGGCCCACGCCGGCCTCGCGCATCGCGGCGACGGCCTTTTCGACCGTCAGATGGCCGGCATGCGCGCGGTCGCGAAGGCCATCGAGCATCACGGCCTCGGCGCCGCGGATGAACGCGCGAAGGTCGTCGTTGATCTCGCTGCAGTCGGGCGCATAGACAAAGGCGCGGCCTTGATAGTCGAGCTTGAACGCCGTCGAACGTGTCGGGCCGTGGGGGATTTCGAGCGACGTCATCCGAAACGGGCCGATGTCGGCGGGATCCTCGCCCGTCACGTGAAATTCGATTTGCGGGCGGTACATGCCCTTCTGCGATTCCGGGGGCGCGACGATGTAGCTGAACATCCGGCTGAGGCCCTGGAAGGTGAAATCCCGGACATACGCCGGAATCGACGCCGCTTGAATCGTGTTGAAGCGACGGATGTCGTCGAGGCCGAAAACGTGGTCCGCGTGCGGATGCGTCAGCAGGATGGCGTCGATGCGCGGGAGCTTGTAGTGCAGCGCCTGCTGCCGGAAATCGGGCGAGACGTCGATCAGCGCGGCGAAGCCGTCGCACGTGACATACACCGAGGATCGCAGGCGGCTGTCGCGCGGGTCGGCCGACGTGCAGACCTCGCAACTGCAGCCGATGAGCGGCACGCCGGTGGACGTGCCGGAACCCAGCACCAGGACCTGGGGAGCCGTGGAGCGCGAGGAGATCATGACACCCAGGCCCGCCGGTCGATCGTTTCCTCCACGCGGACGCGCCGAGGCGCTCGCGGACACCGCCAGCCGATGCCCAGCAAGATGCCGACCGCGATCATCGAGCTGACCAGGCTGCTGCCGCCGTAGCTGATGAACGGCAAGGCGAGCCCCTTGGTCGGCAGGATGCCGATCACAACGGCCATGTTGACGGCGGCGCAGAGGTTGAGATAGAGCGCCATCCCGAAGGCGAGCAGACGCATCTGCTTCGTCGGCGCGCGCAGGCTGATCCAAATCCCGCACCAAAGCAAGGCGAGGAAGAGCACAACGCAGATCGTCGCCGCGACGAAACCGCCTTCCTCGCAAAGCATGGCGAAAATGAAGTCCGTGTGGTTCTCGGGCAGGAAGCCGAATTTGTAGTTGCTGCGAAGGAATCCGGTGCCCATGAGGCCGCCGTGCTGGATCGCCTTGCGCGACATCGTCACGTGGTAGAGATCGGCGTCATCGACCTCGTAGGTCTTCTCCGTGTTCATGGCGAGCACGGACATCACGCGGCTTCGGCGCTCGGGATTCTGCATCACGTAGGCGCCGACCAGCACGAGCATGACAAGCCCGAAAGCCATGATGTAGCGCAAGCGCGATCCGCCCGCCAGCATGATGGGCAGCGCGACGGCCGTGAACATGATGATCGAGCCCAGGTCGTCCTGAAGCTTGAACCCAACGCAGATCACGCCGATGCCAATGAACGGGATGAGCGAGCCTTCGATGAAGGAGCGGTTGCGCCGCCTGGAATCGCCGTGCCACCAGGCCAGCAGCATGATGCCCATGGGCTTGACGAATTCGGAAGGCTGGAGCGAAAAGCCGACCAAGGTGATCCAGCGCTTCGCGCCCTTCGTGGCCTTGCCGAGCCCGGGAACATGGACAATGAGGAGACCGATGACAATCCCAGCCAGGATCATCAAAACGACCTCCTTGCGAAACCAGAACGCGGGATGGATGGAGGCGATGACCAGGCAGCAGACCAGCCCTGCGATGAAGTAGAGCGTCTGCTGGATGATGAAGTGCGTGGCGTTGTCGGCGATCGCGACCCCGCGGAAGTCGCTGGTGCTCGCCTGGACGACGAGTCCAACGAGCACCAGCATGAATACCAGCATCGCCATGAAGGCGGTGACCCACTTCATCGCAACACACCCGCCACGGGAACGGCCTCCAAGACGCTACTGGACGGAAGGCGGAATCTTGATGGTCGTGCCCGGGGTGAGCACGTTGCTCGTGAGGTTGTTCTGGCTGCGGATGTCAACCGGACGGACCTTGTAGTGCAACGCGATCGCGTAGATGTCCTCGCCTTCGCGCACGACGTGCTCGCGGACGCCGCCGGCGGCGGGCGTGGACGGGGTGGACGGGGGCGTCGCCGGAGCAACGGCGGGGGTCTCCGCGGCGCCGACGCCCTGCAGGAGCGAATCGATGCTCGTCGCCGCTGCATCGTCAATCGGCTCGGCGGGCGCAACCGCCTCCGCTTCGACCGGCTTCGTCTTGTCGGGCGCAGGCGCGGCCTGTTCCGGCTTCGGCGGCGGCGGGGGCGTAGGCGACTTGCCCTTCACGCGCAGCTTCTGGCCGACGAAAATCCGATGCGGATCGGCGATGTTGTTGAGGGACATCAGCTCGGCGGTCTTCATGCCGTGCTTCTGGGCGATGACGCTGAGGGAGTCGCCGGAGACGACCGTGTAGGTGGAGCCGTCGGCGCCTGTTGTCGGGGAAAGAGAGCCCCTGCCGCCAACGAACGGCTTCCCGTCGGCGGGGATCTTGAACTTCTGGCCGACGCGAATGTTGTTCGGGGTCTTGATCTCGTTGACGGCCAGGAAATCGGCAAGGCGCATGCCGTGGCGGTTGGCGATCTCGCCGGCCGTGTCGCCGCGTTTCACTTCATAGAGCTTGTACTTGCCGTCCGCCGTGAAGGCCGGAGCCGCCGCCGAGGTGGACGGGGTCGGCTTGGTGGCCGTCGGTGGCGGGGGCGAGACGCGGCGGGTCGTGTGCTTCGTCAGGCCCGCGTGCGGATCCTTGGCGCCTTCGCCGACGACGAATTCCTGGTACGTGCCCGGGGTGCCGACATGGCTGGCGGAAACGACGGGCTTCGGCGTGATCGTCGTCGTGCTCGCAGGGGTCGACGGGGTCGCCGGGGCAGGCGACGTCGCGATGGTGCGCGTAGCGCCGCGGGATCCGGGTGCCGGCGTCGGGCCGCCAAGCAGTGAACGATCACCGGGTCGATAGACCTGGCATCCCTGGAAGAGAAGCCCGGCGGTGATCAACTGGGCAGTCAGAATGGCTGCATAGGTGGAAGTTTTCTTCATTTTGTCTTATCGCTCCGTTAGGGTCGTGGGGTTGGCGGTTGCGGCCGCCTGGTGTTCTTTCAGCTTGAGGACGATATCGGCAAACGCCTTGCCGCGCTGGACATAGTCCTTGAATTGATCGAAGCTCGCCGTCCCGGGCGACAGCAGAACGGTTCCGCCGGGCCGAGCCTCCTTGAAAGCGGTTTTCACGGCGACATCCAAGGTGCCGCATTTCTCGATGTCGAGGTCGGGCGCCCAGGCTGAAGCCATGTCTTCCATGCATTCACCTATAAGATACGCTTTTTTGACCCCAAATGTCACGACTTCTTTTCCATCGACCGAAATTTTCTCTTTCAGCCGCCCGCCGGCCACAAGATGAACCGGCGGTTTTGCCATCCGCACACCCGCCAGCAGCGCGGCGATGCTGGTGGCCTTGGAGTCGTCCACGAAGCGGACGCCGCCCACTTCGCCCACCAGCTGCATGCGATGCGGCAGCGGCTCGAAGGCGCGCAGCCCCGCGGCGATCGCCTCGGGCGACACGCCTTCGGCCACGAGCAAGGCGCATGCGGCGGCGGCGGCGGGCCCCAGGACGTCGTTGTCGAAATAACTGCCTCGAATGTCGAAAACGGCGCCAGTCTCGACACAGGCGACAAAACCGTCGCCATGGCGCCAGTGCGCGTCCTCGCCGCGGCCGACGCGCGTCGCCTCCACGCCATGCCGCGCGCGGAACGCCGCGTTGAGACCATGCGGATCTTCCGAGGGCGCGGGCAGCAGCGCCAATCCGCCCGGCGCAAGATTGCGGAAGATCTCGAGCTTCGTCTCGCAATAGCGAGCCATCGTGCCGTGGCGATCCAAATGGTCGGCCGAAAGATTCAGCACCGCCGCCGACGCAGGGCGGAAGCGCTCCCCGATCGTCTCAAGCTGGAACGAACTGCATTCGACGACCGCCACGGCGGGCTGCTCGTCGCGCGCGGCCACGTCCGCCAGCGCCGTGCCGTAGTTGCCGCAGGGCACGGCCGAAATCCCGGACGCATTCAACACGTCGGCCAGCAACTTCACCAGGGAGCTCTTCCCCTTGCTGCCCGTCACGGCCACGATCCGGGACCGCAAATGTTCCGCGCCGATCTCCAGCTCGCCGACGACCGGCAAGCCGGCCTCGCGGCAGGCGACGACCTCGGGCGCTGTCGGCGGAATGCCGGGACTGAGGACGGCCCGCCCTTCCCCGCCCGCCTCGGCGGCGAACGCCCTCGCCGCCGCAACCGGGTCGCCGAGGACAACGTCCACACCGGCGGCGCGCAACGCCGCCGTCTCGTCCGTCTCGACATCCGAGACGAGCCGGACCGACTCGCCGACGCGCGACAGCAGACGCGCGGCGGCACATCCGCTGACACCGGCGCCAAAGACGATCGACCGACGCGTCATTGCCGCCTTAGCTCCGCGGCGCCTTGCGTCGGTTGAGCCGCGTCTCCTTGAGGTTGACGGGCTCGATGAGCGGCTGAATAGGGCCTCTGGAAAGATTTTCCGAAGGCGGCCGGGGAGCCTCCAGATTCGCGCCTTCCACGCGCTGGTAGAGCCGCAGCCCCATCCCGCGCGGCAGGATGTCCACCATGTCGGGGCCGCGCCAGAGCCCGAAGAAATCGAGACCCATGACGTTTTCCATCACGCGCCGCATCTTCAACTCGTGGCTCAGCTCCAGCACGGCGCCCGCCTCGCAAGGCGGGAACGACACCTGGTCGTCGCGCCGCTCCAACCCCGCCGGGCGGCCATCGACCGTGCCTTCGTGCGGTGAAGGCATCCACGGGAAGACGCGGACGACGACGCGCGCCTCGCGCTTGAGCGTGATGCGCACATAGCCGGCGTTGGGATAGCCAACGACGACCTTCGCGTGCTCGTTTTCGCTGTTGACGGGGAAATTGATCAAAAGATTGCCGCGACTGAACTCAATCACACGCCGCCACGCCGCCAGCATGCCCACCGGCGCGGCGCCCGAGGACAGGCCGCAAATCGCATGGGAACGCCCAAGCGACAGCGAGTTCGGAGACGTAGCGCCCGAGAAGCCCCCGCAAAGGCGGGCGGCCATGTTCTTGTACGCGCGCTGCGCGGTGTCAACCCCCTTGGTCGATTTGGGCAAAAACGTCGTATTGGCAAGTTGGCTCTGCGCCAAGTGGTTGCGCCAGAAGCGATGCACATCGTCCCAATACTCGGGGAAACCGCAATCGACGAGCTCGAGCGCGCACCGCATCATCGCGCTGATCGCGTTGGCGGGGCAACGCTCGTCGGCCATGAGCTGCCACTGCATGTACTCCGGGCACCACCCGAAGGCCGATGTGCTGCGGCGCACGAAGTCGTAGATGCCCTTCGCACGGGCGACGTAGCGATCCTGCCCGAGAAGACGACCAAGATGCGCGAGGCCAACGGCTGAAGCCACTGCGGAATAAACATGACCCGAAAACTCGTTGCGGCAGGAGAAATGATGGGTCAGGTACGTGATCGTATTGGCCAGGCCCGTGGCCAACATCAACGCCGTCGAATCCTTGCCGACCACATGACGCCGAACCAACGGCTCAACAAGCACGCAGCAGCGAACCATCCAGTCCGTGAAACCGGTGCTGACGCCCGGGACAAAACCCTTGCCGCGGACAAAGACGTCGCCAGGGAACATGCAGCAAGGCTCCGGCACATTGAAGACGCCCAGCCCCGCCATGCGCTGCTTCGTCTCGACGACGATGGCGTTCAACCCCTCCACAAGGGCGGCCGCTCGCCGATCCGCATGCGTGTCGTCGGGATTCGTTTCGACAAGGCGGTTCAAAGCCGAGAGCACCGCCGCCATTTCCGAAATGACGCAATAGTCAAGCTTGGGCGACCAAGGCCGACGCTCCGGGAAGCGAAGCCCCGACTCGTCGTCCCACCCCCGCTTGAGCAACAGGTTGGCGAGCGACTCCTCGACGTCCGCGCCCTGGCTCGTCCCAAGCATCTCGCGGCAGCAGGAAATGCCCTCAAGCCACGAAGCCACGAGCTCGGCGTCGTCAATCCGGTTGTGCTCCGCAAACGGCGGATTGTTGAACGGCGCCGTCAGGCCGTAAGGCAGGCCCCCAAGCTCCGAATCCGTCATCTGCGTCAGGTAGTTCAAAGAAAGCGCTGCGTGCTCAAGCGGATCGAAGGTTTTGAAGACCGCCTGTTTTTTTGCTTTCAGTTTCATGTTGGATCCAATTTCTCTTCGGGTGCGGCATCGCGGCAAAGCGACGCCCCTCCCCTATGGTTGAAAACTAATCGATTGTCGCAAAATCAACCGTTAAACGCAAGAAGTTTTTTTAATCGGCCAAACGAAGAAAATTGTTGAACGGATGCGCACGCGCGAGTACAATGGCCACGCATGAAAACACGAACAGCGTTCCTGGCCGCCTGCGCGGCGCTGATCCTCGCCGGCTGCGGCCGGCAGCCCGCGGATCCGCCCGACGGCGGCGCCAAGCCCGCAGCCATCAAACTGTCCTACAGCGTCTTCTTCCCGCCCACCCACGCGCAGACCATCCTCGCCAGGCAGTGGGCGGACGAAATCGCCGCGCGCACGGACGGCCGCGTCCGGATCACCCTCTTCGCCGGCGGCGCCCTCACCAAGGCCGACCAGTGCTACCAGGGCGTCGTGGACGGCATCTCCGACATCGGCATGAGCGCCTTCGCCTACACGCGCGGCCGCTTCCCCCTGCTCAAAGCCCTCGACCTCCCCGTCGGCTATCCCGACGGCGTCAGCGCCACGCAGATCGCCAACGAGCTGGCGGACCGCTACCGCCCGGCGGAATTGAGCGACGTCAAGGCGCTCTACATCCACGCCCACGGCCCCGGCATCCTCGCCTCGAAACGCCCCGTCAAGACCCTCGACGACCTGAAGGGCCAGAAGATCCGCGCCACGGGATTCTGCGCCCGCATCGCGGAGTCGCTCGGCGCCTCCCCCGTCAGCATGCCGCAGGGCGAAACCTACGAAGCGCTCCAAAAGGGCGTCGTGGACGCCACCTTCTGCCCCATGGAAACCCTCAAGGGCTGGAAGCAGGGCGAAGTGGTCAACAGCGTCACGGACGCCACCTGCATCGGCTACACCACCGCGTTCTTCGTCGTGATGAACCTCGACGCCTGGAACGCCCTCCCCGCCGACGTCCAGGCCGTCTTCGAGGCCGTCAGCGCCGACTGGATCCCCAAACACGGCCAGGCCTGGAACGACGCCGACGCCGAAGGGCTCGCCTTCATCGCCGAGCTGGGCCGCCCCGTCCTGCCGCTCGCCCCCGCCGAGCAGGAAGCCTGGGTCGCGCGAGTCGCCCCCATGCTCGAAAACTTCGCCAGCCAGGCCAACAAGGAGAGCCTGCCGGGCGACGCCTTCCTCGCCGACCTGAAGGCCGGCGTCGCCGCCGCCCGCTCGCCCGAGCCTGTGGACGCGGCGCCCCCGCCGCGTGCCGCCGCCGCCCCTGCGCCCGAGCCTGTGGACGCGGCGCCCCCGCCGCGTGCCGCCGCCGCCCCTGCGCCCGAGCCTGTGGACGCGGCGCCCCCGCCGCGTGCCGCCTCCGCCTCGCCCGAGCCTGTGGACGCGGCGCCCCCGCCGCGTGCCGCCGCCTCCGCCGAAACAGGAGAATGAGCCCATGTCGAAATCAAAACAAAAAACACCGCAAGGCTTCTGGCTCGGCGTGGTCGGGCTCTGCAAGTTCATGACGGCCATCGCCGCCCTCGCCCTCGCCGCCACCATCCTCGTCATCTGCGCCGACGTCGTCCTGCGCGCCGCCGGCCGCCCCATCAAGGGCGCCTACGACCTCGTCCGCATCACCGGCGCGCTCGCCATCGCCTGCGCCCTCCCGCTGACGACGGCCGTCAAGGGCCACGTCGCCATCGAATACTTCTTCCAGAAGCTCAACCGCCTCGGCCGGCTCGTCGTCGATTCGATCATGCGCCTGATCATGATCGGCGCCCTCGGGTGCGCGACGTGGGCGTGCATCGCGCGCGGCAGCAGCTTCCTCCGCTACCGCCAGGTCATGGACACGATCGACCTGCCGGTCTTCTGGGTCCCCTGGGTCATGGCGGCCGCGTTCGGGCTGACCGCCATCGTCGTGACCTTCCACCTCATCCACCCCGGACGGGAGCTGATTCGGCCATGACACTCTCCACCATCGGCATCCTCGGCTGCCTCGCGCTCGTCCTGCTCCTCGTCTGCAGCATGCCCGTGGGCTTCGTCATGGGCGTCGTCGGCGGCGTCGGCTGCGCCTGCATCCTCTCGACCAAGGCGGCGCTCGCCCTCGTCTCGCTCGACCTCTACGACACCTTCTCGAACTACAGCCTCACCGTCATCCCGCTGTTCGTCTTCATGGGCCAGGTGTCGTTCCACACCGGCATCAGCAAGCGCCTCTTCGCGGCGGCCCACTGCTGGATGGGCTCGCTTCGCGGCGGCCTGGCCATGGCGACCGTCGGCGCCTGCGCCGCCTTCAGCGCCATCTGCGGCTCCGGCCCCGCGACCGCGGCCACGATGGCGACCGTGGCGCTGCCCGAAATGCGGCGCTACCGCTACGACGACGCCCTCGCCAGCGGCACCGTCGCCGCCGGCGGCAGCCTCGGCATGCTCATCCCGCCGAGCGTCGTCTTCATCGTCTACGGCATCCTCACCGAACAGTCGATCGGCAAGCTCTTCATCGCCGGCGTCCTGCCGGGGATCCTCGTGGCCGTCCTGTTCTTCGCCACCATCCACATCCTCTGCCGGCGCAACCCCGGGCTGGCCCCGAAAGCCGAGGCCGCAAGCTGGCGCGAACGCTTCCGCTCGCTGTCCGGCGTGGTCGAGACGCTCGTCCTCTTCGTCTTCGTCATGGGCGGCATGTTCGCCGGCTGGTTCACCCCGACCGAATCCGCCGCCATCGGCGCCGCCGGCAGCGTCGTCATCGCCGCCGCGGGCGGCAACTGCTCGCTCCGCATGCTCTGGACCGCCGCCCAGGAGACGCTGCGCACCTCCTGCATGGTCATGACCATCGTGGCCGGCGCCACGATCTTCGGCCACTTCCTGGCGCTCACGGAGCTGCCGATGCAGTTCGCCCAAACCCTGGCCACCCTCCCCGTGCCGCCCTGGGTCATCGTCACGCTGATCATCGCCTTCTACCTCGTCGCCGGCTGCTTCATCGACTCGCTGGCGCTGATCCTGCTCACCGTGCCGATCTTCTACCCCGTCATCCAGGGCTTCGGGTTCGACCCGATCTGGTTCGGCGTCATGATCGTGCTCGTCACCCAGATGGGCGTCATCACCCCGCCCGTGGGCGTCAACGTCTACGTCGTCAGCGGGATCGAACGCAGCATCCCGCTCCAAACCGTCTTCCGCGGCGCCATGCCCTACCTGCTGGCGCTGCTCGTCGCCTGTGCGCTGCTCGTCTGCTTTCCGCAGATCGCCACCTGGCTCCCCAACCTGATGCACTGACCCACACCCACCCACCCCAAGCCCCAAGGAGGCCGCCATGAACGCAACCGACCTGCGCCGAGGACACTACCGGAGAATCCTGTTTTGCACGGACTTCTCCGCCAACGCCGACGCCGCCTTCGACTTCGCCATCGACGCCGCGATCCGCAGCGCCGGCGGCGAGCTCTGCCTGCTGCACGCGATCCCCGAGCCCGACGCCCAGTTCTGGCGGGGCTACATCTCCGACGGCACCGACATGAACGAAAAGGCCCGGGCCGGCGTCGAGGCCAAGATCGACGCCGACTACCGTCCGCGCGTCCCCGCCGGCCTGCCGTTTCGCGTCGAGATCCAGGTCGGCTCCGCCGCCAAGACGATCATCGCCTTCGCCAAGGAGGAAAACGCCGACCTGATCGTCCTCGGCCAGCAAGGCCGCGGCGCCATCGGCCGCTGGCTCCTCGGCAACGTCGCCAGCAAAGTCGTCTGCCAGGCCCGCTGCCCCGTCCTCATCGTCCCCTCCGGCGCCGTCATTTCCGAGGAAAAGCAAGGAAACTAGAGCGTGGTCCTCCTCCCGCTCGTTCGCGTACCCGTTCAACGTTCGCGTACCCGTTCAACGTTCGCGTACCCGTACCCGCACCCGCACCCGCACCCGTTCACGCACCCGCACCCGTTCACGCACCCGCACCCGTTCACGCACCCGCACCCGTTCCCGCACCCGCACCCGTTCACGTTCACGTTCACGTCCTCGTTCCCGTCCTTCCGTTTTTCGTGTTGTACGGGTACGCGGACCGTTCCGCTGCGAACGTGAACGACTCGCGTCCAAAGTGGACGCGGCGTCCCCGCCGCGTGTCGCCGCCTCCGCCCATTCAAAGATCTGGAACATTCCTTCCAGACCATGGAACCCGGCAGGCCACCCGCCAGGACGAGCAGCCGCTCGTCCCATCCTGCGGCCGTCATTCGTCGCAAGGGGCTGGTCGTTTGCCAAGGGAAGCGGCGGGATGGATTCAGATGGCGGCGAGAACAATGCCTGAGACGCCGACGACGACACCCAGCGCCTGGACGGGGTTGAGCCGCTCCTTGAGGATCAAGAGGCCGTAGGGGAAGAAGCCGATCACGCACGAGCAGACCATGATCGGGAAGCCCATCGGGCCGCGCCCGAGACTCTGGAGCAGGTCAAGCCCCGGAAACATGAGAAGCACGACCACCGTGTAGTTCACCGATACGACGATGGCGGCGTAGGCGGCGGTCGTGCGGAGTTCACGCCACGTGGGCCGGGCGGCTTCCGCTCGTTCGAGGCGCTGGCGTGTGAAGGCGTGCAGACATCCGGCGAGACCGCCCAGCGTGGTGACCAGGCTTCGGAAGACGCTCGGCATCTCCTGGCCTCGTTCCAGATAGGACGGCAGGTTGGCGCCGCACTGGTTGATCCCGCAGCAGATCATGCCGAGCACCGCCGGCACGAGCCAGATCGCAACGGAACGATCGGCTTGCCCCGGATTTGCAGACTCCCCCCGCTTGCGAAACGCATGGAGAAAAATGCTCGCGACGATCAAAATGACGCCCGTGATGCGCAGGGCGTTCATCGGGACGCCGAACACGATCCAGCCCATGAAGAACGGGAAGATGAAGCCTGACTGGATGATCACCCAGACAATTGCGTTGGGCCCGTTTTTCATTGCACGACCCATGCACCGGATCATCAGGTAGTTGAAGAGGCCGTTGCAGAACATGCCGAGGATCGTCCAGATCCAGGTCGATGCCGGAATGCCTGCGGGCGGCAGGAGCCGATCCGGGCTGCACAGCCCGATCATGATGCTGACCAGGAGGGAAAGCAGGCCGCTGCAAAGCTGGTAGTGGAGAAGACTCAGGCCTTTTCGCCCGATGTGCCCCACCATCGCCCCGACGACGACCCAGGAGAATCCGGTTGAAACCAGAAGCAGCAACGCTTTGAACATCAGACACCGATTGCAGATTGAAGGTCAACAAGGGCTGGGGGACGTTCAGCAGCAGAGCTGTCCGCCATCGATCAGGAGATTCGCACCGTCAATGAAGGCGCCGTAATCCGATGCGCAGAAGAGGATGCAGTCCACGATCTCCTGTGGCGACGCCGCACGCCCGACTTGCGTGGGCATCGCGGCCATCTCCGGACGCGTCAGCACAGGCCCCGGCGACACGCAGAACGCCCGCACGCCATGTTTGCCACCCGCGATGGCAAGCCCCTTGACGAAGTTGAAGAGACCGCTCTTGGCCGTGCCATACATTGATCCGCTGCCATCGCCGCTGAATCCCGTCACCGAACCGATGCAGACGATGACGCCGCTCCCCTGCCGGATCATGGCCGGCATGCACGCACGGGCAAAATAGACCGCCCCCTTCAGGTTCACGTCGAGCCCCCAGTCGATCACCTCGATCGGCTGCTCGTAGAACGGAACGCGACTGTTTCTCACGCGGGCCTCGTTCCCGCCTGCAAAGGGGATCAGCAAGTCGATGGCGCCGTAGCGCTCCAGCGCGAGCGCGGCCGCCTTCTCGGCATCGGCGAACTGGCGCACGTCGGTCTGGCAGGCGACAACATCGCCGCCAACCGCGCGAAGGCCCTCAACCGCCTTGTCAAGCGGTTCGCGATCCATGTCGCACATCACGACCCGCGCGCCCGCCTCGACGAGCGAGCGGCTGGCAACCAGCCCCATGCCCGATGCCGCACCGGTGACGACCGCCGTTTTATTCGAGAAATCGATGGAAAAGGTTTTCATGAAAAAACACCCTTGTTGAACAGGCAGTCCGGCAATCAAGCCGACGCCCTTCAACGCCGTGGATCAACCCCGCACATTCTACAATGTCCACGCGAAAGATGAAACTTGAAACTTGCAAGGGCAATCGGGCCGGGACCTTGGACCCGACAGATCGCCAAAGCCCACGACAACGTTGGCGACAAAGTTCACGACAAAGCTGGATCTTGGACTAAAAACGCATGGCCTTTCGGCACGAGCCGCCAGCCGCCGACCCGCCCCCTTGGCGTGCGGCAACTCCGTTGCCGCGCTCCCCTGTTGCCGCGCTCCCTACTCCCACTGCCCGGCGTCGGCGTCCGGATCCTGATACAACGAGGTGAGCATGCGCTTCTCGACAATGCCGCCGGTCACATCCGCCTCAGGCGGCGGCAGCTCCCACTTTTTCGTCGGGAACACCGGCGTGGCGAACGTCGACTGCTCGATGTTGCGCGCCTTTTCCTGGAACTCCATGCACGCGCGAATGCACCCCTTCGCACCGCAGACGGCAAGATAGCCGCAATGCGATGCGATCTGCTTGATGTAGGGATTGGCGGCCGATCCCGGAAACTCCGGGTTCCGGCCCGCCCAATTGGCGAGCCCAAGCGTATAGGTCAGCTTGTAGGCCAGCTCCTCGGACATCGTGGTGTTCTGGATGTCGAGGTTGAACCCCGGGAAATACTTCTTCAGGAACGGCGAGGCAAGGTAGTTGATGCCGTGGTGCGTCGCCGTGCAACGACCCATGTGGACATCGCCCCACGAGTATTCCTGGCCGGCGATTTTGATCGTGATCCTGGGGCCGTCGCGGTTCGGAATCGCATTGCCGGGACAGTCCGGCACGCAACGCATGCAGCGTTTGCAGAGCGTGCCCGGCTTGATCAGCGCGTCCGGTTCAAGCTCCGCATCCGTGAGAATGGTGCCGATGCGAACGCGCGGCCCCCACACGGGATGCAGGAATACCTTGGACCACCCGATTTCGCCCAGACCGCAGGCCATGGCCGCAATGCGTACATGGATGTTGACTTCGGGCGCGGGGCGTCCCGGCACGGGATCGGGGTGCTGCGGGTAGTTTTCCGGCACGGCGGGGTAGACCGGCACGGCCTCGTAGCCGCGGTCTTCGATGAAGCGCGCAAGCTCGTCCGTGATGATCGGGCGGAACAACGTGTTGAGGCGGTTGTACGAATAGTACGTGTAGTTGTTCCAATGCGTCCCTTCGGTGATCCCGCGGTAGGTTCCGCGCGGGATGGGCTGGACGATGGAGACGACCGATTTGCAGTCCGGGAAAATGTTCGCGGGATGCATGCGCTCCGGCGCTTCGGAAAAGCGGGATATGGGCGCGATGCCGACGATGTCCACGCCGCCGCCGCCGCCGCCGATGCTTTTTGCGTAGTCCTTGATTTCCTTTGCAGTCAATGTTGTCGCTTTGTTCATTTTGCACCGCCTCCCTTGGAATCCGTTCGCGTCCCCAACCGATCCACCGTCCAGGATGGCGCGGACGGCCGGAACTTGCCGTTGAATTTCTCCGATGTCGCCCCGCGCTCCTCAAGCGCCGCAATGCAGGCGCGCGAGCACGATGCCGCCATCCGCTCCACGGCGTTGAAGCGCCCCTCGTTCGTCTGCACCGCCCCGTTTTTGCAACGCAAACACAGGGCGTTGTCGCGCGAGGCGACGGCGCGTTCACAACCGGGCGAGCCGAACGCCGACGTCTTTGACGCATCAAGCGCGCCCAGCGGACACTCAGCCACACACGCGCCGCAGTCATTGCAGATGCGCGGAACAAAAGGCTTGTCAGGCTCTATGTCCGCATCGGTCAGCACCATGGCGAAGCGCTGGCGCACACCAAATTCCGGAGTGAGGAAAAGCCCGTGCAGCCCCGTCTCGCCCAGCCCCGCCGCCTGCGCCATGACGCGGTAGTTCACCAAGACGTTCGGAGCCGGCTTTCCAGGCGCCACCGGCACCCCTTCTGCACGGCTCTTGCTGTCGTAGGCGAAGAGCGGCACGCCATCATGCCCACGCGCCTCGATCCAGAGATTGACGTCGTACGTGGTTTTGGAGAGAAAGATGTCCTCGTGTCCGTAGAATCCGAACGTCGGGAACGCGTTTGAAAATTCACTCCCCTCCTCGACCCCGCGCAACGCGCCGCGCAGCACCTTGCGCCCCAGCACGATCACGACTTTCGCCTGCGGGAAAATCGAGAGCGGATTTTCCTCGGGTGGCAGACCGCGCAAGGCGTCCACCGATGCGATTCCCACCAAATCGGCGCCAAAGCCGCGCGCCGCCGCCTTGAGTTCTGCAGATGTCATTTGCTGCCTCCTGTTGTTGCGTTGACCGGATGAAGCGTTGCCTTGCCGTCGACATCACGGCTCCAAACCGAACGTTTCCGGAATCGCTCGTGGAAGGCGTTGCCGGTTTTGCCCTCCAACGCCACGAGACAGGCGCGACCGCAAGACGCCGCAAAGCGGTCGAGCTTGGCATACGAAAGAGACCCGCCGTGGACGCGCCCATTTTCGCAGATGGCGCACAGCCGCGTGTCGATTTCGAATGTCGCGCCGCCTGCATCGCGCAGGGCGGAGAGCGGGCATGCGTCGAGGCATGCGTTGCAATCGTTGCAAAAATCGAGATCCGCCACAGGGTCGCCGTCCAGCGCGGCATCCGTCAAAACAAGCGCAAACCGCTGCCGATGCCCATATTCCGGTGTGAGGAAGAAGCCTCCCTTTCCAACCGACCCAAGCCCGGCCGCATGCGCCAGCGCGTTGCAGTCCAACCCCGTGCCGCCGCCCAGCAACGGGACGGCCTCCGCCCCCGTCGCCTCCAGCGCAAGCGCAATCGCATGCACAACTCGCACGAGAAACGTGTTTTCGTGCCAATCGGCGCCGTACATGCGGTACGTGCTCCCGAAGTTCGTGCCCTCCTCGACGCCGCGGAAGGCGCCGCGCACCATTCTGCGACCAATCACGATCACGGACTGGCATTGTGGTTGGATGACCCGCGGATTGTCCGCTCCGGGCCAATCGGCCCAGCGTTCGGCCGGGGCGACCCCCACCAAATCGGCGCCCCGCTCGTGCGCCGCTTTCTTGAGTTCTGCTGCATTCATCGTTGTTTTCCTTCCGTATCGCATCAGGTTGAGACAGGCTGTCCAAGTGCAAAGGATATCCCTGTGGCCGCCATGCGTATCGCCTGCTCCTGCCCGGGCAAGATCTCGGCTGCCGGTTCAAAAACCGCGCCGATCGCACCCGCGAAGTTCCCGCCCGCATGGAAAATCGGAGCCGCGGCCGCCGCCAGCCCGCCCTCCAGGCGGCGGGCGAACCCCGTGTTGCGAATGTCCTCAAATTCCGCATCCCAGTCCTCAAGCCGCTCCGGCGGGACGACCGCCGCAAGCGCCGCCGCAAGTCCAGCGCGGCTTTCCGCATCAGCATACGCCGCGCAAACCTTGCCGCAGGCGCTGTGCGTCACGGAATGAAGGGCGCCCACCACAATGTGGGGGTCGCCGATGTAGCCACTGGGCCACATCACGTCAACCACGACGGATCTCCCTTCCATGGGCGCCGAAAGATAGACGGGCGCATCCACCTCGTGGCAAAGACGCGCCGCAAAAGCGTGGCCGACGCGCCGCAGATCAAGGCTGGCAAGACGGGCGTTCGAGAGCGTCAACACCCGCAGCCCCACCCTGTATTGACGCGTCTTCGGATCCTGCTGCAAATAACCGGACGCAACAAGCGTCTTGAGCAAACGGCAGACATTGCTTGCCGGCAACGACGTGCGGGAGGCAAGCTCCTTGACCGTGTACTCACGACCGTCCGAAGCCATTGTTTCAAGCAAGTTCAAGCCATTGGCGAGGGTGTTGTTCATTTCTTTGATCCGAAAAACGCCGCCACTATATTCTAAAACATGGAATATGTCAACGCCAAATTCCACATAACGGGACGCGGGGCGCGACGGATGCCCCCCCCAGCAGGTCTTTGGAGTCGACAAAGGGGGGCGTGTCAGAAAGGCAACAGGCAAATCCGGCATTGCCTATGTCATGCATGTTGAAAGGAAATACGGAAAATTCTTGCGCCTTTTTGCGCCTTTTTGCGGCTATGAAGGAAGCTCGGAATTGAGGCGTGGCCGCGGCGGCTTCGCCGAGCGGGGAATGGCCACGAAAAACAAAGACGCAGGCGACGCGGCGCAGGTGGAGGTTTTTGATCTAAAACAGGCGCAGAGGGGGATTGGTTTTGAATTCGGCACCAAGGATGCCTCCATGTCCCAGGGAAACTCAAGGAAGCATGTCGCGATTCTGACACACACCCTCGACGATTGACCTTTGGAATGGGCAATGGTAGTATTTTCAGGCGCCTGACCCGATGCCGCCAGGAAAACAATCATGAGAACAATGGGAGATTTGCCGATGACCGCAACGAAAGATGTCACCATGCGCGGGCCAAATTACGACGAGTCGAAAATTGGGCCTTATGCACTGGAGGATCCGCTTGCCTTTTTCGATGGGCGCAAGCTCGAATCGGTCGAGGACTGGCCGGCTCGGCGAGCCGAAATCCTCGATGTTTTTGCAAGGGAAATGTATGGCGCCGAACCGCCGCGACCTGATGCGGTGGTCACGGAGATGTTCGACGAAAGCGCCACGTGCGGAGGGCTTGGCATTCGTCGGCA
Source organism: Kiritimatiellia bacterium (assembly GCA_050942875.1). GTDB lineage: Bacteria > Verrucomicrobiota > Kiritimatiellia > RFP12 > UBA3636 > JAAZAI01. The sequence continues at coordinate 25,942 of JBMNOD010000011.1, forward strand.
GTACCACATGTGGTTCCGGGAGGACAAGTCCGGCCCGTGCATCGATTGGGTCGTGTTCATCCCGAACCGCATTGCAGGCGACGTGCCGCAGAAGAAGGCGGATCGCATGGTTTGCGAGAACAAGCGGAAAACGCCTGTCGTGCTGTTTCTGAACTACGATGGCAACCCGTCGATCGAGGACAAGTGGCGCAAGACGGAACACCGCTACCAGTTCCCCCTTGAGACGATCCTGGCGCGTGGCTATGCCGTGATGAGCGCAAGCTACCAGGATGTTTCGCCCGACCCCGGCGGGGAGGATGCGGAGGAGTCGCGGGCGCGGCAGGATGCGCATGCCTATACGAAGGTGTTTTCACTTTGGGGGCCGCGCGATCCAGCCCGCACGGACAACATCGCCTCGCTCGGCGCCTGGGCATGGGCGCTTTCGCGAGGACTCGATCTTGCCGAGCGGATTCCGGAAGTCGATGCGACGAAGAGCGTCGCAACGGGATGTTCGCGCCTCGGAAAAACCGCGCTCCTTGCGGCGGCGCGGGACGAACGGTTCGCCGTGTGCGCGCCGATCCAGACGGGCGGCGGCGGCGCGCCGCTTGCGAAGCGCGATTTCGGCGAAAACGTCTCGACGGAAACGAGGATGTTCACGCACTGGTTTTGCCGCGCATACGCGAAATACGCCGGCAACGAGCAGGCGATGGCATTCGACCAGCACCTTCTCCTCGCATCGATTGCGCCGCGGGCGCTTCTCGTCCTCGGATTCAACAACCCCTGGTTCGATACGAAAGGCGAGTTCCTCGCCTGTCGCGCGGCATCGCCCGCATGGGAGTTTTTCGGTGAAGACGGGCTTCCTCCCGGCGACTGGCCGGAAAACTGGGACGTTTCGCGGATCGGGCGAAAACTCGGCTATGTCCGCCGGGGCGGCGCACATGGCATGGCGGGCGACGACTGGAACTGGATCCTGAATTTCGCCGACGGCGTTTTCCTGCCGACGGCTCCTTGATGGATGGATCGTCGCGCTTGCGGAATCGTGCGGAAACGCAAACGGAGGTTCGTGAACGGGTGCGGGAACGGGTGCGGGTACGGGTACGGGAAGCCGCAGGATCGATCGTACACGTTCGCGTTCACAGCGAAGCGATGCACGCACACGTAAACGAGCATGTGGGTGACGCCCTTCGGCAACACCCCCACGCACTCCCGAACTCACACACCCCCATGCCCGGCATCTTTTCTGGCGATCAAGAAAACCCGGTAGCCAAAGGGCTGGAGTTCAAACGCCAGGTCTGATTTTTCCTCCGTCAACGCATCGACGAGCGTCGTCACGCCATCGAAATCGGGGCCGCAAAGCCGTCCGCGGCCTGCGCCGCCCTTGTTGAGGACGAAGACAAAGCGACGCCCGGTCGTCTCCTGCCGCCGCACGACGACTTCGACGATCGGCCGCCCCTCGCCGGCGAGGAGGCGTTCCTCGCCGTCCTGTCGCGGCGTCTCGTTCTCCCACCAGGCCCGGCGCGGCATCGCCAAATCAGCCAGCAGTTTCGCAATGTACTGGTCGTAGGCGGCGGTGTTGTACGGCTTGGTGTTGTACTTGCCGACGAAATCCTTGACGACGCGGACGTCGCCCTTCCATCCCTCCGCGCCGGGATGCGCCTTCGGTTCGAGATTGACGTCCAACGTGTTGAAATCGTTGAAGACGACGAGGCGCCCGCCTCGTTCCGCATAGCGCTTGAGCAGCGCTTCCGCCGCCTCGGAAAGCACCTTCTCGCCTGCCGCAATCAGCACCGGAAAGCGCTTGGGATCGACTTCCGCGAGCGTCGCGTCGTCGAAGTACTCGATGCGCGAACCGGCGTACCGCAGCGCCCCGGCAATGGCCATGCGGTCTTGCGAGAGCTGGCTGTCGTAGGGCTTGTCGAACGTCTCGAACATGATGTAGGCGGACGTGTCCGTCGAAAGGTAGAGCGCCACGTCGCCGCGAATGCGTTTGAGCGAGTGCCCGTCGTACTTCCGGTGGAACGCGGCGATTTCGTCCGTCGAGCGCGCGTTGGGCGCGTAGCCGGGGACTTCGGTGCCGTCGACGTCGATGATGAACCACATGGGCGGCGCATCGTCGAGCAGCCACGATTTCGGCCCCGTCTTGAAAACCTCGCGTTTGTGGTCCGCATACGGACGCCACGCGAAGGTCATCGGCACGGACATCCCGTGGGCGATCATCGCCCAGTTCTGCAACGCCGCCATCTCGCCCGGATAGTTCGGCTGGAAGTAAATCTCGCGGCCCCAGATCGGACGCTCCCCGCGGGAAATCGACTCCGCCTGCTCCAGGATGTCGATCATCTCCTCGTTCGTGCCGAGCGTCCGCATGAATCCGCACACGTACTGCTGGTCGAGCATGATCACGTCGTGCGTCCGCCATTGCGGCCAGATGATGTGCGTGAAATAGTTGGGCCACGGATAGTTGTTGCCGTAGAGCGTCTTCCGGTCCACGGTCTTCGCGGCGGCGATGAAGTCGGCGTAGACCTTCACCACGGAGGCGGCGCGCCAGCGGAACCAATCCATCGAGAACGCGGGCTTCTCCGCAAGCCGCGCCTGCGCCGCCGGCGTCATCTTGCCCAGCGAGGCCATCCAGTCGATCGCCGCGCCGCCGGTCTTCTCGATCGTTCCCTCCTTGATGCCCGAGATCGGCTGCACGACCTCGTCCCACGTCGCGAACGCCGTCTTCCAAACGGCGTTCAGCCGCGCGAGGTCGCCGTCGTACCGCTGTTTCACCCACGTGCGGAAATCGAGGTCGCCCCAGGCGTCGGGGCAGAAATCGCCGCGATTCAGGAAAAAGCCTTCGTTGTCCAGCTTCGCGCCCGCGACGGACGGATCGTCCGCCATGCGTTTGCCAAATGCGACCGCCCGTTCCCGCAGAACCTTGCGCCCGTTCGGCGAGTAGGCGTTGATCATCCCGGGCGCCGCAGGGTTCCACGACTCGGGGAGCGTCTTGTCCCCGGCGTTGTTGAGACCGGTTTCCTCGATGTTCGGCGCGCCGACGACCGCCGCCTTGAACGGATCCGCCTCGCCCAGGAGGACGGGGTTCACCGACTTGCCGCGCACGGCGTTCTCCATCGTGTTGCCGCCCCACCAGCCGAAGTTGCCAATCATGCCGTTCCCGACGCCGAAGAGATCCTTCGGCGCCGTCGCCGCGAACACGCAGAAGCGCAGGCCGTTGCGCTTCAGAAGCTGGCTGTGCCCGACGGCGCCCCATCCCGTGTTCGCCGGCTCGTAGACGCCCTTCTCGCTGAAATACGGCTCGAACGAAGCCAGGATCACGTAGCCGTCCGGCGCGAGCGCGCCGACGTCGACCGGAAACGCCTCCGTCGCGTCCGCCTCCCAATCGACAAGACGCTTCGTGGCGATCGGCGTCGTGCCCGCCTTGTCCCACGAATCCAGGAAGACCTTGAGCTCGCCGGTCAGCCGCTTCCCCGACGTGTTCCGGACGAGGAGCTTCTTGACCGCGTCGCGCCCGAGCTTGTATTTCGGCAGGTCGGTCGCCGGCACGCCCTCCATCGCGAGCGAAAGATACTGCGACTGGCGTTCGGTGAAGCCGGTGGCCTCGCGACCGTATTCAAGCTGCACGTCGTCGAAGAGGCATGCGCCGTCCGTCACCGCGAGGCGCACGGCCAGCGCCGCTTTTTCGCGGCGTCGGGCCGCCTCCGGAATCTCGAGGGTCAGCGCGCCGCGTCCCCACGTCGAGGCGGCCGCCTCGCCGTCGAGCGCCTGCCCGGCCACGCGCGGCTCCTGCGAAAGCGGAGCCGCCCCCTCGTGGAGCGCGACCTCGGCGCGCAGCGCCGCCGCGCCGCCCAGCCCCTTCGCCGACCAGGAGAGCGTCACCGCGTCGGCCCCGCCTTCCGGCCAGTCGTCGAGATGCACGAGCCACGTGGTGACCGCCCCGGGCGCCTTCACGGCAAGCGAGCGCCGCCCCGAGCAGGCGTCCGGCGAGGACGCGTAGAGCGCGCCGTTCGTCGTCCCCTCGCCCCACCACTGGTCGAACCCCGTCTCGCACCAGCGCTGCTTCTGCGCCACGCCCCATTGGAACGCGAGCTGGTCGCCCGGGTTGAGAATCGTCTTCATGCCGTTGTAGCGGTTGGCGAATTCAAACGATCCGTTCCGCAACAAATTGCGATCCTGTTCCACGCGCACAAACACCTCCGTCGGCTCCGACACGGCGGCCTGAAGCGTTGGCGCCAGACAAGCCGCGACCCCAAAAGCCGCCGCCGTGACGGCGAACGAACCGTTCATTGCCTTCTCGCTCATTTTCACGCTTTTGCGATCCCGTCCTCAGTCGGCTTCGCACATCACGCGACAGCCGAAAACGCCCGGGCACCCGGCTTGATTGATCGTCTGGGTGGGGACGACGCCGAATCGGGCGGACGGCCGGGCGTGTTTCAAGCTCAACAGGTTGAATTCGCAACCCTTGACCGGATAAGCCTCGGAGCCGACGTTGTTGCCGTCCGTGCGCGGATCGACAAACGGCTCGGTCTCGCCGCGATTCGTGTAATAGGCGAGCAAGTCCGTCTGGACCTGGTCGCGCATGAATTCCCTGACGTTGCCGAAGAGGTTGTAGAGCCCGTTCGGATTCGGGCGCCCCCGGCCGGCGACAAACGGGAAATGCGGGCTGTTCCGGTCCGTCGAGCCGGAGCCGGCGGAATACCCTTCCAGCTCGTTGAAGCTGCCGATCGTCACCTCCTTGCCGTTCGGGAAGTTCGGCCCGTCGTAGCCGGCCTTGGCCGCGAACTCCCATTCCGCCTCGTAGGGGAAGCGGATCGTCTTGCCGAACAGGGCGGACGCCATCGTGCAGAAGCCGCCCTCGCCGTACATCGTCTTGGCCATCGTCCCGTCGAACCCGGTTTCGAAGGCGCGTTCGGCATGCTGGTTCGCATTGGTGAAGAACCCGGGATCGTAGCCCGTGACAAGCTCCTGCTGGCCTTTCGTCAACTCGAACACGCCCAGGTAGAAATCCTTCGTGAAGGTCGCCTGGAAGCGCGTCTCGAGGTAGGTGCCGCTCCGAACCGCGTTCGTGTCGGCAGGATGCGGCCCCATGTGGAATGTCTTGCCTGCGGCGTAGATGCGTTTCATCGCGAGTTTCGTCGTCTTGTATTCGATCTGGTTCACACCCGTCCAGACGAACGTCTCGCTCGGGTCGAGGAAGGACTGGAAGCCCGGGCCGATCGTCGAGTAGTTCGTCGTGAACGCGCCGTATTTCGCCGGGTCGTTGTAGAAGTCGCGCCGCCTGAGGTCCGCGAACGTGCCGTTCTCGAGGTCGAAGACGCGGTATTCGATGCGGTTGATGTTGGGTTCGGACGCCGCGCCCGGCTCCACGCGCACCGTGAACGTCACCTTCGCCTCGTCCGAGCCGAACAGAAGCTGCGGATCGAACGAGAAGCCGTTGATCCCCGCCGTGATTCCGTAGAGATCGCCCTCCGTCTTCGCCGCAAGCACCTGCGCCGTGCCGTACGTGGTTTCGCCCGCCGTCACGGTCACCGTCATGTCGTGCATGGCGGTCGTTCCCGAAAGCTCGTACTCGACCTTGACGGTTCGATCCCATGGCCACATCTGGCGCACGAGCACACGATCCACCGCCGGTTCCGCGAACGCGGCCGCGGCGCCGAGCACGGCCCATGCAAAAACTGTCTTCTTCATGTTCATTTCATCTTTCCTTTCCCGGATCTCACTCCGCATCCAGTATCACGCGCCAGCCGATAAGCGGTTGGTCCCAGATGTATCCGTTCCCGTCCGTATGGGCGAAACGCTGGGCGTACCGCCACCAGAGCCTGTTGTAGTTGCCGCCGCGAAACACGCCGTAGTTGCCGCCGTACATGCCGGCCGCCGACTGCACGTTCGGATCGACGATCGGCTCGGGCGTTCCGCTGTAGTAGCTCGCGAGGTCGTTTCGCGGCTCCTCGCTGCACCACTCGCTGATGTTCCCGAGCATGTTGAAGAGGCCGAAGGCGTTCGGACGCCCGACGCCGACCGTGTAGGTGACAAACGCGGCGTTGCGATCCGGATTGCCCCGGGCGGAGCCGTAGCCTTCCAGCTCGGTGAGCGTCGCGGACGAATACGCCTTGCCGTTCGGGAGCCCCGGGCCGTCGTAGCCCGCCTTCGCGGCGTATTCCCACTGCGCCTCGGTCGGGATCTTGAAGCCGTGGTCGTGCGCCGCGTTCACGGCCGCGACGAACTGCTGGTGCGACTTGCTCACGTACTCGACCGGCCGCTTCGCCCGGTACGCGGCGTTGGTGAAGAAGGAGGGCCATTCGCCTGTCAGGTGGAAGTACTGCTGCTGCGTCATCTCGAAGACGCTCATGTAGTAGTTTTTCGTCAGCTTCACCTGCATGCGCGTTTCGCCCATGATTGGATGGCTCCAATGGCCGGCGGGCTTCGCCGCCGTGTCGTCCACGCTCGGCCCGAAAGGCCACACCTTGTCCTTCGCCGGGATGAGCTTCAGGACGAGCTTGTCCGTCTTGTAGACGTCGTTCGAGTTGACGCCCGTCCAGACGAAGACGTCCTCCGGCGGGAGGAAGGACTGGAAGCCCGGGCCGACCGTCGTGTAGTCGCGCGTGCAGGCGCCGTAGGTTTGGGGATGTTCGTAGATGTCGCGGCGCCGCACGTCCGCGACCTCGTGCGTCAGCAGATCGATGATCTTGTACTCCACGCGGTCGACCAGCGGATCGCCCTCGCCGAGCACGTCCATCTCCACCTGGAACGCGCCCAGGCTTGAGGCCCCCGTGTCGGGAAGCGCGGCCGGATCGATGACGACCGTGTTCGCGCCGTTCTTCGACGCGAAGAGCGAACCCGACCGGAACGACGTCAACGCCCCGAGATTCTCCGTGCCATTGAATGCGACAAGAGACACGTCGACGCCGTTTTCGGTGGCGCCTGAAACCACGTAGTCGACGACGATTCCGTTCGACCAAGGCCAGTCCTGGCGCACCGAGACCGAGTCGATCGTGGGAACAGCCAGTGCGGCGGCGGCAAGCAAGGGAAAGAAGGCAAGAAGTTTTTTCATGTCGGAATCCTTTCGATCAGCGAATGATGATGAGCAGGCAGTCAATGGCAAGCAAATCCGCCGTGTAGACGTGCGGCGGCGCGGTCAGGACGAGCTCGCCGGAACGTCCGCCCCGGAAGGCATGCCACCCCGCATCGCCGTCGAGCCCGGTCTCGACAGGCTCGCCATCCAGCGTCAGGGAGGTGGTCCCGCAAGGGATGGGAACGACGAGCGGCGAACGGATGCGCAACCAGGCGTTCGCCGTTTCCTTGATCGCGTCGGTCGACGCCTCCTGGCCGCCTTTCGTGGCGACCGCGCCGAGGGTCGTCCGTTTCACGACGCCGTTGTCGAAGGCAAGCGCGAGCGCGTAGACCCGCTCGTCCTCGACCGACGTCGGCTCGGGCAACGTCAATTCAAGAGAGCCGTTCGTCAACCCATCGTACGTCCGGGAGTACCCTTCGGCCGCCACCTGCAGCGTTGCATTCGTCGCGCCCGCGGGCGTCGCCCATCGCAGCGGAAACGCACCCGAAGGCGCCGTGCGCCAAAGCATGTGCCGCCCGGGTTCCCGCGTCACGACAATGGGCTGTGAAAGGACTCCCGCCTGGAGCGGCAGGGTTGCGCACAGCACCCCAAGCAAGGCTGCGCACGTCTTGTGAAGGTTTCTCGACGAAATGAATCCCGTTTGCATGGAGTCTGTTCCTTTCTCGTTTCGTTCCGTTTGCAGCGCCTTGATGAAAACGAAGTTGGATACACCATAGGCCAGCGACAGGCATTGTACCATGACCAGGGATCTTTTAAAGTGAAAAAAATCGGTTGTTCGAAAAACAGGGTGTGTGTCAGAATCGCGACATGGTTCCTTGAGTTTCCATGGGACATGGAGGCATCCTTGGTGCCGAATTCAAACCAATCCCCCTCTGCGCCTGTTTTAGATCAAAAACCTCCACCTGCGCCGCGTCGCCTGCGTCTTTGTTTTTCGTGGCCATTCCCCGCTCGGCGAAGCCGCCGCGGCCGCGCCCCAATTCCAAGCTTCCTCCATGGCCACAAAAAGGCACAAAAAGGCGCAAAAATTTCCCGTATTCCCTTTCAATACGCATGGCATAGGCAATGCCGGATTTGCCTGTCACTTTTTTGACACACGCCCCCCGCCGGAACGACGAGTCCAGCTTGCGCAAGGCATGGGCTTTTTAGTAGAATCGGGCGCATGACCGAATGGAATTTGCGATCCCGCTCCCACACCTGCCACCAATGCTCCGCCGCCTTCGTCGATGGCGAACGCTGCTTTACCGGCGTCGCCCCGTTCGAGGCGGAGGTCGTCCAGACGATTTTCGCCGAGAAGATCGCCGCCCAGGAGGCCGAGGGCAAGCCCGCGAAGGCCCCGGACTACGTCCGGATCGACTTCTGCCCCGCCTGCTGGGATGCCCGGCGCCCCGCCGACTGGATCAGCCTGTGGAACAGTCTCTACACCGCCCCGGAGCCCCCCGCCCCGGAGCCCTTGCCGCGCGAAACCGCCGAGTCGCTCCTGCGAAAGCTGCTCGAAGGCGACGACCTCGTCGAAAACACGTCCGTGATCTTCGTCCTCGCCGTCATTCTCGAACGCAAGAAGATCCTCGTCGAGCGCGGCGTCCGCCGTGAAGACGATGGTTCCATCATCCGCGTGTACGAACACCGGAAGTCCGGCGAAGTCATGCTCATCGCCGATCCGCAGCTCCAGCCCGACCAAATCCCCTCCGTCCAGCAGCGAATCGACATCTTGCTGGCCCCGCCGGAGCCCTCCCCATGATCGACCTGCCCGCCGACTTCGACGTCCTGCTCGCCCACGGCGAGCTCGTCGATGGCTCGGGCGCCGCGCCGCGCCGCGCCGACATCGGCGTGCGCGGCGACGCCGTCGCCGCCGTCGGCGACCTCGCGGGCGCGTCCGCCCGGCGCGTCCTCGACTGCGCCGGTCTCTGCGTCTCGCCCGGCTTCATCGACGCCCATTCGCATTCAGACACGTATGCGATCATCCGCCCCGACGCGCCGAGCAAAATCCGCCAGGGCGTGACGACGGAGATCGTCGGCCAATGCGGCGCGTCCGCCGCGCCGCTTCTCGGCGGCGCCGTGCTCCCCTCGGACTGGGCCGCGCACCCCTGCCCGCGCCCTTGGCGCACGATGCGCGAGTATCGCGAAGCCCTCGCCGAGCGCGACCCGCTCGTCCACGTCGTCTGCCTCACCGGCCACCGCAACCTGCGCATGGCCGTCATGGGCCGCGACGCGCGCCCCGCCACCGCCGACGAGACGGCGCACATGACGCGCCTCCTCGCCGATTCGCTCGCCGAAGGATCGGCCGGCCTTTCGACGGGGCTGATCTACCAGCCCGCGCGCCACGCCCTGCCGGAGGAAGTCCACGCGCTCGTCGCCGAATGCGCGCGGCAGGGTGGACGCCATGCCACCCATTTGCGCAACGAAGGCGACCGGCTGCTGGAAGCGCTCGACGAAGCGCTCGACACCGCCCGCGCCACCGGCGTGGCGCTGCAAATCTCGCATTTCAAGACGGCCGGACGCCGCAATTGGCACAAGCTCGACGACGCCATCGCGCGCGTCGAGCGGGCGCGCGCCGAAGGCGTCCGCGTCCATGCCGACCGCTACCCCTACACGGCATCGGGCACCGACCTCGACGTCACCCTTCCCGAATGGGCCACGCGCGGCTCCCGCGCCGACATCCTCCAACGCCTTGCCGACCCCGCCACGCGGCGGCGCATCGCCGACGAGATGACGGAGGCGCGGGACCCCGACTACTGGGCCGGGGTCGTGGTCGGCGGCACCTGGTGCGCCGCCAACGCGCCGCTGCGCGGACGCGGCATCGCGGCCATCGCCGACGCCTGGGGCTGCGCGCCGGCGGAGACCGTGCTGCGCATCGTCGAGGCCGACGAGATGCGCACCGGCGCGTTCTTCTTCGGCCTGTCCGAGACGAACCTCCGCCGCATCTATTCGCTGCCGTGGGTCATGGTCGGCTCCGACGCCTCGATCCGCGCGCCGGACGGAGAACTGTCGGACGACCATCCGCATCCGCGCGCCTATGGCTCCTTCCCGCGCTTTCTCGCGCTCTGCCGCGACGCGGGCCTCATGCCGCTCGGGGAGGCGGTGCGGCGCCTCACCTCGCTGCCGGCACGGGCATTCGGCCTCAAGAGGCGCGGACTCGTGCGCAAAGGCGCCGTTGCCGATCTCTGCGTCTTCGATCCAGCCACCGTGAAGGACGCCGCCACCTATGCCGACCCCCACCAGCTCCCGATCGGCATCCACCACGTCCTCGCCGCCGGCCGGCTGGCGTTTTGAGCTTTGAGACGCCGGCGACTTTTGTGTTGTTTGATCGCCTTGGCTTTGCTAGTATCTACGGAAGAAAGCGGTGGTTTTTTCTGGAATGGAAACTGCTTCCGCTAAGCTGAGCACGATGGTTCCGGGCAATCCGGGCCGGAGACGTCAACATCGGAGAGGCACAACATGCAGAAGTTCAATTACGTGGCGCTGGACGCACAAGGCAAAGAACAAAAGGGCGTGGTGGAGGCAAAAGACCAGAACGAGGCCATTACCGCCTTGCGCCAGCACAATCTGTTCCCGCAGTCGGTGGCGCCGGTGGCCAAGGCGGCAAAAGCGGGCCAAAAGTCGCTGGGCTCGAAAGAAATCAACATCAAGCTGCCCGCCTTCCTCCGCGGTCGCGTGAAGGCGAAGGATCTGATGGTGCTGACGCGCCAGCTCGCAACGCTGGTCGATTCCGGCCTGCCGCTCATCCGCGGCCTGCGCATTTTGATGAAGCAGACGAAAAACGCGCAGATCAAGGAGGCGCTCACGGGAATGAGCACGGCGGTCGAGGGAGGCGCGACCTTCTCCGAGGCGCTGGCCCAGTATCCGAAGATCTTCGACCACCTCTACGTGAACATGGCGAAGGCGGGCGAAGCGGGCGGCGTGCTGGAGCAGTCGCTGACGCGCCTGGCGGAGTTCCTCGAAAAGGCCGAGAAGATCAAGAACAAGGTCAAGAGCGCGATGATGTACCCGATCGTGGTGCTGTGCGTGGCGCTGGGCATCACGGGCTTCCTGATGGTCGCCGTCATTCCGAGGTTCGAAAAGGTGTTCGCGGACCTCCTTGGCGAAGGCAAGAAGATGCCGGAACTGACCCAGTTCGTGATGAACGTCAGCAAGACGTGCGCCGACAAGGACACCATGCTGCCCATCATCATCGCCATCGCCGCGATCGTGGTCGGCGTCAAGCTCCTGAACAAGACGGAGAAAGGCCGCTACGCGTTCGACCGCCTGAAGCTCGTCATCCCCGGCGTGGGGCCCCTGCTCCTCAAGTCCTCGATCGCGCGCTCCACGCGCACGCTCGGCACGCTCATGCAGTCGGGCGTGCCGGTGCTGCAGGCGCTCGACATCGTGCGCGACACCTCCGGCAACGCGGTCGTCGCCAAGGCCTACCAGGACATCCACGAAAGCGTCAAGGAAGGCGAGAGCATGACGCCGGCGATGGAACGCTCCAAGATCTTCCCGGCGATGGTGGTCAGCATGGTGGACGTCGGCGAGGAGACCGGCGCCCTGCCCACCATGCTCGGCCGCATCGCCAACACGTACGACGACGAAGTGGACAATGCCGTCGAGGCGATGACCTCGATCATCGAGCCCATCATGATCGTGTTCCTGGCGCTCGTGGTCGGCACCATCGTCATCGCGATGTTCATGCCCCTCACGACCATCATCAGCGGCATGAGCGGCAACTAGGCCGCAAAAACCAGAAGGAGGACGAAAATGGACCCAGACATCAAACGCAGAGGCTTCACGCTCATCGAGATGATGATCGTGATGATCGTGTTGATCGTGCTCGCGGGCATGGTCTACAAGCTCGTCGGCCTCGTCGGCGCCAAAAACGAAGAGGCGAGAACGAAGGCCGCGATCCAGAAGGTGGCCAACGCACTGGAGGAGTACCGGGCGATCTACGGCAAGTACCCGCCCGTCCATTCCTACCCGGGCCTCGGCCAGCCGATGCACTACGAGTTCGCCAATGCACGCCGGCTCGAGGTCGAGGTCAGCCCGCAATTCGCCGACATCCTGAAAAAAGATTCGGAGGAGAAAAACATCTGGACCGACGGCGGAAAGCTCTTCACCTTCGGCCTCGTCTCCTACTTCCTCCCCCGCTACATCGGGCACGCGAGCATCTCCCCCCCCAACTTCGTCGGCGGCAAGCACGACGACACATACAGCAAGGACGAGACGATCAACCAATGGGAGGAACACAACATCCGGCGGTCCAGACCGAACATGAGCGAATATGAACGCAAGGAAAACATCGACTCGGCCCGCAAAATCCTGCCCTTTCTCGATGGCGCGCTCAACGCCAATGGCGCCGTCGAAAGCTACGGCATCATCTCGGGGCACTGGAACGGCCACCGCTACAAGGACTTCCCCCTGTACCACAACAACCTGCTCACCATCCTCGACGGATGGGGGCGGGAAATCTGCTTCCAGTCGAATCCGCCGCACGACACGTACAAGCTGTGGTCGAAGGGCCCCGACGGCAAAAGCGGCACGACCGACGACATCATCCTCACCAGCGAATAGGAGGCGCCCATGAAGCAAATCGCAGATGCCCCCCGACGTGGCTTCACCTTGATCGAGCTGCTCGTCTCGATCGCCGTCATCGCCGCGCTGGCGGCGCTCTTCTTCCCGGCGCACAATCTGATCCGCCAGAAGGCATGGGACACCGCGGCGCTCGAACTTTGCAGCCAGACGGCCGAAGCCTGGAACCAAGTCCTCGTCAGCCACCGGCGCTTCCCGGAAAAAGAACTCATCCTCTGGTGCGTCGAACAGGACGACTTGGACGACACCGAACAAGTCGCCGGCGACCTCGCCTTCCCGATGACCCAGCGCGCGACGTCGCTCCTCAACTGGTGGAAGCCCTCCCATCCGCTGCCCCGATTCGACCTGCCCAACTACAAGAAGTGGCTTGACACGGCGGCCAAAGGCAAAAAGAAGATCGATTTCAGCGACTGGAACAAGATCGAAGACTGGCCCAACGACCTCGTTCTGGAGCGTTCGGACGAACAGAAGAAATGGGGGCTCGTCGCCCCGTGGGCAGGCCGCTGGATCAGGGAACAAGAAACAACCGGAACGCCCGAATCCGTGAAAAACATTGCGAACGCAACGGTCTGGGTCATGCTCGACATCAACGGCGACGGCAAGGTTTCGCCGCCCAAATCACTCGGCGCAGTGGCCGAAGACGCAAAGGGGGACCCCCTGGTCCTCCACCGATCCGTCATCGCCTGGGTGCGCTCCGGCCCCGGGGACAGCAAGCTCATCACCACATGGTAGGAGGCATGGCCACCCCCGCCGAAAGGACACCGCACCATGAACCAACGATTCCACAGAACGCCTCCGGGCTTCACGCTCATCGAATTGCTCATCGTCGTCGGCATCCTCGCCGTGCTGATCGGGCTGCTCACGCCGGCCATCCTCAAAAACCTCAACATCGTCGCCCAAAGACGGCACGCCAACGAGCGCAAGCTGCTCGAAGCGGCGATCATGGAATACTGGCACGACAAAGGCGTGTGGCCGCTCCCGAAAAAGGGCGAAACCGGCTACAAACGACCCGACGGAAACTCGAAGGTCGCGTACCGGTTCGACAACTACCACGTCTTCAACAGAGTCCTCTGCAACGCCGTCCTCCACGAACCGGGCGGCAAAGACTACTTCGACCCCGACCACCGCCTGACGACGCTTGAGAAATGCAACGAGAAAGACTACCCGAACTTCCTCCCGGCGCGGGTGATCGACGCGATCGAAGGACGAAACGACGTCAGAGCCCGCAAGGAACTGACGCTCGTCTATTGGGTGCGCCTGATCGAATGCCCCCAGTGCCCGTCCTCCGACATCCGCCGCTTCCATGGCGAGAGCGCCGAAAGCTGCAAAAACCCGGAATGCAAATTCAGAAAAAGCAAGGGCTACGGCTATCCGTTCCCAAGAGGGGTGCGACGGAAAACCACCCGGGGCCTCATGCCCTACAAAGTCACCATCGACCTGCTCAACAACCGCGCGATCGTGACGGACGACTAATCGCGTCGGCGGGGCTTCGCCACAGGCAAGCCATCCGCGCGAAGGAGATTCACCATGACCCAACAGGCAACGAAAACAAGACAGACGCAGCACCGGAGGGGCTTCACCCTGCTTGAGCTGATCACGGTGATGGGCATCATCGTCGCGATGTCCGCCATCGTCGTGGGCGGCTACCGCGGCATGATGCGCGCGATCGCCCACCGCGCCGGCGTGGACGCCCTCGTCAAAGCCGTGACGCTCTGCCGCCAGTACGCGACGATCGACGGCCAGGACACCTACTTCTGGATCACCGGATTCGACAAATACGTCATCTGCCGAAAGGCCGGCCAAGTCGACAGCAACACCGAACGCGTCCGAAAACGCTCGCTCGAAGACTACGAATGGAAAGCCTCCGGCTACCTCTCGAGCAGCGCCAACGCCTATTGGATCACAGACACCTACTCCGACCTCGGCTCCGCACAAACCCACATCCTGACCATGGCCGACGGCAACGAGGGGCTTGACGTCGAGGCCATGCGGAAAAAGGAGTACGACGCCGGCCTCGCCTTCGACTTCACCGAGGGCAAAGTCGCGCGCATCCGCTTTCCACCGTGGTTCGTGGCCGAGCACGGCTACTGGATCATCGGCCTCATGAGCGCCGCGCGCGACGACGACCCCGGCTGCTTCAAGGTCAACAACGAATACGGCTGGATGGTCGGCCCGGAATACAGCCTCCCGAAAGGCTACGTGTTCGACTCGGCCCACTACACGTACAGGAGCCGCGACGGAGAATTCCAGGAAGGCGAACGCTTCTTCTTCCGTCCCGACGGCACCCTCGGCGAAAACAGCAACAAGAGGCTCGTCATCAACGAAATCGGCACGAACAAAAAGCCCTCGGTCACCATCCGGCAAGACGGGGTCATCGACTGGAACTACGACGAATGAACGTCGAGAAAGGCAAGACCATGCGTAGCATCATCAACAAGGCGGGGTTTTCACTTGTCGAAGTCAACATGGCGATCCTCATCGCCGCCGGCGGCCTGCTCGCGCTCTTCTCGCTCTTCCCCGGCGGCCTGCGCCACAGCGTCATGTCCCAGGAAGACCTCTACCAGGCGACCTTCGCCAACTCCCTGCTCGACGTCATCTCCACCAACGTCAGGAAAATCGAGGACGTCACGGACTGGAACAACCCCGAGACCTTCTGGCGGCACGCCATCGGCAACCTCGGCCGGCAAGGCGTCCCAATCGACGACTTGCAGGGGAAGTTCAAGACGCCCTCCCAGGCCAAGAACGACAGCGCCATCTCCGACGCAACGCAAAGCCTGGTCGAGAAAAACCGATCCTACGTGTGGTTCGCCTATCAGGAGAAGGACAAAGTCGATTCCAACCCTCCCTCCGCAACGATACTCTTCCCGCCCCAGTATTTCATTCGGCTCCGGCAGGAGAGCAGCAGGGACAACCTGCCTGCCCGCTATGCGGTCTCGGTGGTGTCAACGCACATGCCGGCGCCCGCCAACTACCACCGCAATACGGTCTATAGCATGAACTTCTACTTCTGCGGCCGTCCCTGAGCCGCCGCAACACGCAATTTCAAATTCCAAATTCCAAATTTCAAATTCCCAAGATGCACAACAAGATCAACAGACGCCAACAACACGGAGCCGACGGCTTCTCGCTCATCGAGGTCATGGTCGCCACAGCCGTCCTGCTTGTGGTGGTCGTCATGGTGGGCGACGTGTTCCGCCAGGCCTCCTCCTCGTGGGACAGCGGCTACGCCCGCGCCGAAGGCGGCATGGTCGTCCGCGGCGTCCTCGGCTCCATCCAGCGCGAGCTCTCCAAGGCCATCGACGGCCGGCGCTTCCCCGGCATCTGGAACCACGACGCCCCGGTCCACGTCAGCGGCAACACGCTGGAATTCATCCGCCCGCATTTCGACCAGCAAAAGCCGGCAAGAACGGAAGACGAGAAAACGCGGGAGAAATACCTTCTCGTCACCTACAAGGCCGGCTCCGGCAAAGTCACGCGCGAAGAGGCCACGCTCAAATGCAGCAAGGGCGCCGACGGTGAAACGTGGGCCGTCGACAAACGCTCGTCCGCCGAAATCTACAAGGACGGCAGAGGATTCCGCCCCGGCTATGGCTTCGCGGCGACATTCGAATTCGAAGCCGATGAAGTGGCGCCTCCCCCCAACGTCGATCCGGACGTTTTCTGGACGGTGCCCACCGTCTCCCTGCGCGTCGATTTTGTCCGGACCGGCTCGTTCAGCGGCCTTCGCGTGCGATCCCTCGGGCCGGACGGCAAGCTGGACACATCCGACGACATCATGGTTCGCTAAAACCTCGGAGAACGACATGGAACATTCAAGCACCCAGGGCTTCAGCCTCATCGAACTGCTCGCGGTGACCGCGATCATCGCCATCGTCGTCGGCATGATCGGCGTCGCGGCCTTCAACGCCCGCCAGCGAGCCTACACAACGATCGCCAGCACGGAAGTGCAGCAAATCGCCCAGGCCCTCAAGTCCTACTGGATCGCCAAGGGCGAATGGCCCGATGGCTTCCCGGCCGGGCAGGACACGGGAATCAGCGCCGACATCATCCGACGATCGGGCCTGCGGGGCGACGCCGATGGCAACGTCTATCTCCAGCTGTCCGACGAACAACTCGAAGACGGCCAATTCCTTGATCCCTGGGGCCATGCCTACGTCGTCGAAATCGACGACGTCACGAGAACCGAAATACAGGAAACCTGCCAGATCACCGTCAGCTTCGCCAATTCCGACAAGTACTACTTTGAATAATCAACCTATGGAGACTCCGACGATGACAGACAAGCACAACAGATCCGGATCGGCTCTGGTAGTCGTCCTGGGCCTGCTGGCCGTGATCATGCTCATGGCCACCGCCTTCTCGATTTACATGCGCACCGAACGCGCCGGCACGACGAACCTGCGCCACTCGTTCATCGCCAACCAGATGATGCATTCCGCGATCGCCCGCACCATGCAGAGCATCGATGAATCCTTCGGTTGGGAGAACGCCCGCGGCGTCTGGGAAGCCCATCCCGAAGTCGATTGGCCCGCGCCGAACTGGGAAGAGCCGTACCTGACCTCGCGCGAGCCCCCCCAAGGCCAGGCCGACGACAGACGAAGCCACCAATCGAGACCGTGCCGCAACATGAACGAGCGGAAGGTCAACGCGCGCATCCTCACCCGCGAAATCATGATGCACCTCACCCCCGCCCAGCTCGCCCTGGCCAACAACGCCAAAATCGACTGGTCCAGCATCAGCTCCGGCGTCGGTTCAGACTGGGAAAACGACCCCATTGTCGGACGCTATGCCTTCATCGCCTTCGACGTCTCCGGCCTCCACGACATGAACAAGGCCGGCGGAGGCCCGTTGAAGGATCGCGGCGCCGACGTCGCCACGAACGCCGTCAACTACCAGGTCGAAAACTCGATCTTCTTCGGCAACCACGGCAGCGGCACGTTCAAGCCGGTCTACAAGACGTTCGTCGACGAGCGCAACAAACACCCCTTCATGTCCTTGGCCCACTTCTGGCGCAGCCTCGGCATCGTCAACGGCCCCGAAAGCTACCCGTTCAAATCCGAGCAGGAGATCGACCCCGACCTTTTCTCGACCTACTCCATGTCCCTGGAAGGCCTCGCGCCGGAGGAAGGCGCTTCGAAGCTGAAGCCCATGAAGCTGCCCCTCGTCGCCCCCAGGAACGACAACGAGAAGAAAGCCCTGGCCCGGCTCGCCGTCAAATCCTTCGACAGGATGTTCAAGGAAGTCAACGACAACAGGAGATTCGGCTCGGGGAGGAACATCCCCAGCTTCACACGCGCCGACCTGGCAACCCAGGCGCTCATCGACTACCTCGACGAGGACGACATCCCCTCCGGCGGCATCGTCCTGCTCAAGGACAACGGCGCCATCGACGAATCCTACGGCAGCGGCGACGGCCACCTCAACTTCCCCTGCACCGAACCCGTCCCCCTGATCACCCAGGCGTTCGCCGAATTCATGGTGGGCGACCCCAAAGAGGTGAAGCCGAATCCCGATCCCTCCGCATGGCAAACCTGGTACCGCGAATACGACGTCTCCATCCAGGTCGCCTGCGAGGCGCAGTACCTGAACCAGACCCTCCCGCCGGCGACAAAGACCTTCAAGTTGACGATGGAATTCGTGTTCGACGATCTTTCCGACAAAATTGAAGAACTCTGGGGTCGAGACTGCTTCGACGAGTCCAAAGCACAGGCCAATGGCTGGCATGTCGATATTGTAGACAGGTCGTTCCTGGAAGAACCCCAGACCGAATCAAGCGGATCCAAGAAAATCACCGACAGCGCAGACGGACGTAAAATCTTCGCGAAAACACAGGAAGTCCTCGTCATGAAAATCCAGGCGTACATGACGCCGGACGGCACGAGATACCGGAAGTTTTCCAAGCCGGCGGAAGAGAATGCCAAGGATCCCATCCTGACGGACATCCCCATCCTGACGGACATCCGCATCAAGGCAAAAGTGACGAGCGACGGCAAGGTCGTCCAGCAGGTGCCGTGTCCGGTGCTGGAAAAAAACAAGCGCGAAGACTACAGCATCCGAGTCAGCCCGGGGCTGTACCACAATCCCAGCGACCGCAACGTCGAGCAAAGCGGCTACGAAAAGGGCTGGGCCATGTGCCTCGATCCACGTTTCGCCTACAACACCGAGAGCGTTCCCGATTTCACCGGCAGCGGCGGCGCCCGCTTCTGGGTGGACAACAGGCAATGCAACCCCCATCGCGACATCGGCGATCTGCCAAGCGGCGACGCCGTCATGAAGCAGACGGCCGACACGCTCTTCCAGATGGAAAAGAACGGCAGCATCGACATCGGCGAATATCTCGGCAACACCCTCATCCGAAACGTCTACTTCAGCGAACCCGAAGCGCAGCCGGCAAAGAACATCGCCGACATGTGGTCGTACGGCTTGAAAATCTATCCCGACGCCTTCCATGGCGCCAGCAAAGGCGGAAAGACGTTCCTCGACAAGGACAGGGAACACTACCCCGCCATCATCAAATCCCGCATCGCCAACAAGCCGATGGTCTCCCCGGGCGAGCTGGGGAACCTCATGATCGGCCCCTGGGAGACGCTGTCGCTCTACGCGAGCTTCGACCCCGCAGGCAACGTGACCTTCCACCCGGCTCTCGACTACTTCAGCCTGGGCGAATCGCGCTACCCCACCCTTGCCGAGGTCTCGGCCAAGCGCTCCCTCGCCGAGCTGCAGGACCGGCATCTCTCCGCCATGCAGACCGGGCGAATCAACCTCAACCCGCAACGACTCGTGAAGTCGAATCGCGACTACCCGCGCCGCGGCGAACAGATCACGGTTGACGGCTATCCGGAATACAACATCGATCCGCTCGTCTGCGTCCTTTCCGGCGCGGCGATCAACCAGGACAAGGCCTCGCCGACCCAGTTGAAGGTGGAAGCGGCCGAAGAGATCGCGGAGGTGTTCTACCAGGAGGCGTCAGCCCGCCAGAGGAGAGCCGATGCGGACAATCAATTCAATTCGCTCATGATCTCGCGCCTCTCGGACATTGGGCAATGCAATGCAGTCTCCAACGCCAACCCCGTCCTCGAGGTGCTCCAGGCCAACCGAAACGACTTGGGGATCGAATGCGACGCCCATCGCGAAAACCTCATCGCCAACACGGTCAACGCGCTCACGGTTCGCGGACAAAACTTCCTCGTCGTCATCCGGGCCGAGGCCTTTGTGCCGAGCTACGGATCGGACAGCGCTGAATCCGGCACCACGCTCTCGACGACCTATGCCATCGTCGAACTCTGGCGCGATCCCGAACCCGCCCGAAGGCCGGACGGCAACCTCTATCCCAACGACGCCTCCCCCTACCACCCCTGGGCGATCCGTTCCATCCGCTGGTTCTAGAGCGGTTTGAGAAAATCCGTGTCCATATTCTATCCTCCAGCTCCAAAACGCCGAATCCTAGTTCAAATCGTGCGGCTATACTATTTCTCAAGTCGCTCTAGGGGGCTGGGCGGGCAGCTTCTGCATCGCACTTCAGCGCAAGCTTCTTGATCGCGGAGAGGTCAAGCTTGCCCGTGCCGAGCACGGGAATGGCGTCGACGCGGTGGTAGTTGATCCGCGCAGGACGCCAGAGGCCGGGCAGATCCGTCTTTTCAAGCGCTTCCCAAAGCGCCTGGGGATCGCCGCAGTCGTCGGTGTAGAGCACGACCAGCTTCTCGCCCTTGCGTTCGTCGGGCACGCCCGCCACCGCCAGCACGGGGCCCGAGAGACCCGTGGTCTTCAGCAGCGCCTCCTCCACCGCCACGTGCGGCACCATCTCGCCGCCGAGCTTGCTGAAGCGCGACAGGCGATCCGTGAGCCCCACGAAGCCGTCTTCGTCCACAAGCCCAATGTCGCCCGTGCAATACCAGCCACCCTGCACCGCTTCGTCGGTCAAGTCCGGACGTCCCAGATAGCCGAGCATGAGGTTCGGCCCCTTGAGATGGATGAGCCCGGGCTCGCCCGGCCCCAGTTCAAGCCCCGTGTCGGGATCGACGACCTTCACGGCGAGTCCCGGCAACAGGAGCCCGGTCCGCCCCTCGCGCCAGCCTTCCTGGACAACGCCGCCGCCGACACCATGCGGAACGCTGACCGCGATGCCAGGCGAAAGCTCCGTCGCGCCATACGCTTCATAGGGGCGAATGCCGAACTTCTCCTCAAAGGCCCTGGTCAACGAATCCTGGAGCTTCTCGGCGCCGGCCAGCACGAAGCCCAGCGACTGGAAGTCCTCCCGTGCCGCCTTGCGCATGTAGAGCGACAGGAACGTCGGCGTGCCAAAGAGCATGGTGCAGCGATTCTCGCGCACGACCCGGGCAACGGCCTGGGCATCGAGCGGATTCGAATGGTAGGAGACCATCATCCGACCGAGCACGGGGTACCAAACCGTCCCCATGATGCCGAAGGAGTGGAAGAGCGGAAGCGTGCCGCAGATCCGGTCGTCGACCGAGGTCGGCAGCATGATCAGCAGGCTCTCGATCATGGCCAGCACATTGTGCTGGCTCAGCATCACGCCCTTGGGCTCGCCCGTCGAGCCCGAGGAGAAGAGCACGAGCGCAGGGGTGTCCGCATCCGTCGGGCGCGTGTCGCAAAGACTCTCGAAGGGCGCGAACTTGGCCAGGAAAAGGCACCTGAGCTTCGCCCCAGGCGTCATCCCCTTCAGGATGTCCTCGACATAGACGCGCTTCTCCTCCGGCAGTTCAAGCCCGGCGAAGCGCTCCATCACCTGGCGGCTCGTGAGCACGGTGGTGAGGTTGCATTGTTCAACCGAGGAGCGGAAGACCTTGGAGCCAACGGTGAAATTGAGGTTCACGGCGGAGCGGCCGAGCAACGCACAGGCCAAGTTGCAAAGAAGACCCGCACAACTGCCGGGCAACAGGATGCCGACATGCTCGTCGTCCTTGACGCGTGGGCCGATTGCGCGAGCCAGCGCGATCGAGGCGATCAGCGCCCTGCCGCTCGTAAGCTTCAGGCCTGTCGTATCATTCGCAAAGGGCTTGCGCCAACGCTCGCGCGCCCGGGAGACGTACGTCCGGCCGAGGGAGGCGTGCTCTTCCTTGCGCGCATTGAAGTAGTCGCACGAAAGCTCCATCACCGCCTGCCGCGTGCGGAAGGCGTTCGTCCCCGCCGGGAGCGGACGCCCGAACACCACCACGACCTTGTAGCGCCGGCGGCCCAGACGGAACATGCGGCGCACAAGGCGACCGCGGTGATAATGATAGGTCGTGCCCCATGAGCCGCCGAGGTAGATCGGGATGATCGGATGGTCCGTGCCGCGAAGCACGTGCTCGAAACCGCGCTTGAACGCCCGGATCGTGCCCGTTCGCGTCAGCCCGCCCTCGGCGAAGACGCACACCATGAACCCCTCGTCGAGCGCCGCCCGCGCCGTGCGCACCGCCGTCGCGATCTGACGCGGCGTCGAATGCTCGTCCACCGGAATCACGTCATAGAGGTCGAAAATCCTGCGCAGAAGGGGATGCTTGTTGTAGATCGTCTCCGACATGAAGAAACGGAGGCGGCGACGCGTCGTGGCGCAGAGCAGCAGGGCGTCCATGTACGAGGAATGGTTGGCGATCAGCAACGCCGCCCCCGTCACCGGCAGATGCTCCAGCCCGATCGTGCGCACCTGATAGAAAAGCTTGATCAACATCGTGACAAAAAACCGAAGCGCGAAGTCCTTGAGCTTGAACAAGCTCACGAGCGCCAAAACCATCGCCGGGATCGAGAAGAACAAAAACCCCGCCTGGGCGTTCACGCCGCACACATCGAAGAGCAGCAGCAACGCACCGGCAAGCAGGATGCCCGACCAGCTCAAGAAGCTGTTGAGCGCCAGCCCCTCGCCGCGGCGGTCGGCCGGCAATTGAAGCTGCAGAAACGTATCAAGCGGCACAACAAAGAGCCCCGCCCCCAGCCCGGCCGAAAAAACGACCGCCGGCACCAGCACCGGATGGCCGCCCTCGGGCAGCAGCCCAAGCGCGAGCGTCGAAAACGCCAGCAGAAACGCGCCGCCCGGCAGGGTGCCAAACTCGATGTTGCGCTTCGAAAGCCGCCCCGAAGCCCACGCTCCAAAGGCAATCCCAAGCGCGGCGTAGAAAAACAGGAAGCTGCTCGCCTTCTCGTCGAGCCCGAGGTGCTGGATGCCATAGAGCACGAGATTGATCTGGAGAAATGCCGCAAGCATCGAGAAGAGCCATGAACCGGCCAGCGCCAGCGCAAGATCGCGATCGCGACGCACCCAGGCCCACGTCCGCCACATCTGGCGCGGGAAGAACAGATCGGGATGAAGCCCGGGCTGCATCGAGCGCAGCGGCACGACGCGATGCGACGTCAAGATGCCCGCCACGGCGAACAACACGCAGGCGCCCTGCGCAACGGCATAAGCCGCCCTCGGAGAGTCGAAAAGCCGGCTCGTCGCCTCCGCCAATCCCGGCGCAAGCGCCGAACCGGCGATGATCGCCAAGAACGAACAAGCCACAAGCAAACTGTTCGCACGCGCCAATTCATGGGTGCGAACGAGCTCGGGGATGATGCTGTACTTGGTGGGGCTGAAAAGCGCGCTCTGCACGGACATCAGGAAAAGCAGCGCATAAAGCGCCCGGGTCCATCCCGCCGCAAAGGCCGCCACCGCCAAGAGCATGATGCCCAGCTCGGCGTATTTGAGGATCACGGTGACGACGTTCTTGCTGAAGCGGTCGGCCAGATAGCCGGCATAGGACGTGAAAAGCAGGAACGGAATCGCAAAGAGCATCGTCGCCACGGCCAGCGGCACGGCGCTGGCACCAGAGCCAGAGCCGATCGTCAAACCGAGGATGAACATCTGCACCAGGGCTTTGAAGACATTGTCATTGAGCGCCCCGAAGAACTGCGTGGCATTCAGCCAGGCAAAAGCCTCGCGGCGACGGCGGCGGAATTTGTCGAAAGTCCATCTCATCTCAAGGGCGTCCTCGAAGTTTTTTCGTGGCATTGTACCATCCCCCCGGCAAACAGGGCAAGGTTCAACGGATGCGATTCAAAATTCGCAATTCGCAATTCGTATTTTACCAACCCTGCCCGATCCTGCTAAAATCCTGCCCCATGAAACGAAACCTCGCCTGCAACACCGACTTCGCCGAATCCACCGGCGATCCTGAACTCGCGCTCCGCCCACTCGCGGAAGCGGGCTTCACGCACCTCCACTGGTGCCACCACTGGAACGACGACTTCCTCTACACAAAGCCCGAGATCGACCACATCCGCGGCCTGCTCAAGAAGTACGGCCTCAAGCTTCTGGACGTCCACGGCTCGCAAGGCTGGGAGAAATGCTGGAACTCGACTGTGGAACATCAGCGCAAAGCCGGCGTCGAGATCGTCGCCAACCGCATCGACATGCTTCGCGAACTCGGCGGCAGCGGCGCGGTCATGATGCACGTGCCGTTCTACTCCGTCCGACCCGACCAGCAGGACGAAGAGGCCCGCGCCCGCGTCAAGGCCGGTTTCGACGCGCTCTGCCGCTCGCTCGACGAGCTCATGCCCCTCCTCGACCGCGAGGACGCCATCATCGCCGTCGAAAACATGTGGGACGACGACTGGTCCACCATCGAGGCGCTGCTCGACCGCTATCCGGAGAACCGGCTCGGTCTGTGCTACGACTCGGGCCACGCCAACGCCAGCACCAACAAGCGCATGGACTCGCTCGAACGCAAC
This sequence comes from Kiritimatiellia bacterium, assembly GCA_050942875.1. Classification (GTDB taxonomy): domain Bacteria; phylum Verrucomicrobiota; class Kiritimatiellia; order RFP12; family UBA3636; genus JAAZAI01. The sequence continues at coordinate 50,252 of JBMNOD010000011.1, forward strand.
AAAAGCCGCCTCCAGGCCCTCCACCTCCACGACAACGACGGCAGCGGCGACCAGCACCAGCCCCCGTTCTTCGGCACCATCGACTGGGCGCGCCTCGCCAAGATCATCGCCACGTCGTCCTACACGCGCGAAATCAGCTTCGAAATCGCCATGCACAGCACGCCGTTTTTCGTCCCCGACCTCCCCCGGGGCCGGCCACAGCCCTACGAAACGCGCCTCGCCTTCGCACGCGACGCCCACGAACGCTGCTCGCGCTTCGTCCAGATGGTCGAGACAAGCGGCCAGGGCTGCCTGAAGGGCTGCTTTGTCGTGAACTAGCCTTGTGCCAGCCCGGAGCCTGTCGAAGGGCTTGGTCGGTTCAGCCGGATCGGCCGGATCAGGTGAAGACGTGTACGCGAACGAGATGCCGCACGCCCGGACGCGGCCGACAGTCGTCTCTACGACCCAATCGGAAGAACGGCGTCGCGGATTCGCTTGGCGGTCTCGAAGACCGCAATCTCGCCGCCGTCGACTTCGACAAGCCGCGCCTTTCCATTTTCGGCTTCGACCCGATAGGCTCTCTTGTGGCGGGCGTGCAGAATGACGCCCAGCATGATCGCGCGCTCAAGGCCATCGCCCATCGAGAAGTTCCAGACTTCGTCCGGTTGCGCCATCCGATGCGGCTCCTCGTAGATGGAATCGCCGTCCATCGCAAGGACATGCGCCACGAGGGCGGCGTCGGTGGCGCACAACGTCGCCGTGCCTTCGATGCACACGGGATTGCGCTCGACGGCGGCCTTCAGGAACGGCCCGGCCTCGGTGCGCGAGAGGTCGCGCCACGCGTAGAACGCAAGGCGGCAGTATTCATTGCCCTCACGTTTCGACTCGATGTGATCGACGATCTCCTCGCGGGTCATGTCGGGCGTGATGCCCAGCGGCGCCTGGCCGGAGACGAAGCGCTTGGTCGAGGCGTCCGGCAGCTTCGGCACGACATGGCAGAAGTTGATCAAATCCGAAACCGCCTTCTCGGCATCCAGGCAAGACGTGTTGAACCGCTCCTTCAGTCGCTGCACATCGGCGGGATCATGAATGTCAACCGGATGCTCGGCCAAGTCGTCCTGCATGTCGTTCAGAACGATGCAGCGTTTGCAGGGATTGCTGGTAAACTCTTCCTGATCGACTTCTTCAAGCAGCTTCGGAAGCGTGGAATCGGTAACCCGGTACGAGCTGTCGCGCTCATAGGCGAAGGCGCGCGCCAGCGGCAGATGCTTCACCACGCCGTTGCGCTCGGTGCGCACGACAAAGCACTTGTGGCTCTCGGGACTCTGGCGCAGGAAGTTGCCCAGCATCTCGGGCGTCAGCGGCGTCGAAAGATAATCGGAAAGCTTCGCGCGGAAATCGGCAAACACCCCGGGCGAAATCGACGCCTCCGGGTACATGATGTGGATCGTGCCGGTCTCGTGCGCAACAAGCGTGATGCGCTCGTTTTCCATCGAGCGCCGCGCCTGACCCGAAATCGCCGTGCCATTGAACCACATCGTCTTCGTCACGATGCGGCGGTTGTTGGTGATGACGCCGTCGGCGATGTCGATGTAATTCTGCGAATGCAACGGCGTGCCCAACAAGTAAATGTCCTTGAGCGGAATGCCGAGCACCACGAAAAGCGCCGCCGCATAGAGCGCGGAGAGCGAAACGCACTCCCCCGCGCCGGCCGCGTAGCCGGGTCGACGGTAAAAGGAGGTCATCGCCTCGAGCGTCTCCGTTTTCCAGTACGGAATCACGTTGCCTTCGTACTTGTCGAGACCGAAATGACGACGAATGTCGATGTCGAAATAGTACTTGTCGCCCTCGTAGCCGAAAAGCGCGTTGGACTGCGCCAGGATCTCGGGGTCGATGATGCCCTCGAATCGCGCCAGTTCGCGCTCCTTCGTCGTCATGCCCCACGTGTCGAGGTCGAGGTTGAAGACGTAGCGATCCATGATGTACTGCTTGAGGCGATTGACCTGCGCCATCACCCCCCGCTTGTGAATGCCCTTGAACCACGGATCGTCCCGCCAGCGCCAGAGGATCGGCGACATGATGTTCGCCAACACAAGGCTGTAGAAAATTTCGGGGAAGACGAACACCTCCATGTCCGAAAGCGTCATGGCCGACGAAAGCCGTTCGCTGTCCGTCCGGGCGTCTTTTGCTGGATTCATCTGGTGCACCTGAAAAAAAGTTGCTAGGTCATCTCGACAGGAAGCATGCCGTGATCGTCCGTGAAATGCAGCCGATCAAGGCATGGAACACGATGGTTCGGAGACGGGTTCGGGACGGGACGGCGATGATGGCAAACGTACCAGTCGTCCGTCCCGGGCACGCACGCCACGCTGTTGTGCCCCCGTGAAGTCGCGCCAGGGCGTGCCGTCGGGAAACGGCACGAGGCTTCGGAAATCCGGCGATGAAAACGCATCGAAGCCAGGCTGCTCGTCGAAGGGGCCGGAGATGGTGGGGAAGATCCAGAACGTCGAACCATAGACGCGAATCCGCGGATCGGCGTACCAGCCTTTGAAAAGAGGATTGGAGGGAGTCGAAACGACAATCTTCTCTGAATTCGGTTGCATGACGCGAAATTCTATCCCAGTTGGCCGACAGGGTCAACTCGCACCTTTGTGTCCCGCCCCGGCATCCACGCGCCGAAACTCGCGCGCGACACGCGACGGAATGCGCAGGCACATCGCCGCAGTCAACGCCACAAAGCAAATCGACGTGACGGGCAGCGGCACGGCGACGACGCAAGCGAGCAGCACATCGGCAAGCACCGCGACGCTGAAGAAGGTAAACTGCCCATAGTAACTGAAGATCTCGAGCACAAGATTCCGCAGCATCGTCCGAATCGACGCGCGCTTATGATGCGCCGATTCGTTCATTTCCGTCACGCCGAGCCACAGTGCCCGAAACGCGGCCGGATCATCTTGCGCCGGCTTGAGACGGCCCTTGCCGAACTCCTCGCAAAGCACATGCTCAACCGCGCTCGCAGGCGCGCTCCAATTCGCGGGAATGGAGATGACCGCAAGGAGCAGCCAGACAAGGCCGCCGCCATGCGCAAGATGGAGGCCCATGCCGATCGACGCAAGAAACGCCGGCTTGAAAAGCAGATGAAAGACGTAGTCCAAGTAGAATCCGCTCATCGACGCGCGCCCCGTCATGCGTGCAAGGCTGCCATCCGCCAAATCCAGCACATAGCCGGCATTCCAGAGAAAACCACAGAAAAACCAGACGGCGAGACCGGCGCGGGAATGGCCGTTGCCCATGAGCCATCCCGCACAGACGGCAAGCGGAGTTGACGCCATCCAGCAAAGACCGGCAATGACGGTCACGGCGTTGGGCGAAAGCCCCAGCTTATGGGCAAGCACGGCAAAGGGATGAGCAAGACGGCGCCCAATGAGCTCCGTGACCACCGCCGGCTCGTCCGGCTTGATCGAACGCAAATAGTCCAGCTTTCCCTCCATGTCAGGCCTCCAACTGCGCCGCGACGCTCTGCGCCGCTTCAAGATCAGCAGGCGTATCGATCTCGATCCACGGCAACCCTCCGATCAGGCAAGCATGGACCGGGAGACGCTCGAACGCGACCTGGAACGCCGCCTCGTACCAGTCGCCGGTGCGCCCCGCCTCGATCAGCTCGTCGAGAGCGCGGCGGACAACTGCAGCGCCTCCCCGCCCGAACTTGGCGAGACCGATGTATTCGCCGCTGGACGCGGCGGTGTCCAGCGTCTTGGCAATGGCATGAATGCGGCCGTCGGAATCGGCGGCGACCTTCATCGCCTCGTCGGTCAGCGCACGACGCTCATCGACGACCAACGCACAGGATCCAGGGAAGGCGAGCAGGCGATCCAGAATCCCGGGATGGAAAAGCACGTCCGAATTGAACAGCACGAAACCGCCGTCAAGCCACCCCGCCTCGGCGGCGACGGCAAGCGAGACGATGTTGTTCGCAACATCCCAGCGCGAATTGTAGCATTCCACGACGCCATCTCCGCAACAGGACGCCACGCGCTCGCGCGCAAACCCCGTCACGACGACAACAGGGCCAAGACCAGAGACGCACGAAGCCGCCGCCAGCTGGCGCGCAAGCAGGCTGCGCCCCCCGACCTCGATGAGGCATTTGGGCAGCGCCTCGGTCAACGAACCGAGGCGGCGGCCTCGACCGGCGGCGAGGATCACGAGAGGCACGGCTTGGGCTTTGGATTCAATCATCTCGGGTTCCCGTCTGCGTTTCTGCACAAAGACGACATTTCCGACGCTCAAATCTCCGCCGCCGTGACTTCCGCCTCAGGCTCCTCGACCTTGGCCTCGGCAATCAGATCCTCGACATCGCCGAGAATCGCGTGAATGCCGGCGCAAGCATCCACGGCGCTGACGAGGCGGCGCTTGACATCGTCGTCCGCGACGATCTTGGCAGCCGAGAAATCACGAACCAACGAGCAGATCTCGCCGACGCCGGGAAGAAGCGCTTGACGAAATTCGTCAAGACGCTTGAGCGTTTCCCGGAAGCGCATGGCATCGCGCTCGGCCGTCTTGACCCGATCCTCGTCGGTCAAGTCCGTGAACGAGAGCACGGCGCCGACGACGTTGCCGTCGGAATCGCGGTTGCAAGCCGCGCTGAAGCCCACGCGGAAGGGCTCTTCGCCATGAAGACCCTGACGAACGGCGACGACGACGCCGGTGGATTCGTAATACTCCCCCAAAAGAGACGACACGATGGGCTCGGCGTCGCCGGAATTGAGGAACAAGTCGCCAAGGTACTTGCCGACAATCTCCTCGTCCGCCGGAATGCTCCAGAGACGCGCCGTGGCAGGGTTCGCATACTCGATGATGGAATTCATGTCGATGACGACGATGGAGCTGCTCGCGTTCTGAAGGGCGTTGTGCTCGGTAAGCAGCATCTCGTCCGCCTGGCGGCGGATCGTTTCGTCGCGAATGAAAAAGCACAAATGCGGCGTCGAGAGACGGAGCTGGCTCACGGAAATCTCGGCCGGAAAGGCGGTGCCGTCGCCACGAATGCAGGACGCCTGCATGAGGGTGAAGCATTCGTTCTTGAGATTTTCGTAGAGCGCGCGGATGAGCTCGTCGTCGCAGCCGGCGATGATGTCCTTGATGTTCTTGAAGCTGAAATCGTCGGGCGAGTACCAGAATGCGTCGATCGCGCGCGGATTGACGTCGCGGATGCGTCCACGCAGGTCGGTCACGATCGCGGCGTCGTAGATGTTCTGGAAGAGGTCGGAGTACGGATCGCGGTTCTGCGACGCCGCTGCGGCCTGCTCCCGAGCCTTTGCCATGTTGGACGGCGAGATGATCGCCGTCTTGGGACTTTCGGACAATGGAACTGGGGAAATTTCAGGAATCAGATCGATCCGCATGGTGCGCGACTTGTTCATGCTCATGGTAGCCCTTTTGAAGTGGATCCAGGACGGCGAAACCTCGCCACATTGAGTTCGCCTCCCGTCTGGTATCAAGATTCATCGCCATTGTATGACAACGGCCGCGGCAATGCAATCGGAAACCGCAGGGCCCGCGGCAAACCGCCGCCGCCACCCAGGAGCCGGGATTCAGCCCTGTTTTTGGGGACAGACCCCAAAAACCCCGGCAGAATCTCCCGTGTCTGGCCACCGCGTGGCCAGACAAGCCCCCCCAGCTAAACGTTTGCACCAAACGCCGCCCTTGGACTATTGCTCGGCAGAATCTCCCGTGTCTGGCCACCGCGTGGCCAGACAAGCCCCCCCCAGCTAAACGTTTGCACCAAACGCCGCCCTTGGACTATACTATCGTCCACGTTCAACAGCACAACAGACAGACGAGGCGAAAATGGACAACATTCGAAAATTGGCCGAGGAATACGGCGTGACGTTTGTCGAGGTCGTGGATGGCGACATGCTCGACCCCGGCCTGATCGCCGCGCTCCCCGTGACATGGGCGCGGGAGCAGGGCGTGTTGCCCGTGCGCATCGACGGCGTCGCCTCGTTGCTGATGAGCGGCCCCGAGGGCATGGCCGCGCTCCAGCACGCCGCCCTCGTCGCCGGCGAAGATCTGCAGCCGGCCTTCGCCGCCCGCGACATCCTCGCCGCCGCCGTGGAGCGCGCCTACTACGAAGGGAAATCCACCTCCGCCCCCACGCCCGCCGCAAACCCGGCAACCGCTCCCGATCGTGCCGAAAGCACCGTCCGCGCGGAAAACGACCTGCTCATTGATCGCGAGGCCCAACCCGTCACCCAGTTTCTCAACAACGTGCTGCTCGATGCCGTGCGGCACGATGCCTCGGACGTCCATTTCGACCCAACCCCCGAAGGACCGCTGCGCGTGCGCTTCCGCCTCGACGGCGTGCTCCACCAGCAGCTTTCACCACCCGCCGACTACGCCGCCCCGATCGTCTCGCGCATCAAGGTCATGGCCGGCATGGACATCGCCGAGCGGCGCCTGCCGCAAGACGGCATGGCGCAAGTGCGCGTCGGCGGCAAGGTCGTCGACATCCGCGTCTCCACCGTCCCCGTCGCCGACGGCGAACGGGTCGTGATGCGCCTCTTGAACCGCGACCGCTCCCTCCTCCCGATGACCTCGCTCGGCATGCCTGAACGTGTCCTCGCGAGTCTGCACGAGCTGCTCGCCCTCCCCAATGGCATGGCGATCGTCTCCGGCCCCACCGGCTCGGGCAAGACCACCACGCTCTACGCCGCGCTCGGCACGCTCGATGCGCAACGACGCAACATCATGACAATCGAAGAGCCCGTGGAGTACCGCCTGCCCTCCATCGGCCAGATCCAGGTCAAGCCCAAGATTGGGCTGACGTTCGCCAACGGCCTGCGCCACATCCTCCGGCAAGACCCCGACGTCGTGCTCGTCGGCGAAACGCGCGACGCCGAAACGGCCGAAATCGCCGTGCGCGCCTCGCTGACCGGCCACCTCGTCTTCACCACGCTGCACACCAACGACGCGCCCTCGGCCGTCATGCGCCTCGTGGACATGGGCATCGAGCCCTACCTGCTCGCCTCGTGCCTGCGCGGCGTGCTCGCCCAGCGCCTCGTGCGGCGGCTGTGTCCGCACTGCGCCACGGCGACAACCGCAGACGACCCGACGCTCGTCTCGGCGGAAGCCGCCGCCGCCAAGGCGGCGGGCTGCACCACCATCCGCCGCGCGGTGGGCTGCAGCCGCTGCCTCGAAGGCTACGCCGGGCGGATCGGCATTTTCGAATTCATGCCGTGCGGCCCGGCCATCGTCGAGGCGATCCACCGCGGCGACCTCGCGGCAGACGAGCTGCGCGCCATCGCGGAACGCGACCCCGCCTACCACGCCATGCGAACCGATGCAGCGGACAAACTGCGCACGGGCACGACGACCCCGGCGGAAATCGTCGCGGCAATGGGTGCCATCTGGAGCTAGACAGCCATGACCTTCGACTACGACAATGTACTGATCACCGGCGCTTCCAGCGGCATCGGCGAAGCGCTGGCCATCGGCTTCGCCCAGCGCGGCGCCCGCAACCTCTTCCTCGGCGGCCGCGATGCCGACCGCCTCGCCAGCGTCGCCGCCGCCTGCGAAGCCGCCGGCGCCACCGTCCATCCCAGGACGGTGGACGTCGCCGACGCCGACGCCATGCGCACGTGGATCCTCGAAGCCAACGCCAACGCGCCCCTCGATCTCGTCGTCGCCAACGCCGGCATCGGCACGACCGACGAAACGGAACCCAACATCCGCCGGATGTTCGCGACAAACGTCGGCGGCGTGCTCAACACCGTCTTTCCGGCCATCGACATTTTTTCGGACACGGATGCGGGCACAGACACGACGCGCCGACGCCAGATCGCGATCACGTCGTCGCTGACCGGCTATCACGGCATGTCGACCTGCCCCGCCTACAGCGCCTCAAAAGCATGCGTCAAGGCCTGGGGCGCCGGACTGCGCGGGAGCCTGGCACCTCAAGGCATCCAGGTCAATGTGATCTGCCCGGGCTTCGTACGCTCCCGCATCACGGACCGCAACACCTGCCCGATGCCCTTCTTCATGGAAGCCGACGAAGCGGCGGACATCATCATTTCCCGCCTCTCCCGCAACATCGGCCTCATCACCTTCCCCTGGCCGATGCGCCTGGCGATGGGGTTCATCTCCTCCCTGCCCGAACGCCTCTCGGCCTGGATCCTCTCCCGACTCCCGCAAAAGGCGTAAGCGGGACAACGTCCGGTGGTTGCGCCATCGAGATCAAGACGGTCGTTTCGGCAATGAAGGCGCAGCAAGCAGTTGCCTTTTCGCTTGGAAACAGGTAAAGTCTCCATTTTCAAAAGCAACGAGAGATTTTCGGAGAAACACCATGTCCGTCCGCGTCCGTTTCGCCCCCAGCCCCACGGGGAACGTCCACATCGGCAACATCCGCGCCGCCATCTTCAACTGGCTCTTCGCCCGCCACGCCAAGGGCAAGTTCCTGCTTCGCGTCGAAGACACCGACCGCGAGCGCTCCACGCCCGAAGCGATCAAGACGCTGCTCGACTGCATGGCGTGGCTGGGTCTCGACTACGACGAGCCCGCCGTCTATCAAAGCGCCCGGACCGAGCGCCACCTGGCCGTCGCCGCCGACCTCGAGGCGCGCGGCTTCGCCTACCGCGAAAACAAGGGCGGCGCCGGCGAATGCCTCGTCTTCCGCATGCCCAGGGACGGCGACTTCGCCTTCCACGACCTCGTCAAGGGCGACATGAAGAAGAAGGCCAGGGACGTGCAGGACTTCGTCATCGTCCGCTCCGACGGCACCCCCGTCTTCCACCTCGCCAACGTCGTGGACGACGTGGACATGGCCATCACGCACGTCATCCGCGGCGACGACCATGTCGAAAACACGTTCAAGCACATCGCCATCTTCCAGGCGATGGGCGCCACGCCGCCGGAGTACGCGCACCTGCCGATGATCGTCAACGCCCAGGGCAAGCCCTACTCGAAGCGCGACGGCGCCGCGTTCGTCGGCGAGTTCCGGGCCATGGGGTACCTGCCCGAGGCGCTGTTCAACTTCCTCGTCCTCCTCGGCTGGGCGCCGGGCGACGACCGCGAGATCATGACGCGCGACGAGATGGTCGAGGCGTTCACCCTCGACCGCTGCAAGTCGAGCGCCGCGCGCTTCGACCTGAAGAAGCTGCGCTGGATGAACGGCGAATACATCGCCCGGCAGCCGCGCGAGGACTTCAAGCGCGAGTTCCTCGCCCGCCTGGAGGCCGCCGGCCTGCCGGCCGCGCCGCTCTCGGGCGACCTCGACGCCGTGCTCGACCCCGTCCAGCCGCGCACCAAGACGTATGCCGACATCCCCGCCAACTGCATCTACTTCTTCACCGACGACTACCCCTTCGACGACGCGGCCGTCCAGAAGCGCCTCGCCCCGGCGGGCGTCGGCGCGCTCCTGCGCGACATGGCCGACGCCTTCGAGGCGCTCCCCGAATTCACCCGGGAGGCGGTCGAGCAGGTCGTCCACGCCAAGAGCGAGGCGCTCGGCGGCCTCGGCGCCGTCGTGCACCCGATCCGCGTCGCCGTGTCCGGCATCCCCGACGGCCCGGGGCTCTTCGAAATGCTCGTGCTCATCGGCCGGAAGCGCGTCTGCGACCGCCTCCGCAAGGCGGCGGAGACCGCCGGCTAGCGCGAGCCGCGTCCCCCCCCTCCCCTCTTCTCCTCCACAACGAAGCGCAGAGGCTTGACACCATGGAATTGACAACGGACATCCCTGCGGATGCGGCGAAAGGCCGCGTCGTCGCCATCGTCGGGCGGCCGAACGTCGGCAAATCGGCCGTCTTCAACCGCATTGCGCGCCAGCGCATCGCCATCGTCCACGCCGAGGCGGGCGTCACGCGCGACCGCCTGATGCGCGAAGTGTACTGGGGCGACCAGCGCTTCACGCTCATCGACACCGGCGGCATCATGAACATCGACAACGAGCGGATCCACGACCGCATCGACGCCGGCATCCGCGTCCAGGCCGAAGCCGCGCTCGTCGATGCCGCCGTCGTCGTCTTCGTCGTGGACGTCCAGGCCGGCCTTTCGCCGATGGACCAGGAGGTCGCCGCCATCCTGCGCCGCGCCGGCGCGGACGTGCTCCTGGCGGCGAACAAGGCGGACGCGCCGGAGTTCGACGACGCCGCCGCCGACTTCGCCGGGCTCGGCTTCCCCGTCTTCCCGATTTCCGCCCTCCACGGACGCGGCTTCGACCGCCTGCTGGAAGACGTGCTCCATCGCCTCCCCCCGCAGGTCGAGGAGTACGGCGCCGGCCCCGACGACCTCAAGAACGACCTGTGCGTCGCCATCGTCGGCCGCCCCAACGCCGGCAAGTCCTCGTTCGTCAACAAGCTCCTGCGCGCCGAACGCGTGCTCGTCTCGGACGTCCCGGGCACGACGCGCGACAGCATCGACGTGCCCTTCTCCGTGGAAGGCCGCCGCTACACGCTCATCGACACCGCCGGCGCGCGCCGCGAAACGCGCATCGACACCGCCGTCGAGCGCTACAGCCGCATGCGCATGGAGGAGAGCATCGCCCGCGCCGACATCGTCGTGCTCATGCTCGACGCCACGCGCGGCGTGGGCCTGCTCGACAAGCAGCTCGCCAGCCTCGTCGTCGAGCACGGCAAGGGGTGCGTGATCGCCGTCAACAAGTGGGATCTCGCGGAGGAGGGCGAAAAGGAGTTTTCCGAAAAGCTCGCCTACGACATCAAGTTCATGGCCTACTGCCCCGTCGTCTACATGTCCGCCGCGACCGGCTACAACGTGGACAAGGTGCTCGCCGCCATCGAGCACGTCGCGGCGCAATCCCGCGCCACGCTGCCCACCGGCATCCTCAACCGCGTCCTGGAGAAAGCCTACCAGTCGATCGGCGTCCCGAACAAGGCCGGGCGTCCGCTGCGGATGTACTACGCCACGCAAGTGGGCGTCAACCCGATCATCGTGCGCATCTTCATCAACGACCCCCGCCGCCTCCCCGGCAACTACAGCCAGTTCATCGTCAACACCCTCCGGCGCGAATTCGGCCTCGAAGGCGTCGTCGTCCGGCTCCAGTTCCGCAAACGCACCCGCCCCGGCTCGCGCGCCAAATCCGACGACGCCGCCGGCGCCAGGCCGGCGTCCAGGCCGAAAGCCGGCAAAGGCCGCCCCGCCGCCAGGCGGCGTCCGCAGCCGAAGGCCTGAGGCTCGCGCCATCCCCCATTGAACAACCCCAAAAGGAAGACCATGAAAATCGCCGTTCCAAGCACCCTTTCGCCCCTCGCCCCGACGCCCTCCCCCGCCCAGCTCGCCTGGCACGACCGCGCCTTCGCGATCTTCGTCCATTTCGGCACCAACACCTTCACCAACCGCGAATGGGGCGACGGCCAGGCGCCGGCCTCCGTCTTCAACCCCGCCGCCCTCGACGCCGACCAGTGGGCCGCCGCCGCCCAGGCGGCGGGCGCAAAGGCCATGGTGCTCACCGCCAAGCACCACGACGGCTTCTGCCTCTGGCCAAGCGCCTTCACCGACTACTCCGTCAAGTCCTCGCCCTGGAAGGAGGGCAAGGGCGACGTCGTCCGCGAATTCGTGGACGCCTGCCGCCGCCACGACCTCTCGCCCGGACTCTACCTCAGCCCATGGGATCGCCACGAACCCACCTACGGCGACTCCGCCGCCTACAACGCCTTCTACCTGGCCCAGCTCGACGAGCTGCTCACCCAGTACGGCGAACTCGGCGAAATCTGGTTCGATGGCGCCTGCGGCGAAGGCCCGAACGGCAAGCGCCAGCAGTACGACTGGCCCGCCTTCTTCGAGACCTG
>JBMNOD010000133.1:0-2705 GCA_050942875.1 Kiritimatiellia bacterium
ACTCGATCGACTACGGCGACCGGGGGCACGACGTGGGGTTCTGGATTCAGGCGGGGGGCGAGGCGACGCTCGATCGCTGCACGGCGTGGGAGGACCGCGTGCCGGTGTCGGTCGAGAGCAGGACGGACGACCAGGCCTCCACGCTCAACCTGGAGCGCTGCATCATTTCGCCAAGCGCGAAGGGCCATGGCATGCGCCGCGACGGCGTGGTCACGGTCAACGACCGGGGCAGCGTCGTGCGGGATCGGCCGGATGCGCCGATGGTCCGGCTCAAGGCGCCGTCCCGCGAGATGAAGGATCCCGGCGATGCGTTCGACTCCGTTTCGCATCCGGAGATTGGATATAAGAGCAGAACTGGAAACCAGGGGATGAAACCATGAAACCATTGCGCAGCGCCTGTTTCGCGATTCCGGCGATCGTCCTGGGGGCGCTTGCCGCACCCTTGGCGTTGGCGGACGCCAATTTCAACAACGCCACCGGCGACTATCTGTGGTTCAATCCGTTGAACTGGAGTGGAAACACGCTCCCGCTTCCCTCGGATTGGACTTACATCAACAATTCCGCCATGGCGGCGGACAAGAAGACGAGCGAGACATCGCCCGCCATCCTCCACAGCGCAACGGAGACGGCCGACGTCACCTTCCTGCATCTGGGCTGGGGCGCGGGCGATTCCGGATGGCTGGACGTCCAGTCCGACCTCACGACGCTGGCCAGCACCGTTGCGAACTCCCAGAATGCTCAAGGGGGGCTTCGTTTCTCCGGCGGCACCGTCACCTACGGCCGGGGCATCACCTGCGGCCAGCAGCTCAACGCCACCGGCGTGGTCGAGATCGCCGGCGCCGCGGTCTCCGTGGCGCCCACGGTTGACTACAACATCAAGCTTGGCGAAAACGGAAACGGCGTTCTCCGCATGAAATCCGGCACCTTGCGCACGGTCGGCGATCTCATCCCCGGCAACAATCCGACGGCGTCCGGCACGGTCGACGTTTCCGGCGGCTCGATGTGGATTGGCCGCAACATCGGCCACTGGATGGGCAGGGCGGCCTATCGGCAGTCGGGCGGCTTCGCCTCGATCGGGAACACGCTGACCCTTGGATCCGGCGTGGACGGCACCGTTCCGAGCCAGGGCAGCGCCGACATTTCCGGCGGGACGCTCGTCGTCTCGAACAAGCTCTTTGCCGGGCAGAACGGGAGCTGCAACTGGAGCCAGACCGGCGGCACCGTCCGGGTCGGCAATGGCGGCGTCGTTTTCGGGCTTGGCGCCTACAGCGTTGTCGACGCCTTGTTCGACGGCGCGGACACGACGTTCGCCACCTCCGGCGAAATCTACCTTTCCAGCGGCAATGGCAGCGTCGCGACCCTGACGCAGAAGAACGGGGCGCTGACGACGCCCATCTTCAACCTCGCCAGCAAGAGCAACGCCGTCGCCCGCTGCGTCCTGGAGGGCGGTTCCCTTTCCGTTTCAAACATCTTGCGCGTGGGGCATGGTGGTTTCGGCGCCTTCGAGCAGTCGGGCGGCAGCGTCTATGTGAAAAACAACATCCATCTTCCGTCCCAGAACAAGGACGCCTACAATTTTGGCGTCGAATCGGTTTACCGCATGACGGGCGGCACGCTGCGGAACGACGGCTTCACGAGGCTGGGGGTCGGCGGCGGGCGCGGACGTCTGGAGCTGCTGGGCGGCACGGCCACGTTTGGCAACTTCGTGTTCGTCGGCAACGGGAACCTGCTGGGTCGGCAGGGGCGCGGCACGCTGCTCCTGGGCGGCGAGATGAACGCGACGTTCCTCGGCGAGACGGCGATCGGAGCGGAGGACACGGACTCCCGCGGCACGCTTCACATCTGCGGCGGCGGCACGGGCGAGCGAAAATTCCAGGGGAACCTCTATCTGCGCAACGACCCCACGATCAAAGCCACGATCGATGCAAAGGGGCTCAACCCCGTGACGGTCAACGGCTACTTCGAGGTCCTCTCGCCTGTGACGCTGATTCCGGACAATGCAAAGGACGCGAAGCCCGGCACGTACACCGTTCTTCAGTACACCAGCGCGCTGGTTCAGTCTCAAGGATGCGATTTCGCCTTCGATCCCTCGGTGGACACCGCCCGCTGGAAGTTCAACTTCGATCCTGTGGCGAAGAAGCTGACGCTGACCCTGAGGGACCACGGCACCACGTTCGTGGTTCGCTGATGGAATGACGTTTGCCATGAATCGTCATTGCACGCGCCTGCTCGCCTCTCTGCTCGCCATCCTGTTCGCCAGCGCCGCCAGTGCCGCCCCCGTTTCGTTCAAGGATGATTTCAGCGCGTATCGCGAGGGGATGCCGCCCTCGCAGGCCTGGTTCACGCAAGGGGGGTGGATCGTGCAAAAAGGGGGGCTTCAATGCGGGGACGTCCGGCAGGCCGCGGCCGCGCCGGCGGATGTTCCCTACGGCAGGACGGTGACGCTGGAGGCCAAGGTCACGCCGCTCGGCGCGACGGGCTCCAACTGGAAGACGATGGGACTTGCCGTTTACTGGGATGCGAAGAACTACTGGCTGCTGTGTCTCACCGAGTTCCCCGGCAAGGAGGACGGCGCCAGGCATCTGATCGAGCTCAATGCGATGGTGGATGGAGTCTGGCAGGCGAATGTGCAGGGCGACACGGCGCTCGAGGAATGGCCGCCGCTGCAAGGAGGGACCTGGCGCACGGGCGAGACCTGCACGATG
>JBMNOD010000134.1:0-2644 GCA_050942875.1 Kiritimatiellia bacterium
TTCACCCCATCATTCCCGCAGAAGGCATACAGATTCGCCCCGCCGTCCTCCTCGATGGGGTCGCGGTTGAGCCAGCGGCCTAGGCCGGGCTTGTAGAAACGGCGTCCGTAGTAATACAGGCCCGTTTCGGCATCGAAGTGCTTGGTGCTGAATCGGAGGGCGAACGTGTCGGCGAGCGCTCCGGTTTGCTCGATCGTGTTGCCGAAGGGGTCGTAGGCATACCGGGCGACAGGCGTTCCCGCTTCGTCGATGTAGGCGATGACATTGCCGTTGTGGTCGTAGCAGGGAACATAGAACAAACCGTCCACGCTGACCGCCAGCAAGCCGCCTATCCCTCCGGCTCCTTGCGGCGTTCCGGAAAGATCGTTGCCCCAAAAATATTCAATCGTCCGGGAAGTCCCGTCCGCGGCGTCAATCCGCTCGACGACAGGGTTCCATCCGTCATGGACGAACGTGTGCGTCCGCTGAACCTGCCAGACGCCGCCCGAAAAGCGCTCGACTCGTTTTTGAACCCGTCGATGGCGGTAGTCGTATCGGTTGACGACACGGACGGCGTTCGTCGGATTCGCCGGGGCGGCGGAAACGAGCCGGTTTTCGTCGTCGTACGCATACTGCATCGCGCCGTCGCCGAGGAGGTTCCCGTCGGCGTCGTAGGACAGCGCCGTCTGGTCGACTTGCGTGTACTGGTTGAGGCTGTTTGCCGAGTAGATGGTGGCGGCGTCGTTTTCCGTGGCGGTTCGGCGGTTCCCGATGGTGTCGAAAGCGTAGCCGTATTCGTTCGTCCCGATGCTGGCGGCAACGACCTCGGAGCGGGCGTTGTAAAGATAATCCCGCGCGACGGACGTCGAGTCCATCGTGCTGGAGACGCGCCCGAGCAGGTCGTGTTCGCAGGCGTGCCAGAGGAGCGGACTCCCGTTGAAGGCGTAGTCGTGGCGGTTGACCAGCGCCCGGCGCGATGCGTTCCGGCTCAACGCATGACGGAATGTCGAGCCGTTCGGAAGCGTGGTCGTGCTGTTGGTCAGATAGGAGCCGTCATATCCGTAGACGACGGAAACGCCGCGTTTCTGAGCGTTGGTCAGGGCAAGCCCGGCAAGCCGTCCCTCGGAATCGAAGATTCGCGTGGTCGCGGCATGGATTGCATTGCTCGACGCGACCGATGTGCGAACTTCGCGCTGGCGGTCGTCAACCGCGCGGTCGATCTCAAAGACCCGCCCCTCGATGACGACCGTTTCGTTGGTCAATGTCAGGTTGTCGTTGTAGGCGTATCGATAGTCCGTCCCCGCGGCATCCGTGGCGCTGGCGATTCTGCCGGATTTCGCATAAGTGCGATGGACGCTTGGCGTCGCGACCGAAGCGTAGAGGTTGGATGAGACCTGGTTCCTGTCGTCGTAGCGGAGTTCCTTCCACGCGCCGCGCGCCCAGGTGGTGCGCTCCGGCAGACCGTTTGCCAGGTACGAATGCCCGACCGTCGTCGAGTTCGCATAGACCTTGTTGGTGACCAGCCCCGTGCGCGGGTCGTAGTTCCACTGCGTTTCGTCCCATGTGGCTTTGTCGTCGCGGGTCGCCAGGCTGCCGGTCTTTCGCCCGGCGGTGTCGTAACGGGTTCTGATCGGATAGGTCGCGCCGTCAACGGCAACCGGACGTCCGGCGATGTCATAGGCTGCATGGACGGTCTCGCCCTCCGCGTCCGTGCGGCTCGTCTCGCGGTTCCAGGCGTCGTATGTGGACTGTCCGGTGATGAAGACGCTTCCGTCGTACAATTCATGGTGGACGATGTTGCCCGAGGCGTCGAAATCCGCCCAATAGTCGTAGAGGTGCGCGTTGGAAACCGGATGGCAGGTTGTGCGGAAGAAAGCGCGTCCATGAGGGTCGAAGCAGGATTCGGTTCGTTCGTCGGCATTGATCTCGCAGATTGCATGCCCAAACTTGGAAACGGTGACGTTCGGCGTGGCGTCGTCAGTCCAGACCCTCGTCGTCAATTGCTGCGTTGACGCATCAAACACGCTCTCTTCCGTCGTGATCGAACCGTTCGGGTCGATGAACACCGTGCGGCTCCGCAAGGCGTTGGACAGCCCCGTCAACTGGCTTCGCATGACGGTCACGCCGTTTGTCACGCCATCCGTCACGCGGGATTGCGTTTCGATTTTCCAGATTTCATTGCCGATGGTCGCATAGCTTGTTTCCGACCAGGCGGCGGTGTCGTTGCGAACCGTCGCCACACGGTTTTTGAGGTCGTCGTAAATGTACGTCACAGGCGGGCTGCCGGTCGTCTCCGAGCGAACCAGGCGCGAGGTCGCGCCGTCGTAGGCGTTTATCTGACATGCATGCATTTCACTTGAAGATTGCGAAAACAGTGCCGCGTAAAGCGTCGTGCCGTGTATGACATCTTGGATGCCTTGAGATTGCATTGGGTAAGAATTCATTGTTTCATCGAGCCAGTGGTTGAGACAAGGTGCAACCTCCGTGATTTCCACTCTTCGACTTTTTAGCGCTGGAGTTGATGATATCATCTCCTTGCCCTAGTTCGTCAATTTCATTTCTACCGATAGACCATACGACAACATCGCCAACATCCTTTCCAAAGGTCTTGTCAAATTCGTTTGAAGCTATCGTAAGTCCCCGAATGTGAACGTTGCATGGATTA
>JBMNOD010000085.1:0-15174 GCA_050942875.1 Kiritimatiellia bacterium
TGTCTAAAAACGGGGTCTGGGGTGTCCCCGGCCTGAACTACGCTCTTCTCGCTTCTCACTCCTCGCTAAACAGGCACGGAGGCGTGCAGGGAGGGGCATGGCAATGAAAACACGCTTCCAAAATCAGAAAGGGACGGCGACGATGCAAGGCACGGCTCGATTGCAGTGAAGGCACTGCACCAAACTCCCTTTCAATGCGCATGACATGGGCAATGCCGGATTTGCCTGTTACTTTTTTGACACCCACACACCCGCGCCATGCCCCAGGCCCCAGCCCCCTTGGCGTGCGGCAGCGATGTTGACGCACACCCGCCGCGAATCCCTTGTCTATCCCGTACAAGCCGGGTGCATTCTTTGCCAGGCCAGCAGACAGTTCCAACTCGCCATCGAACGTGCGTAGTGGTGGCCGCATTCCGGTTCGCTGAACGGATTGCGCTTGAGGCCGTCATGCCGGCTGCGAATCGCATGGATCACCTTCACGGCTTCCGCATCCATCCCCTGGAAAATCATCTCGGCGGCGGCGACATACTCGAACCCCGTCATCACCTCGCCGAAATACGGGAACGGGATCTTCTGCCGTCCCCGGGGCCAGCTCGCCATGAGCAGCCCCGCCTCCTGGCCCGTGCAGAAGACGCGCATGTTGGTGAAATGACGGGAGAAGTTCTCAAGAAAGTTCCACTTCATGATCGAACGGCAGGTCGTCTTGACGTTCGCAGGCGACGCCAGATCGCCGAGATCCCACAGGTGCGCCATCTGCTGGCCGACGAGCTGGTCGACCAGGCACCCCTTGCCGAGCTGGAACGGGACGTCTTCCGATCCTTCGGGTATGATCTGCTCGTAATAATCGCCGTTGAAGAGCTTCGCGTCAATCGCCGCAGACCCCTTGTCGAAGAGGCGTCGACACGTCGCGGCAAAATCGTCGTCCTTCATCGCCTTGGCCATCTCCTCGCCCGCGCGGAGCGCACCGAGGTACCAGAACCCCATCTGGGGATTCGGGCCGATGTAGTTGACGTCCATCGTGTTGTGCTGGCTGCCTTCCATGAGGCCGTCCTGGTCGGCGTCCCAACTGCCTTCGCTCCAGGCGAAGGCGAGCGCTTTTTTGACCTGGGGCCACAGGGAACGAAGCCAGGCGTCGTCGCCGCAGATCCGCCAGTCGCGATAGGCCTTCATGATGCAGCCCATCTGCCCGTCTGCGGCCGTCCGGCCGTTGCGGGGGCTGCCGAGCGGAAGCTCGGCGCGGAAATCCATGCGTCCCGTCTCGGGATCGAGCGCCGAATTGAATTCGACGTCGCGCATCGATCGCGAGAGATCGGGGAACAGGCAGGCGACGGCGTTCTCGTAGTTCCAGACATGCGTGCAAGAGCCCGGACAGGATCCGATGTGGTCGAAGATGCCTTCCCAGCCGCAGAGATGGCCGCTCGCAATGCGGAATGTCGTCTGGCTCTTGAGGACGGCCAAGTTCGAAAGCGCGGCTTCCTTGATGACGTCCGGCGCGTCGATCGCGAGCGTGTCGCCCACGAACGCGAGCGTTCGCGCCTCGAGCTCCGGGAGCCGATGCACAATCTTCTGCGCGGCGTCCCAGGCGTCGGTGTAATGCCGGGAATACCAGTTCCCCACCAGCGCATCGACCCAGGCACGGCGATTGGGAAAGTTCCAGGTGAACGCGAAACGGTACGAGACTTTGCCACCCGCGGGAACGATCTTCTTGAGACAGAGCCCACCATGCGGAACGGCCTTGGGGCCGGTCGGTCCCGGCGACAGCTCGCCGTCGCCGGTAAAATCGTCCCAAAAAGCGAGAATCGTCTGGTTCCAGACGTTTTCAGGGCCAGTCTCTCGCCACGAAAGCGCACCGTCCCGATCCGGCGTCACGAGGGCGAAGGAGCCCCACGCCGAGCTCGTGGGCTCCACGCCGTCCGACAAGCACAGGAGGCCACGCAAACCGCCGCCTTCCCGGAACACGGTGCGTCCGCCCTCTGGGGTCTCGGTGTGGGCGAGGCTCTTCCACGTCCACCCCTTCGGCGCACCGTCGTTGCCGACGATGTTGCGCAAAAACGCGCCGATCGAGACCTCGAGGGCTTCGGAAGATGCATTTTCGACGACATATTCCAGCGACGCGACCGGCAGCGAACTGTCCGCGCTGTCGCCAGGGATGAACGGCGAGAAGCCCCGGATGTCAACCTTGACCGGCAGATCGCGATCGGCGAGATGGACCACGCCGAACGGAAACGCCCCGTCGAAGCTCGCCTCCCGGAATCGCGGCAGGCCCGCCTGGGGCACGGGCTGCCCTTCGGCATGGTAATGCTCGGTCGGGTGAAGCGGCCCCGCAAGCATCGCCGCCGTCGAACCGGACGTCCCCTTGACATTGATTGCGAAGAACGTCCGGGAATCGCCCTGGCATTCATCGCCGACAACCCCTTTGTTCGCACGATTCATGATCTCCCAGTTGACGATCTCGCCGCGCCCACTGAGCGAGATCGTCCCCGTGCCGATGCCGCCCATTGGCAAGGCGACGCGCAGCAGGTGATCGCCATCGAAATGGCGAACCACCGGCCACTGGACGCCCGCCAACGCCTGGGCAGAAGCATCTGCCGTGGACAATCCGGGGCGCTCCCCGCAAGAACCGTTGCCATTCATGGATGTTGACCTTTCCAATTTTGAACTCCGCTTTCGATTTGATTATGGCACAGAGAGCCGAACAGAGCAAGCGAGGCATGACTTGCATTTTATGCTTTACTTTTGGTGTCACAAAGTGTCTAATAGTGTCATCAAAGGGGATGAAATGTCAGAAAAACCCATCACAATCCAGAACGAAGCCGACGTGCGACCGCAGGCTGCCAAGCCGATGTTCGGGCGCGCGGACCATCGTTTGGACCCCAAAAAACGCCTGACGATCCCCACAAACTGGTTTGAACGGATGGGTCGGCCGGAAGAAGTCTACGTCATGCCCAGCCTCACGCAACGCAATTGCATCGAGGTCTTCAGCCCTTCCGAATTCGACCGGCGCACCGATGCCATGCGCGATGCCTCCCTGACCAACCCCGCCCTCTCCACCTTCCTCAGCAACCTCGGCGAACTCATCGAATGCGTCAGCGTCGACAGCCAGAACCGCATCCGCATCAAGGACTCGCTGCTGGCGTTCGCCGAGCTCACGGAGCAGGTCGTCTTCATCGGCGCAGGCTTCCACATCGAGCTCTGGGCGCTCGAAAACCGCCCGGCGATCGATGGCTCCGAGTCCCAGGTCATCGGCGAGATCCTCGCGCAGCCCAAGTTCCTCAAGAAGGTCGGCTTGAGAAAGGACGACGACGATGACGCATGAACCGGTCATGCTCCAGCAGACGCTTGACGCGCTCGCGCCCCGCCCCGGCGGCTTCTACATCGACGGGACGCTGGGCGGCGGCGGGCATGCGGAGGCCATTCTCGACGCGTCTTCGCCCGACTCCACGCTCCTGGGCATCGACCGCGACCGCGCCGCCATCGACCGCTGCCGCGAACGGCTCGCGCGCTTCGGCGCGCGTTGCACGTGCGTCCATTCGGACTTCGCGGCGATGCGCTCCGTGGTGCAGGCCGGCGGCTTCGGCTCCGCCGACGGCATCTTGCTCGACCTCGGCGTCTCCTCCTTCCAGCTCGACGACCCCGAGCGCGGCTTCAGCTTCCTCGACGACGGCCCGCTCGACATGCGAATGGACGCCGGCAGCGGCCCCTCCGCCAGCGACCTGCTCGACAGCTTCCAAGGCGACTGGCGCCCGCTCGCCGCCATCCTGCGCGACTTCGGCGAGGAACCGGCGGCCGCGCGCATCGCCAAGGCCATCATGGCCGCCCACGTCAAGGCGCCCATCCGCACCACCGCCCGCCTCGCCGACATCGTCGAAAAAGCCGTCGGCGGCCGCCGCGGCGCCCGACGCCACCCGGCCACCCGCACCTTCCAGGCGCTGCGCATCGCGGTCAACCGCGAGATGGAGCAAGTTCGCGATGGCATCGAAGCGGCCATCTCCCTCCTTGCCGAAGACGGACGCCTCGCCGTCATCACCTTTCACAGTCTCGAAGACCGAATCGCCAAGCAGACGATCGCCGCGCACGAAGGGCGCCGCATCTCGCTTCAGCAAGGCGGCGCCCGGTGGGAAGGCCGCGAACCCGCCCTCGCCCGCCTCTTCCGCAAACCGGTCGTTCCGGACGAATCCGAAATTTCAAACAACCCCCGCGCGCGTTCCGCAAGGCTTCGCGCCGCGCGCCGAATCCCAACACCTTCTTAATTCAGGAACCTGCCATGAAGCGCAAAGACAATTTCAGAAGACGCCCCAAGCTCAAGGGGAACCGCCTGTGGAGCGACAAGGTCTACACATGGTCCGTGCCCACGACGTTCGCGCTCGTGCTCATCGTGCCGGTGATCCTCCTCGTCGCCTATGCGATCACCTACAACAGTTGCAGCGCCATCAAGATCGAAATTGGTTCGCTGGAAGACAAGCAGACGATGCTGGCCAACGAGCTCCATCTTGAAGTGTCCAAGTGGAAGGCCATGCAGACCCCCGCCAACCTGGAACGCCGCCTGCACCGGCACGGCATGGCGATGAGCACCCCGAACAGCGGCCAGCGCGTCGCCATGTCCGGCCGCGCCCGCATGGGCGGCGGCGGCGAAACCACGGTCGTCGCCTCCAACTAGCGCCGCGGCCGGGAGCGAAGCATGGACGCCCCCTTCGAGCAGCCCCGCCGGACAGCCCCACGACGGAACCCGCTCCCGCAGGCCGCCTCCGCGCTCTGGCAAGCGCTCAGGCGTGTCGCGGAGCCGCTTCATCGCGCCTACATCGCCTGCCTGTTCCAGGGGCGCACGTGGATCATCCTCAGCGCGCTCGCCACCTCGGGGCTGTTCGGCGCCGTCGTCTGCACGCTCTACCAGATGCAGGTCGTGGCCCCACGCTCCCAGCCTGCCGTCTCCAGCAACCGCCAGATCGAATACTTCGCCGAACCTCGCGCACGGCGCGGCGCCATCTACGACCGCCATGGCATGGACCACCCGCTCGCCATCTCCGTCGCCTCCTGGATCGTCTACGCCGACTCCCACGAAATCACCGACGACACCCGCGCCGACATCTACCAGCGCCTCGCCGCGCTCAACGCCTTCGACGAAAAACGGCTCTTCGAAGCGATCGCCAAGACCCAGGGACGCTACAACGTCTTCGGCGAGATCGTCGACGAGGACGTCTGCCGCCGGATCAAGGCCGATCCGCTGCTCGCCCGTTGCATCGGCTGCAACGAAGTCTCCAGGCGCATCTATCCGCTCGGAAGCCAAATGTGCCACATCATCGGCGTCGTCAACGCCGAAGGCGTCGGCGCCGACGGCCTTGAAATGACCCTCGAAGAGCATCTCGCCGGCAAACACGGCTTCATCCACAGCTTCAAGGACAACACCCGCCGCGAAATCCCCTCGAAGCGCGACCTCCACATCCCGCCCGTCGATGGCGCCGACGTCTTCCTCACCCTCGACCAGAACATCCAGCACTTCGCCGAAACCGCCCTCGACGACGCCATGGCCGAGACCGCCGCCCAGGCCGCCTGGACGATCGTGATGGACGTCAAAACCGGCGACATCCTCGCCATGGCCTCGCGGCCCAATTTCGATCCGGCCCGCTACGGCAAAGCCGATCCCCTCAGCAAGTGGAACCGCGCCATCTTCACCAACTACGAGCCCGGCTCGACAATGAAGGGCATCACCTTCGCCGCCGGCATCAACGAAGGCGCGTTCCGCACCAACTCGCTCGTCAACTGCGACAACGTCCCCTACGCCGGGCGCCTCCTCAGCGACCATGTCCGCGGCGACATCACGCTCACCGTCGCCACGCAAAAATCGAGCAACCGCGGCGCCTCCCGCGTCGCCATGGCGCTTGGCCGCTACACAATGGAATCGTACCTCAAGGAATTCGGCTTCGGCCGCAAGACCTGCATCGACCTCCCCGGCGAAGGCACCGGCATCATGACGCCGGCCCAGAAGTGGTCCGAGCTCCAGTCCATCCGCATCGCAATCGGCCAGGGCATCGCCGTCACCGGCATCCAGATGGTCAACGCCTACGCCGCCATCGCCAACAAGGGCGTGCTCATGCAGCCCCACATCGTCTCGAAAATCGTCGGCTCCGACGGCAGGACGATCCGCCAGGCCAAGCCGACCCCCATCGGCCGACCCATCACCGAAAAGACCGCCTCCGACCTCGTCTTCATGCTCTGCACCGTCACCCGGCGGGGCGGCACCGGCCGCCGCGCGCGCTTCCCCGGCTACGAAGTCGCCGGCAAGACGGGCACGGCGCAGATGGCCGTCCCGGGCGGCTACTCGGCCACGGACTACACCGCCTCGTTCGTCGGCTTCTTCCCCGCGCGCGATCCACGCATCTGCATCCTCGTCGCGCTCGAAGCCCCCAAACCCAGATACCACGGCGGCACCGTCGCCGCGCCCGTCTTCGCCCGGATCGGCGCCGCCACCGCCCGCTACCTCGAAATCCCGCCGGACCACCCGGACGAAATCATCGAATAGCCTCCAGCGCCTCGCCCACGAGGAAAAGGGAGCCGCACACCACGACCGTCTCCCCCGCCGCAAGCGCATCGGCCTTCGCCGACGCCAGCCCTTCTTCAAGGCTCGCGCAAGGCACGGCCTCAAGGCCGTGCCGCCGCGCAACCGCCGCCAGCGCCTCCGGCGCCGTCGATCGCGGGTTGCTCAACGGCACGGTCCACACCCTGCCGCAGACCGGCGCGATCACGCGGAAGAACCCTTCCGCGTCCTTGTCCGAACACTGCCCCGCCACGAAGCGCAATCGCCGCCCGCAGCCCGCGTCGCGCAGCGCGCGCACGAGCGCCGCCGCGCCGTCGGGATTGTGCGCGCCGTCGACCAGCACGTCCGGCTGGCCGCCAACACACTGGAAGCGGCCGGGCCACTCCGCCGACGCCAGCCCCCTGGCGACCGTCTTGCGATCAAACGGAAACGACAGCGCCTCCCCCGCCGCCTCGATCGCCGCCACGGCCGTGGCGACGTTCTCGACCTGGTACGACGCCGCCAACGCCAGCGGCACGGCGCCATAGTCTTCCTCCGCGCTCGCCACCGCGAGCCGCTGCACATGCAGGTCGCCCGAAAGGCGGCGCACCGACACCGTCTCGTCCGCGCGCACCAGACGCGACCCGCGCGTCTTCGCCGTCGCCGCGATCGCCGCAAGCGCCTCGTCCGGCATCGCGCCGCAGACGACCGGCGCGGCGAATTTCACGATGCCCGCCTTCTCCAAGGCGATCTTCTCCAGCGTGTCGCCCAGGAACACCGTGTGGTCGAGGCCGATGCGCGTGATGACGCTGACGAGCGGGCGCAGCACGTTCGTGGCGTCGAGCCGCCCGCCCATCCCCGTTTCGACCGTGGCGATGTGCACGCCCTGCCGCGAAAACCAAAGCAGCGCCAGCGCCGTCATGCACTCGAAAAACGTCGGCGGGGCGCCGCCGTCGAGCTCGACGCGCAACGCGGCCGTCTCGACCTCTTCAAGCAGCGGATGGAGCTCGTCGTCCGGGACCTCGACCCCGTCGATCTTGAACCGCTCGTTGAGCCTCACCAGATGCGGCGACGTGTAGAGCCCCGACTTGAAGCCCGCCGCCGTCAGCACCGACGCGATCAGCGCCGCGACCGAGCCCTTGCCGTTCGTCCCGGCGATGTGGACCACGGCCAGGCCGCGCTCGGGATGGTCGAGGCGCTCGAGCAGCGCAAGCGTCGTCTCAAGGCCGGGCTTGATCCCGAACGCCCGCCGGGCAAAAATTCGTTCGATTCGTTTCTGGTTTTTCATTTCTTTCCCGCAGAATGATACACCGTCTTCACGCAAACGTCAAAGCAAGGCTGGCGTTCCCGCACCCGTTCGCCGTTCAATGCCTTTGGGGACAGCCCTCTTTTAGCGAGAAGTGAGAAGTGGAAAGTTTCCGCTGAGGACACCCCAGACCCCGGTTGCCGCCTCTTTGTGTTCCGTGTTTCAGTGGTTGAAAAACATTCGGCGCAGGCCGCCCGGCCCAGTTTCCAGTGTCGGAGTTCAAGTTTCCCTCCGTTTCGACGCGGAGAAGTTGACACAAGCCCGGCTTTGATATAACCTATTGACCATTGTCTAAATTTCAAGCAGAGATCAGAGATTGCGTCAAATCCAGAATGCGTAGAATCAGCGGAGATCCACATGCGCTACAACTTGACAATGGTGATGCCGGTCTACAACGAAGCGGAATGCATCGGCTCGGTCGTGGCCGCGTGGCTGGAACAACTTCAGGCGACGGCTCCCGCGTTCCGGCTGCTCGTGATCAACGACGGATCGCGCGATGGCACCGCCCGGGCGCTTGACCCGTTTCGCGGGCGGCCCGGAGTCGAGGTGATCGACAAGGCCAACTCCGGCCACGGCCCCACCATTCTCATGGGATGCCGGAAGGCCGTCGAGGACTCCGACTGGGTCTTCCAATGCGACAGCGACGACGAAATCCCGCCCGACGATTTTCCGGCGTTTTGGCATCGGCGCGACGACGCGGACGTCATCGTCGGCATCCGGCAAAACCGTGCACAGCCCCTTGCGCGGAAAATCATCAGCGCGGCCAGCCGCTGGACGGTGCGCACGCTCTATCGCAGCGGCGTCCGCGACGTGAACTGCCCGTTCCGCCTGATGCGCGCCTCCGCGCTCGCGCCGTTGCTGCCGAAGCTGGACGACGACACGTTCGCGCCCAACGTCATTCTCTCTGGACTTTTTGCGTTGCACGGCCTGCGCATCCAAAACCTCCCCGTCGCCTACCGTCCCCGGCGCACGGGGACGGTCTCGCTGACGAAGTTCAGTCTCTGGAAGAAGGCATTCAAGGCATTCTCGCAAACCATCGCCCACCGCCGGAGCAAACCCTGATGAAAACACGACATCTGATACTGGGCGCGGGGCCCGCCGGGCTGGGCGCCGCGATCCGCCTCCACGAGGCCGGCGCGGACTGGCTCCTCTGCGAACGCGAAGCGGAGCCTGGCGGGCTGTCGGCGTCGTTTGTCGACGGAAAAGGCTTCACCTGGGACTATGGCGGACACGTCCTGTTCTCGCATTACGAGGCCTTCGACAAGCGCATCAATGCGGCGAGGCCGCATCCGGGCGCCTGGCTGGAGCACCAGCGCGAAAGCTGGATCTGGCAGGGCGACCGATTCATCCCGTACCCGTTCCAGTACAATCTCCACCGACTCCCCCCGGCGAGCGCCGCCGCCTGCCTGCGCGGCATCGAGGCGGCCGCGGACGTTCGCCACGAAACGCCGCCGGCCAACTTCCGGGATCTGTTGCTGCGCTCGTTCGGGCTTCCAATCTGCGAGCACTTCATGTTCCCCTACAACGACAAAGTCTGGGCGTGGCCGCTCGACGACATGGATTGCGACTGGATCGGGGAACGCGTGGCCATGCCCGACATCGCCCGAATCCGGGCGGGCTTCGAACAGCGGCGCGACGACACAAGCTGGGGGCCCAACAACGTGTTCCGCTTCCCCGATCGCGGCGGCACAGGGGCGATCTGGAAGGCGCTTGCCGCCACCCTCCCACCCGAACGCATCCGATTCCGGGCGGAAGCCACGGCCGTTGACGCGACCGCCCACACGGTTCGCCTCCACAACGGCGGCGTCATCGGGTACGATGCCTGCATCTCGACCATCCCGCTCGACCAGCTCGTCGCGTCCGCCAACGATCCCGCGTTGACGCCATGCATCCCCTTGCGCGCCTCCGCCACGCACGTGGTCGGGATCGGCCTGGCCGGGACGCCGCCGCCGGACATCCAGACCAAGTGCTGGATGTACTTCCCCTGCGCCAACAGCCCCCACTACCGCGTCACCGTCTTCAGCAACTACAGCCCCGCCCATGTGCCGGGCCCCGGCCCGCATTGGTCGCTCATGGCGGAGGTTTCCGAAAGCGCCGTCAAGCGCGTCGATGCCGCCCGACTTGTCCAGGCCTGCATCAAAGCCCTCGTCGAAGACGGTCTGATTCCCGATCCCACGCAAATCGTCTCGACGACGACGCGGCGCGTGCCCTACGGCTACCCGAC
Organism: Kiritimatiellia bacterium; assembly: GCA_050942875.1. GTDB lineage: Bacteria > Verrucomicrobiota > Kiritimatiellia > RFP12 > UBA3636 > JAAZAI01. The sequence continues at coordinate 10,042 of JBMNOD010000085.1, forward strand.
CCCCTTTCTGGGCCGCAAGACATGCGTCCCCGAACTGCTCGCCGCTCTGGAAACTCGCGACATCTACAGCCGCGGACGCTTCGGAGCATGGATGTACGAGGTGGGCAACATGGACCACGCCTTCATGCAGGGCTACGAATGCGCCACCCGCCTGCTGAACGGCGGCGGGGCGGAATGCGAACCCACGCTCAACACCCCCCACGTCGTCAACAGCCGATACAATCCCGAATAGGAAATCCGCCATGCGCCCACCCAACCGCGACCGCCAGCCCGCTGCGGCAAGCGCGGAACGTCGGGAACCGGTCCTCCACCGCCCCGCCCTGATCGCCTACGTCGCGACGGCCGTGGCGCTCAGCCTCGCCGTCTGGACGCCCTGCGTCCCCGTTCGCTTGGCCGCTGCGGTGGCGCTGGCGGCGATCTTCCCCGGCTATGCGCTGCTGCGCTTCACGCGAATCGCGCTCGCGCCGCTCGAACGCTTCGCCCTCGGCGTTCTGGTCGCCCTCAGCGCCAGCACCGTCGCAATGAACTTCGCCGGATCGCTCCTCCACCGCGCCGATCCCACGTTCATGCGCGTCGTGCTGGGCGCCCTCGCCATCGCAAGCGCCATCCTCGCCGGGATCGGCGCCCCCGTGCAAGAAGACGAACGCCCCCCTCGGCGGTTCTCCGCCGCCACGATCGCAACCCTCGCAATCTGCCTCGCCTTCTCCCTGGCCATCACCTTCCTCTCGCACTACATCACGCCGGACAACTGGCCGGGAACGCTGAAGGACAACAGCAAATACCTCTTCATCATCCCGGAGCTTCAATCTCAAATTCCGCCCAAAAACGTCTTCTTCCTCCCCGAAGGGACTCAGCCGCTCGGCTACTACTACTTCCTCCATCTCGCGATGGCCATCCTGGCAAACGCCGGCGGCGTCTCCGCCAGCGCCGCCTTTCTCACAGGCTGCCTCGTGGTGACGACGCTCGGCGTGCTCATTCCCTTCATTGTCGTCCAGGCGCTTTTCTCGGAACGCGCCGCCCGATGGGCCGCCTGGCTTCGCACGTTCATAGGCGGATTCGACTGGATTCCCCACTGCCTGCTCCTCACAATCGCCAACGCGCTCGAAAAACGCCCCTGGACCTGGATTCAGCTCACCTTCTGCGACGAGCAGTGGAACGCCTGGTTCGGCTCGCGCGTGATCGTGCCGCTGACGCACCACTGGTGGTTCCCGCAACATGAAGTCGCCCTCGTCATCTCCCTCGCCTGGGTTCTGCTTCTGTTCCGAAAGCCCGCCTGGCGGCTCTGGCTGTTCGTCATGCCGCCGCTGCTGGTGATGATGGCGGGCTGCTCGGTCTACTACACGCTTGCCGCCGCCCCCGCCTACGGGCTCTACGTGCTGGCGTGCATCTGGCGCAAGCGGTACCGGCCCGCGCTGGGCGCCGTGGCCGCCGGGGGCGTCGCGCTGCTCCTCGGCGCTCCCTACATCCGCGAGCTGCTCGTCGCCGCGGAACGCCCCTCGGGCGGACTGAGCTTCGGCGTCGTCCAGTCCCTCCGATACCCGCACGAATGGTTCGGCTGCGCCTTCGCCGAACGGTTCCTCGGCGTCAACGCATGGACGAAGCTCCTCGACCTTCCGCTCAACTACTTCCTCGAATACGGAATCTACGCCATCGGCCTGGTGGCGTTCCTGCTGTGGGCGAAAAGGACGCGCTGGACGGCGCGACCCGACCACGTCTTCTTCTTCGTCCTCGGGGGCCTCGCCTTCCTCCTCGCGACATTCGTCCGCGCCAAGCAAGGCTGCAACGAGTTCGGCTACCACGCCCACCAGGCCAGCATGGCCGTGGCCATCGCGCTGACCGCGCAGTGGCTCGCGGCGAAGACGGAGGCGAAGGCCTGGCGCCGCTGGCAAATCGCACTCGTCGCCCTGGCGCTGCTCATCTCCCTCGCCGAGACCCATTGGAGCGTCCGCCGCCTGCGCGGGCACATTCTCCGCGTCCCGCCTGAGCGTGTCCACCCCGTGGCTCGCATGGCCAAGGAGGTCCGCGGCAAACTCCCCGCCAACGCCGTCGTGCAGGGCATTCCGAGCTTCGACGGCATCTACCGCCCCCAGACCTACTATCTGCCGCGGGCCGTGATCGCGGACACCTTCGACGCCGCCACGTTCGCCACCGACCCGGCGCGGTTCGCGCAAACCCACAACTTGATCGTCAACGGCTTCGCCACGCCAAATCCGGCGCTTGGCTACGCCATCTTCTCCCATCTCGGCGTCACGCATGTGATCGCCGGACGCCATGAGTCCGATTTTCTCCGCGAACACGCCAAAAGCGACGTTGGCCTTCAGAAGTTCGCCAACCAGAACTATTTCACCCCGGTTTACGTGTCAAAGGACGCGTCCCTCTACGCCTTGAAGCCCCTGGCGAATCCGCCCAGGCTCCAGCTCAAGCCTTCGCCGTAGGCAGGCTTATTCCATCTCTGCGCACCTCCATCCAATCGGCACGGCATACATCACCGTGTCCTGCCAGTTCAGGGAATGATGGCGGACGTGAAACACATACCGCTCCAACGTTCCCATGAGATATTCCGGGATGGCGAGCATGTCCTCGTCGCTGTGGTAGATGCTCACCGCCAGCACGGGCCTGTTCTTCGCGATGGTCCGCGCCGCGCCACGCAATGCATGCAGCTCCGCGCCCTCCACATCCATCTTGATGAAAGTCGCGCCCTCGCATTCCGGCACCTCATCGATCGCCTTCACCTCAAGGCTCGCATGGCCCACGCCATCCGAAACCTTGGAGCCTGCGCCTTTCCCCGAGCTGAACCGCAAAGTCGCCGCCTCGCTCCACACCCCGGCCTTCACCAGAACAGCATCCGCAGCTGCAGGGTTTCGCGACAGCCTGTTGAAATTTTCCGGATCAGGCTCGAAGCACACAATGCCAGCATGACACCCGCCGGCAGCCGCAACAAACCTTTCAACCGTGTCTCCGGTGAACGCGCCGCAATCGACAAAAACCTCGTGGTCGGAAAGCCGCACAACATCACGTGGGAAATACTGCTCCGGCTCATGCGCAGGCGCATTTTTGCGAGCGTAGCTTTGGCGGAACGCTATCGCGGCACGAAACACTTCGCGCGATTCGGCGTCCGCCAGCGCTTCGCACACATGATCGACGCGCTGCGCATGCTTCCTGAAAAACACCCGGCTACGACGCATGTCGCCCCCATGGATCAGGCGCAGCGCCAACCCATCCAAACGAGCCTTCGCCAAAAAGTCGAAAACCCGCACGCCCAAACCTGATTCGCGCAACTTCTTGAACATACACCATCCAAAGACAATCGACACCTTTCCAACAGTTCTCGCATCAGCAGTGACAGCCACCTTGCAAATCGGATCTGTAAAACGGGTCTAATCTTACACCAATGCCCCCCAAAAGGTCAATTCTGGGTCATGGCAGACGTCTGGCCTCCCGATACGAATTCATGGCTTGCAAAATGATTAAAAAGTCCCAGTTGACATTCGTATGTCGTTGGGTGTAGATTGACTCCATTCCGACAAGGTTTGGCTGGGGCTCGACTTTTACTATTGAGGCATATTCCCTATTATCCTGTAATGTGGAGAGGAAAACAGAACGATGGAACCAAAACACTACGTTGTTGCCACAATTAGACCTTGGAACATTGCATGTTTCCACTCCACCATCTCCCGGTTGCCTGGAGTTTGGCACCTTATCCAGAAACCGACTGACTTGAATCTAGCCACACTAACAGAAATCAAGCCTCGCTACATCTTCTTTCCCCATTGGAGCGATAAAGTTCCTGTCGAAATAGTCTCAAAGTATGAATGCGTCTGTTTTCATGAGACTGACGTGCCCTATGGCCGAGGAGGAAGTCCTCTTCAGAACTTGATTGTCAGAGGCCACAAGGAGACCATGGTAACTGCGCTACGAATGGTGAATGAATTTGACGCGGGCCCCATATATGCAAAACATCCGTTGTCTCTTTTAGGTCTTGCCGAAGAGATATACATTCGCACCGCCGAAATCGTCTCGAAGATGATAGCTGACATCGTGACAAACGAGCCAACACCAAAACCCCAAATTGGCGACCCGACAGTATTCAATAGAAGAAAGCCAGAGGATAGTAGAGTTCCTATGAATTTGACCTCTCTTGAATCTCTTTTTGATTATCTCCGAATGCTCGATGCCGCTGAGTACCCACAAGCCTTCCTCGACTACGGAAGATTTCGACTTACATTTACCCGCCCTGCTTTTCGAACTGAAAAGGTTGAAGCGACTGTAACTATCACCTGTAGGCCGACGAAAGAAAACACAGAATGAACATTCAATACAAGTCTATCCTCACCTTCTTCGCTCACCCAGACGACGAAACGCTTGCGGCAGGCGCAACAATGGCTCGCCTCGCCAGAGAGGGTTGTCGGGTTCATGTGGCAATTCCAAATACTGGAATCCACAGCAGGCGAAACGTTCAAGATGAGGCTTCTCGCTCAGATGCTCTTAAAAGACTGCATGCGGATTGCTACAACGCCTTGTCCATACTGGGCGTACGTAAAAGCGATATCTATCTTGGAAGTTTTTCAGACAATGAGATCGACCGACACACTTTGCTTGAACTCATTCATTGGTTTGAGGAGATTTTAAACAAAGTGAAGCCCGAGATAGTTCTGACACATCATCGCTATTGCACGAATATTGATCACCAATATTGCCATGAAGCCGCTGTTGTAGGAACAAGACCAGCTCCCACCTGCCACATTCCAATTCTCTGTGGCGAGGTTCCATCAAGTACCGGCTATCTGAAACCCGTTCAATGGGAACCCAACCTGTTCATCAATGTGGATGAACAGGACGTCGATTTAAAAATTCGTGCCATGCAAGCCTATAAAGGCGAGGCAAGGCCAGATCCCCACCCCCGCTCGCCGGAAGTGCTGAAAGCATTGGCAAAGGTGCGTGGATCCGAAGGCGGTTTCTTTTTTGCGGAAGCATTCATGATTCAGAAGGTATTCGCATAACTAGAGCCTGTCCCAAGATGGCATGATTTTCGAAGGGCGAGTCTGCCGCCGGGGAATTCGGCCATGCTGCGACGGCTTTGGACGTCGCTGGAGCCGTTTTTGACCGTTCGGCACGAGAAAAAGGCCGTTTCGG
>JBMNOD010000086.1:0-15018 GCA_050942875.1 Kiritimatiellia bacterium
CGGGGCGGCCCTGGCGCGTCGTGATGCTCGGCGATTCGATCGTCCAGGACACGTTCCATTCCCAGTTCCATGCGCTCGTCAAGCGGGCGTTCCCGCGGTCGAATGCCGAATGGATCCTGTCCATGCGCGGCGGGACGGGCTGCTGGTACTACATCCTCGCGGACAACTTCTATTCGTATGTGGTGGACCACCGGCCGGACCTGCTCGTCGTCGGAGGCATCTCGAACGCGCGCAAGCACGACGAGACGCCGCTCGGGCGCGACGTCGGGCCGACGGGCCCGGAGGCGATGGTGCGCGTGGCGAAGCTCGCGCGCGAACGGCTCGGCTGCGAAGTGCTGATCGTCAACAATCCGCTGGCGGTCGACTACCGTCCCTACGACGCGGCCGACCCCGACGCGCCGCTTCCGAAGATGAGCTTCAACGTGCACCACTTCGAAATGATCCGCAACCAGGGCTGGGACTACGGCATGCTCAAGAACCTCTGCGACGGGGCGGGCATCCCCTGGTGGGACGCCTTCGTGCCGTGCTACGACTGGTTGTTCCGTTCGGAACTGCCGTTTGGCCACTTCAGTCGCGACGCCGTCCATTCCGGCGAGCTCGGCAAGCAGATCATCGGGCACGTGATGCTCCGGTACTTCACCTCCGGGAAATAAGGACAACAAGACATGAATCGCACCAACCACCTGAAAAGCCTGTCGTCCCTTGCCGCCACCGCCGCCACAACGGCGCTTGCGTTCGCCGCGCAGGGCGGCGAGACCGTGTTCTCGGGGCCGTTCTGGAAGCCGGACGGGCATTACGGCGACGGGCGCAAGTCGAGCGCGGACTGCCTGAAGACGCCGGAGCAGGCGCCGCACGGCCACATCGTCGCCTACGCGCTCGACATCCCCGCGACGGGCTGGTACGCGCCGTTCTTCAAGGGCCGGATCGGCGACCAGGACTTCTTCGTCGACGACCGGCTCGTGGCGCAGCAGCGCGTGCCGGGGCCGGTCGGGGCGGACGGCTTCAGCCAGGGCGTCGCCCTCTATCTGGAGAAGGGCCGCCATGACCTGCGGCTGGAACGGCCCGGACGCCGCGGGTTCCCGATGCAGATGTTCGAGCGGATCGAGGTCCGCTCGCTCGCTCCGTCCGAGGCGAACTGGTTCTTCGCCGACAAGGCGGGGCACGACGTCGTCCGCCTCGGCGAGAGCGTGTCGTTCGAAGTGACGGCGGGCCTTCCCGATCGCCCCGTCCGCTACGAATTCAAGGCGGCGCCGCAGTACGGGCCGGACGCGAAGAATCCGGTGGCGCTCGGCGCGCTTGAGTTCCCGGCGACGCCGCGTCCCGTGACGCGGACGGTGTCGTTGAAGCTGCCGCAGGAGGCCATGTACCATGTCACGGCGTTTGCGAACGGCCAGGCGCTGCCGGCGAACGCCTTCCCGCGGTTCGAGGTCGTGGCGATCGACGTGGACGAGCGCGGCGCCGATTCGGCGACGTTCGCGCTCGAGCCCGTCGTGGACATCGATTGCGTCGCGGTGAAGCCCGACGCCGAAGCGAACGGCGCGTCGCAGGTCGTGCGCCGCCATTCGCTCGCCTACCGCGAATCGCACGACTGCTCGAAGGAGACGAACGAGCCTTACGACGGCAACAACAGCGAGAACCTCTCCTGCTTCGCCTACCGTGTGAAGGTCCCCGCCGCGCAGGTGCCGTATCTCCTCGAAGTCGAGTATCCCGACGACGCGCGGCGCTCGGTCTGCATCCGGCACGACTGGATGAAGGAAGGCACGATGGAATACCTCTCGTCCAACGCGGGGTACCAGACGAAGAGCTTCGAGACGGGCGGATTCTTCCCCTTGTCCGGCGAGATGAAGCGCCAGGGCCAGATCATCTGGCCGCTCTCCACCGAAGGATGCGTCACCGTCGTCAACCAGAGCGCCGGCACGCGAGCGGCCGTCGCGCGCATCCGCCTCTCGCGCTTTGCGGACGACCGGCCGCCGGCGCAGGGCGTCACGCGCGCGGGCGGACGCACGTTTGCGTACTGGAGCGAGGAAGGCGACAGCTTCGGCGTCATGCTCGGCGCGGGCGGCGGCGTGCACACCCTGAGCGGCGAGAAGTTCCCGTATCTCGAGGCGGCGAAGCGCTGGTATCAGATGATCCGCTTCTACGGCGGCAACGCGATGAGCGGCTGCGGCTTCGCCTACCAGGGGGCGTACTGGAATTCGAAGGCGCTCAAGGGCGTCGGCCTGCGCCCGTTCTCCGCGCTCCGCATGTTCGCGCTGCTGGGCGAGAAGTACCAGATGAGCTACATCCCCGAATGGTTCAACACCCAGTGGTACATGGACAAGGTCGTCTATCCGGCGCGCGCCGGCGGCGAAGAGAACTCGCAGGCGAAGAACGCCTCGGGAAGCCTCGCGGGCGGCGGCGTGAACGCGCTCTGCCCCGCCGTGCAGGAGACGGTCCTCGCGGCGATGCGCGAGATCCACGAGGAGATCGGCGACTCGCCCGCGTTCAAGGGGCTCACCGTCCGGGCCGATCCCTGGCAGTACCGCGGCGAGTTCTTCTTCAAGTCCCTGCACTGGGGCTACAACGAATCCATCGTCCGCGCCTTCGAAAAGGAGGCCGGCATCGCCGTGCCGGCGGGGACGGCGACGGACTACTTCCATTTCCTGACGGGCCCCGGCGTGAAGGATCGCTGGGTGGCCTGGCGCTGCGAGAAGATCGCCGACTACCACCAGCGCATTCTCGACGCGCTTCGCGGCGGCACGCGCGACGACGTCTTCTTCGGCATGGCCGGGCAGTTCGACCAGGAGAACCTCTACAGCCGCGAGGAGACGCTTGCGGCGCGCGCGCTGGGCTGCGGCGTCGATTCCGAGGCGTATCGCGATTCGGACGGCCTTTCGATCATCCCGATCGCCCGCTACGGTTCGCGCACGCCGTCCGCCCGGGACCGCCGGATCTACGACGAGTTCTTCCGGGTCGATTCGACGGAGGGCGGCATGTGTACGCCGCGTGCGTTCGCGAGCTACATGACGTACATGGAGCTCGGCCGGGAGTGGCCGGCGGCGAAGCTCGGCTTCGATCTCAAGCAGAAGGGCGGCAAGCCGCCGTACCATTGCTCGGGCGTGGTCGCCGCCGGACGGGCCGGGCTCGAGAAGTTCGCGGTCGTGCTCGCCGAACAGGACACGGCCTACTTCCGCGAGGGCGGCAACTGCGACTCGTTTGGCTCGCCGGAGATCTTCGGGCCGTGGTTCGCCGAATACGAGCGCCTGCCGGCCGAGAAGTTCGACCGCGTGCCGGGCGTGAACGATCCCGTCGCCGTCTGGCAGAAGACGACGGGCGGCCGTTTCTGGTACTACGCCGTCAACAAGGAGTCGTTCGCGACCGAGGCGACGCTGGTGTTCTCGGACGGAACGACGCGCGCGATCGCGCTCGAACCGTGGGGGCTCAAGGTCTTCGAGGAGGACGCCGGGCGCGCGCTTGCGTCCGCGACGAGCGTCTATCCCGAGGCGGAACGCCTCCAGGTGCGCAAGCTGCTCGCTTTCGCGCAGTCGCTCGAAGGCACGGTGCGCGATCTCGCCTATGCCGACGGCCTTGCCCGGGCGTGGGAGGCCGCCGAGGCGGGGAAGTGGTGGCGCGCGCGCGTCACGCTCAACAGCGAACCCCTGTATCGCGGCTACGCCGCGGCGGGGAACCTCCCGGGCGAGGTGCTGCGCACGCCGTTCCCCGACAAGCTCGACACCCAGAGCCCCAAGAACGGCCACTGGCGGCTTTGCACGCCGACCCTCCCGGTGGCGACGCTCGATTACGACAGGGCGACGGCCGAGATCGTCGATTCACGCGAGGTCAACGACGCATGGCGGGGCGAAAAGGTGCTTTGGAGCGAAACGGGCGAGATCGCCTTCACGCTCGCCGTGCCGGCCGAGGGGCGGTACGACCTCGTCCTCGGCGCCGTTGGCGATGCGAAGGGCGTTGCGACGGTGACGGTCGACGGCAGGATCCTTGGCGATGTCTGCACGTTCCGGAAGGCGAAGGCGCCGATGACGGCGACGTTCCGCGGCATCGCGCTCGCGCCGGGCGAGGCGGCCGTGAAGATCGCCGCCGCGTCGGGCGCGGGCGTCTACGGCGTCCGCTTCCTGCCGGCGATGAAGCCGATCCCCGGCGCGGACTGGGCCGTGGCGGGGCCGTTCGCCGCGTTCTGGGGGTCGATGGCGGGGCAGGGCGACGAAAGCCTCAAGGACGGCTTCGACGACCTGATGAAGACCGATCTCGCGTCCGTCGACTGGAAGCTCGCCGCGCCAGGCGTGCGGGACAATCTCTGGGATCGCGGCGTGCAGATGCCGCTCCGGATCGGATCGACGGGGAACGACCGCCTCATCGCGCGCACGACGGTGATGTCGGAACGCGACCGCACGGCGACGCTGATCGTCGCCGTCGACTGGTGGTGCCGCGCGACGCTGAACGGCGAACTTGTCAAGACCGACGTCGTGGGCGGCGGACACGAAATCAACGGCTGCAACTACTGGGGCTGGTATCCGATGTACACGGGCGTCGTCAACCTGAAGAAGGGCGCAAACGATCTCGTCCTCTACGTGAACGGCGGTTCGCTCGGCAGCGCGATCGCCGGGTGGATTTCGGACGACGACGACATCCTCACGACCGCCCATCCGCCGCAGAAGGACTTGCGGCTGGAGAACGACAAGGTGTTTGCCGAGATCGACGCCACGCACGGCGGACGCGTCCTCGCGTTCGGCCCGAAGGGCGGACGCAACTGGCTGTGGCGCAACGAGGCCGCGCGGGAGCAAGCCGATCCGAAGGCCTGGAGGAACATCGGCGGCGAGAAGACGTGGGTCGGCGCGATCGGCGACTGGGCCGAGCAGTTCGGCCTCGCGAGAAGCTGGCCGCCGCCGACGTGGTTCGACGGCTCGGCGTTTTCGGTCGAGCGCGCGGAGAAGGATGCCGTCTCGCTCAGGAGCCGCGTTTCGCCAGGCGATTTCTGGAAGGTCGTCCTCAACCGGCGGATTTCCCTCGCCGACGACGCGTTGGTCGTTCGTTCGACGCTTGAGACGAAGGAGATGACGGAAGAGACGCCCGCGCGGATGTGGAACTGGTCGGTGGCGCAGGTGCCCGAGGCGAAGCGGCTTGCCGTCCGCCTCGTCGGCCGCAAGCGCGCGATGCGGGGCCAGACGACGGGCGAGGCCGTGAAGCCGATCGGCCGCGAGGGCGATTGGATCCTCTACGATTTCGAGGACTTCGGCGTGAACGGGCTCATGAACTTCGATGCCGACGCGGTCGCGGCGGAATACGACGACGGGTGGCTCCTCGTCCGCCACCGTGCCGACCCCGCCACGGTCGAGCCGTTCGAGAAGCCCCGCTGCGCGGTCTACCATTCGGAGCCCGCCAAGGATGTGAAAGGCGATCCGTCGAAGGCGTACATCGAACTTGAGTTTCTTTGCTACGGCCCCAACACCTCGATGGACGTCGAACTTTCCCATGTCAGTGAATGGCAATTCAAATGAGAGGAGAAGAACATGAAGACAAGCAAATGTGGAACGCCGGATGCGAACAAACCGCGGATCCGGTTTGATGGGAGAAACGTCGCGCCGGCAACGCCGAGGCGGGGATCGCTGCTCTGCGCGAGCAGAAGCTGTGTTCTCGCCGTGGCGCTGACGAGCACGGCCCTGGCCGCGTTTGCGGCATCGACGGCGCCGGAGCTCAAAGTCCATGCCTCGAATCGCGGCGGCAACGCCGGAACGGGCGGCACCGCGACGTCAGACGTGACGCTGACGTGGACGGTCTCCGACTACGGCGCAGGCGCCAGTTCGACCGGCCCGCTCACGCTGGAGCTTTCCGAGACGTCCGATTTCGCGACGAAGACCGACGTTGTCGTCGCCGGGGCGGTCTCGGGGGCGGTGCCGATCAGCGGCACCTACACGGTGGCCGGCCTCGCCGCGGGCGAGATGCGGTATGCGCGGCTTCGCGCGACGAACGACCTGTCCGTCGTCGGCACGAGCCTCGTCTTTCCGTTCTCCTCGCTGACGAGCAGGACCTCGACGGACTGGGTCTCGCGCGGCACGGTTCGCCACGTCGACAACCAGACGGGCAGCGACGAGACGGGCGACGGCAGCGCGGCGAAGCCGTACGCGACGATCGCCCGCGCCGCCTACCACGCCTGCCAGTTCGACCGGATCGTGATCCAGCCCGGCAAGACCTATGAGCTCGCCTCGCCGGTCGCCTTCCCGAATCTCCCCCTCAACAAGGAGTATGCGCAGATCACGATCGAGAGCGCGGTCGAAGGCGAGCAGGCCGTGCTCGACGGCGGCGGCGTCTGCTACGCCCTCGACACGCCGTTCGGCGGCATGTACTACAAGGATCTCTGCGTGACGAACTGCACGTCGTCCGAGAACGAATGCGGCGGCGCGATGCGGACGGGGGTGTACGGATGGGGCGAGGGCGCGGAGATGTGGCGCCTGGGGCGGAAGTTCGAGCGGTGCACGTTCGTGGACTGCACCCACACGACCGGTTCGGGCGGCGCGCTGTACCTCAAGAAGGCCATCGTCGAGGATTGCGACTTCATCGGGAACCGGGCCGCGAAATATGCGGGCGCGGTCTGTTCGCGCAGCGACGGCAACGGCAGGGTCCTCAATCGCTATCGCAATTGCCGCTTCGTCGGCAATGTCGGCGGAACGGACGGAGCGACCGGGAATAGCGGGGGCGCCGTCCATTGCCATCAGTACGGCACGCAGGAATTCTACGACTGCACGTTCATCAGCAACCGGACGGATTCGACGAAATACGGCGACTGCCATGCGGGCGCCATCAACCATGCTGTCAACCTGATCTCGAACTGCACGTTTTTCGCCAATAGCGCGCATTCGGGCGGCGGCGCGGTCTATGTTCGCGGTTCCGATGTGGAAATCCTCGACAGCCGGTTCATCGAGAACCATGTCCACGGCGGCGGCGACGACAACTACAACGGCGGCGGCGCGGTCTATAGCTGGACGGACAGCTGGCTGCCGACGATCCGCGGCTGCACGTTCGTCGGCAACACCTCGACGAACCAGGCGGGCGGTGCGGTGAGCGTCGGCAATTGTGCGGAGCTCTCGGACTGCGTGTTTTCGAACAACTGGTCCGGCTCGGGCGCCGCGGCGCTGCGCATCCGGGGCACGGCCGACATCGTCGACCGCTGTTCCTTTGTCGGCAACGACACGACGGGTGTCGGCGGGGCGCTGGTTTCCTCCAGCGGCAACGCGAACACCCTGGCGTTCCGCAACTGCCTCTTCGCACGGAACACGGCGGGCGACACCGGCGGCGCCGCCCATTTGTCGAACTGGGCAACCTCCCAGTTCCCGGTCTTCGAGAGCTGCACGTTCGCCGGGAACGCGGCAGGGGGGAATGGCGCGGCGATCTACGCAAAGTTCGCCACGGTCGGCCTGACGAACTGCCTGTTCAGCGCGAACACCGCGAAAGGCGTCGAGGGCGTCCACTATGCGGAGTCCAGCGCGTCGCTCTCCTTCGACCACTGCTTCACCGAGGGCGATCCGAAGTTCGCCGACGCGGCGGGGGGCGACTACATGCTCAAGCCCAATTCGCCGTGCCGCAACGCGGGCGTCAACCTCGACTGGATGCTCGATGCGACCGATCTGGCGGCGCGGCCGAAGGAAGGACGCATCGCCGAGGATGTCGTCGACATCGGCTGCTACGAATACTGGCCGCTCCGCGGTTTCACGCTGATCATCCGCTGACAAGGCGAACGCCGCAAGGCTTGTAGCGGCGCCGTGAGGCGTTGAGGTTCGCAAGGCTTGTAGCGGCGCCGTGAGGCGTTGAGGTTCGCAAGGTTTGTAGCGGCGCCGTGAGGCGTTGAGGTTCGCAAGGCTTGTAGCGGCGCCGTGAGGCGTTGAGGTTCGCAAGGTTTGTAGCGGCGCCGTGAGGCGTTGAGGTTCGCAAGGTTTGTAGCGGCGCCGTGAGGCGTTGAGGTTCGCAAGGTTTGTAGCGGCGCCGTGAGGCGTTGAGGTTCGCAAGGCTTGTAGCGGCGCCGTGAGGCGTTGAGGTTCGCAAGGCTTGTAGCGGCGCCGTGAGGCGTTGAGGTTCGCAAGGTTTGTAGTGACGCCGTGAGGCGTTGAGGTCGCGGGAGATTCGCAACGTTGGCCGCAGGGCGGGAGCGTGGCTTCCGACCGATCCGTCGATCCGTCTAATCCGTCAGGATTCCTCAAAAGATCGCCTCCTGCCCGCCGCCCATTGCTTGAGGGCGGCTTCGGAGGCGGAGTAGTCGCCGAGATGGGCGCGCATCAGGCTTTTCCAGAGCTTGCCGTGGTTGGGGACGAAGAAGTGCAGGAGTTCATGCACGATGACGTAATCCCAGACGGCGCGATCCAATTCCAGCAGTTCGGCGTTGAAGTTGAGATGGCCCGTGGAGGTGCAGGACGCCCATTTGGCCCGCATGGGGCGGATGCCAAGCCAGGCGATTTCAACGCCGAGCTTGGACGCCCATTGGCGCACGGCTTGCTTGAACTGTTCCTTGGCGAGGTCGTTTTGCATCGGGCTAAATCCGGTTCGCCCTCTCAAGCAGGCTGAAGAGCTTGTCCACGATTTCGGCGACCTGCTCGACGTCGTCGCATTGCGCATGCAGGGCGAACGTCGTCTTCGTGCGGAGTTCGCGCATCGCATTCTCGCTCTGGGTCCAGTTGGGATGCTCGACAAAGGCCTGTTTGATTTTCGCGCTGACGGCCTCGGGCTCGGGGATGTGCGCGTCGAGCAGCGTCCGGTAGACGAAGAACGTCAGCCCGTCGAAGCCTTTCTTCGCCTGCTCGGCGCGACGGCTCTCGTCCTGCTCGATGATTCGCTTCAGTTCCTCAAGCGCTTCCGCAGTCGTTTTCTGGCGCTGCTCGAAAGCGTCCTGGACCGCCTGTGCCCGATCCCGCATCTCGATCAGGATGGGGTCTTCGCTCGCGTCCTCGGCCTTCTTTTCGATGGTCTTCACGAGGTTGATGACTTTTGTGGCGTTGTCCTCGTGCTTTGCCGCGATGGCTTTCAGCGTGGGACGGTCGATGGTCGTGTAGCCTTCCGCCCCGAGGTCGCCCACGATCGCCCCGACATGGTTCCGAACGAGCTCGCTCGTCTTCTTCAGAAAGACGCGATCCACAGGGACCTGCTTGGCGTAGGCCTTGCGGACGACCTCGTAGATCGCGCAGAGCGTGGCATAGTCGTCGATGAAGGGGCGGAGGAACGCATCGGGCGAGATGATTTCGTAGAGCATCTCGATCTCCTTGCATTCCTTGAAGAACGCCTTTCGCCGATCCGGATCCCGGAAGTGCTCGATGAGCCGGTCGACGGCCTTGTCGGTGAACATGAAGGCGTCGTCGTCGGCCGGCTGCGCGGTCGCGTTCGCCGCTTCCGCCGGGGCGGACGTCTTCCACGTCGCGATTTTCCCGTCCAGCCGCACGGGAAACTCGTCTTTGTCGTTCAAGCCCTCCATCTTCGTCTTGAAGAGCGCCTTGAGGATTTTGATGTCCTTGACGATGGCGTTGACTTCGTCGCTGTCAAAAGCGAGCGCCTTTTCGAGCTTGTCGAAGAGACCCACGAAATCAAGGATGAAGCCGTGCGGCTTCACCATTCCCAGCGCTTCGTTTTCGTAGGGGCGGTTCACCCGGGCGATGGCCTGCAGCAGCGTGTGGTCGCGCATCGGCTTGTCCAGGTACATGGCGTAGAGCACGGGCGCGTCGAAGCCGGTGAGCAGCTTTTCCGTGACGATGAGGATTTTCGGCTGCTGGTCGATCTTGCCGAAGCTCTTGCGGATCTGGCGCTCCTGGTTCTTGTCCAGGTGGAACGCCTTGAGCAGGGGCGGGTCGTTGTTGCTGCCCGTGAAAACCACTTCGGAATATTCCGGCGGCAAAAACCGGTCGAGCGCATGTTTGTACAGGGCGCAGGCTTCGCGGTCGACGCCGACAAGGAAGGCCTTGTAGCCGAGCGGTTCGACGTTCGTTTGGTAGTGGTCGGCGACGAACGCGGCCACCTTCTCGATTCGATCCCTCCCCTTGAGGAAGTTCTTCAAGTTCACCGCCTTTTCGAGGATTTTGTTCAGTTCCTCGATGTCGGCCACGCCTTCGGCTTCGGCGAGGGAGAGGAATTCCTTGTCGAGCGTGTCGTGCGGCACGAGCATGTCGTTCGGGGCAAGCTGGTAGTAGAGTTGCAGCGTCGTGCCGTCCTCGATGCTCTCGGCGATGGAGTACTTGTGCAGGTAGCCCCGGCCGTCCTCAAAGCCGAAGGTCTTGAACGTGCCTCGGCCGTATGCCGTCCTGTCGATGGGCGTGCCGGTGAAGCCGATGAGCGTCGCGTTGGGCAGCCCCGCCATCAAAAAGGTGCCGAGGTCGCCGCCGGTGGTGCGGTGCGCTTCGTCGATGAGCGCGTAGATGTTCGAACGCGTGTTGAGGTCCGGCGGCATGTCGCGAAACCTGTGGATCGTCGTGACGACGATGCCCCGGTAGTCGTCCTTCAGCAGTTGGTTGAGCCGGCTGATGCGGTCGGCGTGCTTGACGTCGCGCACGCCGAGGGCGGCGAGGTTCTTGAGCATCTGGTCCTCGAGCTCGTTGCGGTCGATCAACATCAGGATGGTGGGCTTGTCCGCCTCGGGCGCGCGGAAGAGCAGCTCCGCCGCCTTGATCATGGTGAAGGTCTTGCCGCTGCCCTGGGTGTGCCAGACGAGTCCGCGCGTCCGGCTGGGGTCGAGCGCGCGGGCGACGGTCGCCTCCACCGCGCCGGTCTGGTGCTGGCGCAGGATGTACTTGTTGAGATCCTCGTCCTTCTCGGCAAAGACGATGTAGTCCTTGAGGAAGGCCAGCACTTGCGGGATGGCGCAAAACTGCTTCACCTTCGTTTCAAGCTGTCCGGGAGGCCCCTTCCAGTTGAAGACGTTTCGGCGGACGAGGTTCCACGTGGCGCCGTAGGCGAAGCCGATGGCGTCGGTGGCGGAGAAGACTTGCTGCGGCACGAAAAGCTCCGGCGTTTCGTCGTGGTAGCGTCGGATTTGGTCGACGCCCAGGGCGATGGCTTCGGCCTTCGTGGCGTTCTTGCATTCGACGACCAGCACCGGGATGCCGTTGACGAGGAACACCACGTCCTCGCGCGTTCCGTGGCGGCCGTTGTGGAACGCCCATTCCTCGGTGACCTCGTAGACGTTGTTGCCGGGGTTGTCGTAGTCGATCAGGATCAGGTCGAGCTCGCGGTTTTCGCCGTGGTCGCGGAACTTCCCCTTGTTGCGCAGGTAATTCACGAAATCCCGGTTGCCGTAGATGTTCGTTTGCAGGAATTGGAAATTCTTTATCAGCGCCCCCTCGGCGTCGGTGTAGCTCGGGTTGAACCGCCGCACTTGCGCGTCGAGCAGCGCGTCGAAGAACAGCGACAACGGGGCACGGGGTTTCCTGGGGGCACGGACATTCCTGTCCGTGGTTGTGTCCACGGGTTGGAAAACCCGTGCCCCTTTCCTGTCCGTGGTGTCATCTTGGCTTGAAGGCCTGTCTTCCTGCACAAACCCCCGCCGCCGCTCGGCCTCCTCGCGGGTGACGAAGCTCCATCCGATCTCCTGCGCATACGCGAGGATTTGGGCTTGCACGGTTTTGTGTTCAGTGGGTCGTGGCATGGGGTTGTCCTTTCGCAAGATGTTTTACGCTGGGGCGCGGACATTCCTGGGGGCACGGACATTCCTGGGGGCACGGACATTCTTGTCCGTGATTGCGTCCACGGGTTGGAAAACCCGTGCCCCTTTTCCTTTTGCCCCTTTGCCTTGTGCCCCTGTCTCTTTTTGCAATGGTAACGGGGCACGGACATTCCTGGGGGCACGGACATTCTTGTCCGTGGTCGCGTTCACGGGTTGGAAAACCCGTGCCCCTTTGTCTTGTGCCCCTTTGCCTTGTGCCCCTGGTTCTTTTTGCAATGGTAACGGGGCACGGACATTCCTGGGGGCACGGACATTCTTGTCCGTGGTCGCGTTCACGGGTTGGAAAACCCGTGCCCCTTTGTCTTGTGCCCCTGTCTCTTTTTGCAATGGTAACGGGGCACGGACATTCCTGTCCGTGGTTGCGTCCACGGGTTGGAAAACCCGTGCCCCTTTCTTGTCCGTGGTTGCGCTCACGGGTTGGAAAACCCGTGCCCCTTTGCCTTGTGCCCCTTTGCCTTGTGCTTCTTTGCCTTGTGCCCCGTTGCTTTTCGGATTTTGGCGGATGTATTCCGCCACCTTGAAGAAGTGTCGTTCACTGCGAACCAGCCGATCCCAATACTCATCCTGCCAAAGAGTCCCCGTCCTCCCCATCCTCTTGTTGATTTCCCGCGCCGTGAATCCCTTCCACGATTTCAGGATTTCCGGCAGCCGATGGTCTCCAAGCGGGCGGAACAGCACATGCACATGGTTGGGCATCACGACGAACGAGGCGATTTCGTATCGTTCGCCATTGAAATGCGTCAATGCGTCGGCCACGATTTTCGCGTTGGCCGGATCTCGCAGCACGCACGAGCCGATGCCTTGATCCAGCCATTCATCGATCAGGCGGGAGAATGTTTCGTGATAGGCGGCTTCGGTTTCGTCGTCCCAAGGCTTGGGGTTTTGTGTGAGCCATGCGTTGCGATTTGCATTCCATTGATCCAACTTCGCCTTTGGCAAAGAATCGGCGAGACGCCACGTCACAAAGCACCACACATGTCCTTGTTGCCAATGGGGCAGGTTCCTTCGGTGCGCATCCGTCTGCGCGAGGCTGTTGTAGAAAACGGCGTCTTCATGGAAATGCAGAGGTTCTTGGGGGCTTGTGGGTTCTTGGAAAGGTACAGGAGCACAGGCGTTCCTGGGGGCACGGACATTCCTGGGGGCACGGACATTCTTGTCCGTGATTGCGTCCACGGGTTGGAAAACCCGTGCCCCTTTGCCTTGTGCCCCTGTCTCTTTTTGTAATGGTAACGGGGCACGGACATTCTTGGGGGCACGGACATTCTTGTCCGTGGTCGTACTT
The DNA here is from genome assembly GCA_050942875.1 of Kiritimatiellia bacterium. Taxonomy (GTDB): domain Bacteria; phylum Verrucomicrobiota; class Kiritimatiellia; order RFP12; family UBA3636; genus JAAZAI01. The sequence goes on from JBMNOD010000086.1 coordinate 12,969, forward strand.
TCAGGCGCATGGACGCTTTTGTTCATGGCGCTTTCACCTCCACGGGTTGGAAAACCCGTGCCCCTGTCTCTTGTGCCCCTTTGCCTTGTGCCCCTGTCTCTTTTTGCACTGTTTCTTTTTGCAATGGTAACGGGGCACGGACATTCCTGTCCGTGGTTGCGCCCACGGGTTGGAAAACCCGTGCCCCTTTTCCTTGTGCCCCTTTGCCTTGTGCCCCTTTCCTGGGGGCTTCCTTGGGCTTAAACTCCAGTTCATGAACGCGAATCTTCGCGGTCATCAGTTCGTGAAGGAGGGTGTTGAAAAGGTCTTGGAGAGCGGCTTGTTTCTGCCGGGCGACGTCCAGCTTCCTGTCTAGCACCTTCGAGTGTTCGACAATTTGCGCCTGTTCATCGAGATGCGGCAGGGGAACGAGAAAGCCTTTCAGTCTAGTTGCACTGATGTTGCTTTGGCTAACTGCCCGAGTGGCAATTGACTTAAGACGAGCCTGTATCTCATCCGTATTGAAATAGCAGTTGAGAAAGAATGGGTTTAGCTTTTTCTCATCTGTTCGAAGTCGAATCAAGTACGAGGCAAACACAAAATCTCCTTCGATATCAAAGATTGCCGTGCGTCCAACAAGGTCAAGGCTGTTGGTTCTGTTAAACAGGATGTCGCCTTTCTGGACTTTGAATTTCTCGAAGTCGCTATCATTGATCTTAACATATTGGAGCATGTGCCCGACGATCTGACCTTCAATCTGATTCGTCATTCGTAGAATTGGGTGGTTTCCTTCGGCGCTCCCCTTGACCGACATGCCGTATTGAGCAATTGTCAACACCTCGCCCAACTCCACCACCTCCCAGCTTTCAGGCACGGGGCCGATTTCCGTTTGCTTTTGGGGTTCGTTGCGGAGGCCTTCGGTGAAGAGCTTGTGCATGAGGGCCTTCTTCAGCTCGGTGGCGGTCTGGATGATCCGCTCCTGCTCCTCGATCGCCCGCTGCACCGTCGAAAGAATGTGCGCAATCTTCCTCTGCTCGGGAAGCGGGATGCCTGCTTTGTTGATGGGTAGCGTGGCTAGCTGTGATTTGTTGATTGCCTTGAAAATTGCGCCAGAGCCAAGACTGTCGATGTAGTCCTCAATCTCCTTGAGATAGAAATAGAGGAAGTCGCGGTCGATGCCCTTCGCCCGAATCGCGGCGATGCCCCGACCGATGCAGGATTGCCTGTCGCAGAGGTTCGTTGCACCCACCGGGGCACGAACGGACATCAGAATATCCCCGGATTCCGCCAGCTTTTTTGGCTCGCGGCAATAAATGCGTGGCGTCGGGTAAGTCGCTCCGAAATCCGTTTTCCCTTGGTAGAAGGGAAGCCCTTCTCCGACGTCGTTATAACTGGTGGATGGGGGCGATTGCCCCATCACAATTTTGGCAACATCGGCAAGCTTTGCTGTTGCGCTCACGTCTTAACCCCCAGTTGCTTGAGGTTTGTCCGAATCTCGTGGATGCGGTCGAGCAGTTCGTCGAAGTAGTCCCATCCGCCGGGGTTCTTGAGGCGCTCGTCGTCCATGACGAAGCCTTTGACGATCAATTCTTGAAGCTGGGTGTTGACCCAGCGGCGGAATTGTGTGCCACGGGGCGATTTAACTCTGAAGCCAACAGCCAGAATGGCCTTCAGATTGTAGTGAAGTACGTCGTAAATTTTGCCGTCGGCAGCAGTTGTCCGGAAATCCCAGACAACTGGATTTTGACCAGCCCTGCCTTTTTCGACGCGGTTTTGGCGGAGAGCGCTGTTCGCTTTCGCTTTCCGCGCATTCTCGGTTTGAACTGTCAAGGAATCCTTGACGGTTGCTTGGGGGCTGAGTTTCATGCGCCAACCCCCAGTTGCTTGAGGATGGCCCGGAGCGCGTGGTCAGTCTCTCGCGCTTCGGCTTCGATGGCGTCGAGCTCCGCGACGATCTCCGGGATGGGGCGGTAGGTCGCTTCGTCGCCGGTGTGGATGTAGCGGCTGGGGGAGATGTTGTAGTCGTTCCGCTTCAGTTCGGCATGATCGACGACGCGGCTGAGCTTCTCCG
>JBMNOD010000135.1:0-2521 GCA_050942875.1 Kiritimatiellia bacterium
TCGAAGGGAACGAGGACGTGGGCGTGGCGTCCAGTTGCACGTCCAATTCGCTGACGGATTTGAGCAGGAACTGGACGCCCGACTGCTGGGCCGGCGGCGCAATTGCCATTGTGTCGGGCGACTGGCAGCATCACTACGCGATCGCCGGGAACAGCTCGGACACAATTTACTTGGAAGGCGTTTGGGACGCCGCCTTCCCGCCGGATGAAACGTCCGTCTATGTCGTCGTCACCAAACCAAAACTGGGGGTCTCTGATTTGTCTTTTCCCTTGGGGCGGCCTGTCTCCCAAACGGTTCGGCAATACCTTGAGCTTTACAAGGGGAGCGGGGTCAACGTGGTCTACAATGAGAATTGCCAGGCGAACATCGACGCCGCCGTCGCCACGCTCAGCGACGAGATCGGGCTTGACGACGATGATTTTGTGCGGATTCCATCCCTCTTTGGACCTGGCGACGATTACAAAACCCCAGTTTCCTACGTCCCCAGCATGGTCAACCTGCTGGTCGACGGGAACAAGCTGATTTTGGCCGACCCATTCGGCCCCCGGGAGAACGGTGTTGACGTTTTCAAGGCGGACGTCATTGGGAAGCTTCCCGGATTCACGCTTTGCTTCATCGACAATTGGAACGAGTATCACAAAAAACACGGCGGTTTGCACTGCGGCACGAACGCCAGGCGCGTGCCGCGCTCACCTGCCGACTAACGGAAAGGAACCCACAAAATGAAACACCTCCGCATGATATCGCTGGGCGTCGCCGCATGGCTCGCGGCGGGCGCGACCCTGTTGGCCGCCGATTCCGCAGATGGCAACAAAGCGGAATTGACGCGGTTGTTCGAAACCGCATTGGAAGCCCGCGGCTTGGAATACCGGGAGGCGAGGGACGCGATCCTCTCGCATGACGGCGTCGCGGACTTTCTGGCGGAACGGGCGAATGACACGAACCTCATGTCGCGCGTCATCGGGCGTGCGATGCAGACGTGGTTGAACGACAGAGCCGGGAACATGGATGCAAGCGACCGCCTTGCCACGGTCGCTGGATGGGCGGTGAGCACCCAGATCGGCGAACGGGCGATACTGGGTAGGATCTGTGTTTATGAGAGGGAACCGGGACTTCGCAGGATTTTTTTAAAATCCAAGCCGGAAGTCCATGTGCTTCTGGAAGTGGCGTTGAAGGGGCCTACGTTCTCTGGAGAATCCCGTTGCCCCGAGAATAGCGGGGCGCGTAGCATTACCAGTTGCTATGCGGCGGGACTGTTGGGGCTGTATGAAGATCCGGACGTCATCCCCGTTTTGACCCTGTTGACGAACGAAAAGGAAGACGACCTGATGCGGCGCGCGGCACTTTGCGGTTTCAGGTTACGGGAGGATGTGGACAAGGCTGTGTTTCTGAAGGGCCTTGAGGACAGAAATGAGGGTTACCGGAAATCTTGCTACGTTTATTTGCGTGACACTACCGGCCAGGACTTCGGCTACGACGTTGAGAAATACCGGACATGGCTGGAAACGAATGCTGTAGGGAAGGTCGCCAAGCCAGAGAAATAATGGAAGTCCATTTCCGATTCCAGGCCGAGGGCGCGGCCGAGCCGCGGACGATCTTTCGTTCCGTCACGCGGTGCGCCCTGATCGACGACCCCCCCGACGACCCCGGCGCCCAGGAGCAGGATTCGCAGCGGGAGCCCCCGCACGAGCGCTTCCACGAGGGCGATCCCGTCAACGGCGAACCCATCCGGTACGAAATCGAACCGGAGGGAACAAACGACTGGTTTGGGGCGCTTCGGCCCGTCAACAACGACGACGACGACGCCAGCCAGTCCGAGGACCGCCACGACTCGAACATGTCCGTCGCCGACGACGACCTCGCCCTCTACCGCCCGCTGGGACGCTACACGGGGGAATGCTGCCCCTGCCCGGAGCACCGGGTGGAAGGCCCCGCGCGTGTCGCGACGCTTCGCTCCCTCTCGCCGCGCCTCGCGCTGTGGAGAAACGCCGACAAGACCGACGTGTTCACGGGGACGGTGTCCGCGGGCGAAACGCTCTACGTCGAAGGGCTGGGGAAAAGCGCGTCGCCCGGGGCGGAGGCGATCGTCTGGGAATACGGCAGGGACGGCCAGACGCACGTCTTTTCGGACGCCTTCACCGTCCTGAGCCAGCGCCTCTTCCCCGACGTCGACTTCGACGGCGACGTGGACGCGTCGGACAAGGCGGCGGCCGGCACGCTCGATCCCTCCGTTGGCTGGCTCCTGCCGCCCGCTTCCAACGTGTGCCGGAAAGTCCAGCTTCGCACGGACGTCGACCTGCCCGGCATGCATGTGCTCTCCCTTTCCCGGGATTCCACCGCCCGCGTGTGGCGGACGCGACACCCCGCCCCGGGCGACGTTCCGCTGCTTGTCGGCGACCAGAGCGTCACCAACGGCGTCGATGGCGTCTCGTGGACGATCGACGACCCCGACCACGTCTATGTGGAAGTCGGCGGCGGCACGTCGATCCTGACCTACGCCTTCCTCGGCGCCGGCGCCGCC
>JBMNOD010000136.1:0-2501 GCA_050942875.1 Kiritimatiellia bacterium
GTCCGAGCCGGCGCCTACAACGGCGGCGACATTGAACTGCGCAACGGCGGCACCATCGTCGGAACGCTCGTCATTGCAAAGAGAACCCTTTACGATGGCGACGCTGAACCGCTGGTGGGATCCGTGGCGAAATCGGGCGCGGGCACGCTGTACTACACTGGCGACACCGTCGCAGGCATCACCAATCTTTGCGTGGCCGCCGGCAGTCTCGTCTTCGGGAACCAGGCGGCCGGAACCGACAACCGCTGGTGGCGCTTCACCGTGAAAGGCACGCAAGTGCCGAACAACACGCTGCAAATCGGGCCCGTGCGACTTTTGGACGCCAACATGCGATTCGTCGATGGGGGCGCAGGCCCGTCGGATGGAGGAACGGGGGATTACTACACCCTGAACACTGGAGATGCGACGTCCTTTGCGCCTCGCCAGTACAATGTGTCGTCGCCCAACGGCTATTCCTGTTCCGTTGGTTCTCCAAGCAGGATCTGGTTTAGTTCGGCACAACACCATTGTCAGTTCGACCACCCGAAGCCCAATCCCGACTTTCCGAACACCTGGGTTGCCTGGACGTATCGGATTCCCGATGGGAACATGGCCTGCGGCTATAATCTAAAGACGCAGTGGGCTGACGTCACGTGCTTCCCGCGCACGTGGTCGCTGGAATCCAGCCCGACGGGCGCAGACGGGACGTGGGAGCTGATGGACGAGCAAAAGGACTACCCCAACGTCGTGAATGGGCAGAGGTGGTACAACAACGGCGGATACGGCACGCCCAACAACGACGGTTGGCCGACCAACATGCTGCATTTTGCCCAGCAAGCGCCGAGCGAAACGACCGACGGCGGCCTGCCTGCAACCGCGCATGTCCGAGTCGAAAAGGACGCGACGCTCGACTGCTCGCTCGTTCGCGACGGGCAGACGGTTTCCAACCTTTCCGTGGACTGGGTTCTCGAAGGCGGAACGTTGAAGAACGTCCGGTTCGCACCGACCGGCGCGTTTCACCTCACGAACGTCGCCGATCCGAAGGCGCTGCGTGGCGCCGAGGTCCCGCTCACATTCATCAACGCAGCGGATGACATGAACCTGAGAAATTGGGCGGTGTACATCAACGGCGAACTGTCGCCGGAAAAGGTGTCGTGGCGGCATGGCAAGGCGTGGATCATGCTCCGAGGCGCCGTGTTGATCGTGCGGTAGGCTTCCCTTGACCACCGCCCGGTCGAGGCACGCCCCCCGGCCAGAAACGGACTATTGGATGAGAACATTGGCAACGACGCTTGCAGCGATGACGATAATGACAGGACATTGCAGCGCGGTTGATTGGGACGACGCTCTGATCGTGGGACACACGCCTGGCGACCGGTGTTTCTTCGAGCCTGGCGAGGAAATGGTTTTCACGCTCACGCTCGAAGGCGTGAAAGGGGAAATCCCCGCAGGGGACTATTTCATCGCGTGGGAGCGAACGGCGAACGACGGCCGGACGGAACAGGGGAGAGCGCCCGCGGCGCTGCAGACCCCGCTCGTCATCCGCACAAAGCTGGATCGTCCGGGGTTTGTCAAGATTGAGGCAAATCTCGTGGACAAGACGGGCAGGCGCGTTCCCAAAGACCATCTCTGGGAGAAGCGCGTCTTCTTTCAAGGGGGCGCCGGCGTGGCGATCGAAAAGCTCCAGGCCTGGCCCGAGCCAAAGGACTTCGATGCGCATTGGGCGGCGGAGAAGGCGTTGGTCGATGGCCTGCCCCTCCGCGTGATCGAGCGGAAACCCCTGCCTTGCCCCAACCCGAAACTCAACCTTTGGCAGGTCAAGATTCCGATTCTCGACGGCTACATGCCCATGACGGGGTACCTCGCCGTTCCCAAGGACGCCAGCGCGACGCACCGGGTCAAGGCGACAGGCCACCTTTCCGGCTACTACATGTGGCGCGAAACATGCCCGGCATGGATAACCAACACCGTCGATGGCATTCAGATGTACATCAACCGCCACGGATGCGAAGGCGACCGCGAAGAGGAATACTACAAGCCCTTCCTCAAAAACCCGCCGCATGGCCCCGACCATTTCCGCGGCATGGCGCTGCGGGGCATGATGATGTTCCGCTTCCTCAAGTCCCTGCCCGAATGGGATGGGAAGACCCTCGAATCGAAAGGGTCGTCCGGGGGCGGCATGCAGTCCCTCTGGATGGCGGCACTCGTGCCCGGCATCACGAGCGTCGATGTGGGAGCCCCGGCGCTGGGGGACGTCTTCGGATTCAAATACGGACGGGCGACGGGCGACCTGGCGCAGCGTGTCGAGGAAATGAACTACTACGACATCTGCAATTTTGCCAAGCGCATCACCGTTCCCGTTTCGCTGTCGCAGGGACTTGGCGACTACACCTGCCCGCCCTTCGGCGCGGCGATCGTGTACAACAACCTCAAAGGGCCGAAAAGCATTGTCTGGCGGCAAGGGACGACGCACGGCTGGTGGCCTGGCGGCATGGCCGTCGTGAAGTTTTCAGATCAAGGAG
>JBMNOD010000012.1:0-57465 GCA_050942875.1 Kiritimatiellia bacterium
CCGCCAAGACCGCCAAGTTTTTTTCAGACAGGATTTACAGGATTCCATTCTCCAAGGCAATCTTGTCAATCTTGTCATCTTGTCTAAATCCCGGAACCTTTCTGTGGTTTTTGGTGTTTTTCGTGGCTATTTCCACTAGGGTTTTTGGGGACAGACCCCGAAAACCCTTGCTTCGCTTGTTTCGCTGTGACATAATGAATTCGCTGTCTTCTTGCGAAGGGGTGTGTACGTCCCTGCCAGTCGGCAGGTTGCGCGTTGCACGGGTTGTCGGTCGGCAGGCAACGGGAAGCCGAAAGGGAGCCGTCCATATCATATTATTATTATAAAGAGCACCTTGACTATGAGCAAAAAGGAAATTGAAACGGATCACGTGAATGTTCCCGCATCGGCGGCAGACGCCGCGGCGGCGCCCCCTTCGGCGGAGATCGTCGGTGCGGGCGTGGTCGAACAGGGGGATGATCGAGCCGACGATGTCGTCGCTCTCGACGGGGCGCTGTCGATCCTCTGTCCGCAGTCGGCGGGCTGGCGTTTTGAACTCGAACGCATGCCGGAAACGGATCAGGACATCCTCGAATACCGCCTCGCGCTGACGTGTGCGACGGCGGCCGAGCCGCCCGCCTTCACGGTCGAGGTGCGTTCTCCCAAGACGGACATGCCGCACTACTGGACGCCGGTCTTCGGTTGCAACGGACGTCTTCCGCTCCCCGGATGGGCGACGTGGTTCGCCGTCCAGCGGTCGCTGCCGCTTGTCCACCGATTCAACGGCGCGAACCGCAATCGGCTGACGCTCGCGACAAGCGAGATACGGAACGATCTCGTGATCAACGACAGGATCGACGAATACGACTTCAATGTCATTGACCGCCTCCATTTTTTCTCAGGCGTGAAGAACGCTTGTTCGACCTACGAGGTCTTCTTCCGTTTCGATCGTCGCGATGTGTTCTGGAGCGACGCCGTGACGGCGGCGGCGGACTGGATTTCGGCGCGGAGCGGTGTCGGCAAGCCCCTGCCTGCGCCGGCGAGCGCCTATCAGCCCCTTTATTCGACGTGGTACGGTCATCACCACGACATTTCCGCCGAGAAGATCGAGCGCGAGCTGAAGCATGCGGCGGCGCTCGGGATGGAAACCGTGATTCTCGACGCCGGATGGCAATGGGATGTGGAAGCGCCGGGCTTCTCCGTCAGCGGAGATTGGCATGTGTCGGCGGTTCGGTTCCCCGACATGGCGGCGCACGTGCGGAACGTGCAGGCAATGGGCCTGAAGTACATGATGTGGTATGCCGTGCCGTTCGTCGGCTTCGGGATGAAGGCCTATCAGCGCTTCAAGGACAAAATTCTCTATCGTGACGAACGGCTTCAGACGGCGTGTCTCGACCCGCGCTTCCCCGAGGTGCGGGAGCATCTTGCCGCGACGCTCGAAAAGGCGCTGAAGGACTTGGGCGTGGACGGCTTCAAAATCGACTTCATCGATCAAGTCGAAACGCGCGACCGGATCGATCCGGCCGTCGCCGAGAATTTTGCGGGGCGGGACGTGCGGACGGTTCCGGAGGGCGTCGAGCGGTTGATGACCGAGATTGTGCGGCGGCTCACGGCGGTGAAGGAAGACATCCTCGTCGAATTCCGTTCGGCGTATTTCGGCCCCGTCCTGCGTACGACGGGGAACATGATGCGTGTCGCGGACTGTCCCGGACAATGGGCGGCGAATCGTGTGGGGACGATCAACCTGCGTCTTGTCTGCCCCGGGAGCTGCGTCCATGCCGACATGATCGGCTGGCCGAAGGAGGCGTCTGTCGAGGAGGCGGCGCGCTATGTCCTGTCGTCGCTTTTCGGGACGGTTCAGCATTCGGTTGTCCTGGGCGATCTCGACGCGCGAAAAACCGACATGCTCCGCCATTGGATAGCGTTTTCGAAACGCCATCTGAACGCCTTGCAGAAGGGTGCGCTCCGCGCGTACCATCCTGAATACGACTTCCCGGTGGTTGAAGGCTCCGATGCGGTCGAAAGCATCGTGCTTGTCTCCGCCCCGGGGTTCGCCGCCGACGTTCCTGCGGAGCGGAAGGTCTTCGTGTTGAACAACACGGGGACGGGGTCGGTGCTCTTGCGCTCGTCCGCGGCGCGTCAGGCGCTCGTCCGCGATGTCTGCGGGGAGGCGGTTGGCACCGTCATGCTCGCGCCCGGTCTCTCCGACGTCGCCGTGCCCCCGTCCGGCTATCTTGAAATCGACGCACCAATACGCAAGCAGTTCTGAAAATCACGCCATTCTGCGGAGGAATTCGAGCAGGCCGGCGCGTTGGCCGACGGGGCGCAGGGGGGCTTCCTTGAGCAGGGCCAGGATCTGCGGCGTCAGGGGCTTGGCGAGGTCGAGCGGCGCTGATTCGGCGAGATCGGCGTATTGTCCGATGCGTGCGGCTTCGTCTTTGGGGGGCAGGGGATCGGAACCGGAGAGGACGCGGCGGCCGGCGGCCGCCGCCTTCGCCATCGGGCGCGGGACGGGCCAGAACACGGGGCGAAGCGACGGGTCGGCGATCGCGAGATCGGCGGCCGGAAAGGCGTCGAGGAGCGAGGCGACGACGCGGGCGCGCTTGAAGAGCCATTTGCCGACGCCCCAGGCGAGCGCGGGCAGGGCGTCGGCGGCGAGGGACGCTGCCACGGCCTGATGCGCAGGGGTGCCGTCGCGGAACGTGGCGCGGGTGGCGAGGGCAAGGATTTCAATGCGTTCGGCGCAGGCGATTTGGCGACCGGACACGACGACGATGTCGGGCTGGTCGGGCTTGCGCAGGACGAGGGCCGTGGCGTCGGATGGTGAAACGTGCCAGCCCGCAGGCACGCGGCCTTCGGACCACTGCGCGAACTGGTCGGCGCCTTCGCGTTCGGCGAGCATCATGACGCCGCAGGCGGCGTTGGCGGCGCGGATGCGAGCGATGAAGGCGTCGAGCGCCAGCGCGGCGTCGTAGTGGGGGTAGATGTGGACGTGGGAGTCGATGAGCGCGGACATGGCGTCAGGATTGCGAGAGCATGCGGAGGGTGCCGGCGTGGAAGAAGTATTCGCCCCAGCCGATGGTGAAGAGGAAGTCGCCGTAGAGGGCGTGCTCGAGATTCGAGAAGAGCAGCGAGCCGGTGCGTCGGTAGGTGGTCAGGAAGAAGAGGCCGCCGACGAAGGTGAAGGCGAGCGCGAAGGCGTTGGCGAAGGCCAGATGGGCGAAGCTGAAGACGCATGCGCCGAAAAGGACTTGCAAGGACGCGGGGAAGGCGGGGGCGTATCGAAGCGCGTAAAACGCTCGGTAGACGACGCCTTGCGCCAGGACGGACACGATCGGGTAGAGCAGCATCACCATCGCCCACAGGCCGATGCGTTCGCGCGGGAAGCGCAGCAGCGCCTCGGGCTTGTAAAAATACAACGCCACGGAGAGCAAGGCCGCGGCGGCGACGAAGCGACCGAGCATTTCTGCCCAGTCGCGTCGTGTCACACCGGAGAATGTGACCAGATCAACCGGCTCAAGCATCTTGCTGCGCAGCATGAAGAGCAAGACGATTGCCGCGACCAGCACCAGAACGGGAATGATGGGGATGACGACCGGGCGCCGGGTTCTGCGGGCGATTTCCGGTGCGAGCCTCAGCAGGATGGGCACGCCGAGGTAGAGGACGGCGAATTCCGCCGCCCGGCGGGTTTTTCCGCAGGGCGACATTATTCGGACTTCGCGGCGTCGTTGCGGTTGGTGTCGGCCTTGTCGCTGCCGCCAAAGATGCCGCCGATGGCGCCGCCGAGCGCTTTCGCTCCGTCTGCGGCCGCGCCGCCGACGGCCTTGGCGCCGCCCACGGCCGCGCCGCCGACCGCCTTGGCGCCGCCCACGGCCGCGCCGCCGACCGCCTTGGCGCCGCCCACGGCCGCGCCGCCGACGGCGCTGGCCGCATCGAGCGTGGCGCCGCCGACGGCGCCGACCGTCCGGATCGCTGCGCCGCCAACGTCGGTGACGGAATCGACGACGGCTTCGCCCATGCCCTTGACGCCGCCGGACTTGGGCTTCCCGGGTGTTTCGGAAGACGTTTCGTCGGTCTCTTTTGTTCCAGGCGCCGGGTCTTTCGCGGGGGCGTTCGTCTTGGAGCCACCGCCAAAGATGCCGCCGATGGCGCTGCCGACGGCTTTGACGCCGCCCACGGCCGCGCCGCCGACTGCGCCGACGGCATCGACGGCCGCGCCACCGACGGCGCTCGCGGCGTCGATCGCGGCGCCACCGGCGGCGCCGGCCGCATCGACTGCTGCACCGCCAGCGGCGCCCACGGTCCTCACAGCGGCCTTGCCGGCTTCGTCCACGGCCTCCAACGCGGCACCGCCGACGGCGCCGACGGCGTCGACGGCTGCGCCGCCCACGGAGAACGCGGCGTCCTTGACGGCGCCAAGGACGCCCTTGCCAATGGATCCCAGCACGTCGCTCAGCACCTCGAGGGTTGTCGCCCCGCCGCTTTTCTTGCCGATGTCGTGCAGCTCGATGGAGGGCATGGGGACGACTGCGCCCTTGCCGCCGAGCGCTGTCGACGCGATGCGGATCTTGGCGCCGCTGAAGACGAAGTGCTCGACGACGACTTTCCTTCCGGGCCTTTCGCCGGTCTTTTCCTTCTCTTTTCGCTCGCTCTTTTCGGCGCTTTCAAGTTTCTTGAGAATGGCGCCGATGTTGTGGTTGAGGCCGGAGAGTTCGTAGGAGACGATGGGGTCGGAGATGGTGACCTCTTTGATGACGATTGTGTCCGACAGAAGCGACTGGGGGTCGAAGACGACGCTGAGGCCGTTCAGTTCGAAGACATTGGCCTTGAAGCCTTCGGGCGCGCCGACAACGAGGTCGCCCATCTTCATGACGCCGGTGAACGGGCGGAAGTGGGTGGATCCGATTGTGATCGGCGTGCCGATCACGGCGGGGCCGGCGGCCTTCGCGCCGTTGCGAACGGCGAATCCAAGCCCGAACTGGACGAAGAGCAGCAGCGCGACGACAAGCAGGACGACGGCGACGACGATCTTGCGGACGATGCGTCGCGGCTTGCGCGGGGGGGAGGCGGAATTGGCTTTGTCCATGGGAAACTCCTTGTTACTGTTGCTCGTTGTCAGATTTGTTGGTGGCTCCGAGCGTCTCGGCGTGTCTGGCGGCGGCAAGTTCTTCGGTCTTGCGACGAATCGAGTTGATCGCCTTGATCAAGATGAAGACGGCGGCGGCCACGATGAGGAAATCGGTGACGGTCTGGATGAAGGCGCCGTAGCGCAGCATCACGGCGGGGATCTCGGGCGTCGTCTCGGTGGCGGGAACGCCGGCTTTCAGCGTGATGGCGAGGTCTTTGAAATCGACGCCGCCCAGAATCACGCCGATCGGCGGCATGATGACGTCGTTGACAAGCGAGGTGACGATCTTGCCGAACGCCCCGCCAATGATGATGCCAACGGCCATGTCGATGACGTTGCCCTTGATTGCAAATTCTTTGAATTCCTGAATGATGCTCATGTTGCAATTCCTGTTGTTTCCGCCGACAGCGCCGTTTCCCGGAAGTTGATTGAAGGGGGTGTCCGGAAAACAAAAAAGGCGCAGGGATGAGAAACAGCAAAATCCTAGAAGCAATTCGGTGCGATGTCAACAACCGATTGCACGTCTCAGTAGTAGAAGAAGACGACGACGAGGGTGGCGATGGCGCAGGTGACGAGACCGATGACGAGGCCGATTTTGAGCCATTGGAAGAACCCGATGTGGGCGCCGTAGCGTTTTTCCATCATGCCGAGTGCGACGATGTTGGCGGTGGAGCCGATGGCCGTGATGTTGCCGCCGAAGCAGGAGCCGAAGAGCATCGCCCAGCGCAGGGGGCCGAGCTCGGGATTGTGTTCGAGAAGGTCGTTGACGATGGGGATGAAGGCGGCGACGAAGACGATGTTGTCGACGAAGGCGGAGCCGATGGCGGTCATCCCGACGATGAGCGGGGTCAGCACGTAGGGATTGGTGCCGAACGTGTCGGTGAAGCGCGTGGCGAGCACATCGGTGATGCCGGTGGTTTCAAGCGCGCCGGCGACGGAGAAGAGGATGAGGAAGAAGATGAGTGTCCACCACTCGACCTCGGTTTCGATGTAGTGTCGCGCGCGCTTGCGGCGGTAGATCATCAGGACGCCGGCGATGGTGAGCGGGGCGACGATGAGCATCGTGTTGGGGGCGAGGCCGAAGCGTCTTTCGATGGCGCTGTGGAGCGAGATGAAGACGAGGGCGCTGATCAGGATGAAGAGGCCGCGGCGATAGGGAATTCGCACGAGCGGGCCGAGGCCGAGGTTGCCGGCGCGCCGTTGGGCCAGGCGTTCGTCGAGGATGGCGATGTCCTTGCGCGCCCAGAACATGAGCAAAACCATGGTGACGCCGAGGCTGAGAAACATGATCGGCGCGGCGTGGGTGAGGAAGTCGGCGAAGGAGAGGCCGGTCTTGGTGCCGATGAGCAGGCCCACGGGGTTGCCGAGCATCGTGCCGGTGGAGCCGATGTTCGTGGCGAGCACGCTCATGAGGACGAATTTGACGGGGTTGAGCTTGAGCGTGTCGCAGACCTGGAAGACGAGCGCCAGGACGAAGACGATGGAGGTGACTTCGTCGACGAGGCTGGCCAGGATGCCGGACATGAGGATGAGCGTGGCGACGAAGCGCTTGCCCGTCATGTGCTGGGCGTTGAGGATGAGCTGGATGATCCAGGTGAACAGGCCGAGGTCCTTGAGGACGCCGACGAGGGTCATCATCCCCACGAGGAAGAGGATGATGTGCAGCTCCGTCTTCTCCATCATTTGCGGAAGGGTGGCCACGTTTGTGGCCAGCATGACGGAGATGCCGATGAAGGCGACGGCCAGACGCAGCTCCCAGAAGAGCAGGGTGGCGAGGATGATGACGATGAACGTCGTCACCGCGATGACCTGGTTCGTCGTGATGGGTTGCGCCTCGGTTCCAAGCTGGGTGGTCAGCCAGCCGGCAAGGCTGGCGATGGCGGCCATGGAGATGATTTTGACGATGTTGAGTCTGAGCGTGTTGCGCGGGGGTTCTGGCTTCATGGAGGCGTGGACGTCGGCTAGTCGCGGAGGACTTTGTTGAGGAAGTGCGGCAGGGTGACTTGGCCGAGGAGCTGTTTGTCTTTTACGATGTAGCAGGTGCTCGCGTTGCGCTTGGCCATGGTTTCCGCGACGGCGATGGCAGGCTGGTCGATCTGGACGGCGGAGAATTCGTGGTGGAGGATCTCGGCGAGCCACGTGCTCTCTTCGTTGCGCAGGACGTTGACGAACGGCTCGAAGAGCAGGATCGGGGAGAGATCGTCCATCCAGAGCAGGTAGTCGGGCATGCAGACGCGCAGGAGGGCGTCGGCCGTGACGACGCCGGTGAGGTCGCCGTCCTTGTCCACCACGGGGATTTCCAGGACGTTGCGGGCGACGAACATGTCGATGGCGTCCTTGAGGCTGTTGGTGTCGTTGAGCTTGCAGGTGACGGGCGCCATGATGTCGCCGGCGCAGATGAAGTTGGGCAGCACCAGCCCGCCGCGCCGGAAGAAGTTGACGAGCGCCTCGGTGGTGGCAAGGCTGGCGGCGTTGTCCGCGGCGTTTTCGGTTTGGAAGACCTTGGCCAGGGCGGCGATGATCTGGAGATAGACGGAGGGCTGGTCTTTGGGGACGAGGACGAGGAGGACAAGCTTGACCGGATCGTCGCCGCCATCGGTGAACTTGACCCCCTTCGGATTGGTCGCCACGGCCACGAACGGGGTGCGAATGGAGTTGATGCGGGCATGCGGGATGGCGATGCCACGGGAAACGATGCTGGCGCCGAATTGCTCGCGCTCCTTGACGGCCTCGAAAATGGCGGGGACGTTGCCGATACCGTGGTTGAATGCAAGGCGCTTGAGCATCTCCATGATGAGCTCGTCACGCGTGGTGATGGGCGTCTGGCACAGGATATCGGCCGGGTCGAGGAAGTCCACGAATTCTTTGGGGTTCTTGCGGTTTCTGGCCGTGTTCATCAAATTTGCCTTTCCAATTTGGCTCCAATATTTCACATGGGTGTGAAAAACACCGATTTTATACCATTTTAACGCACAAAGGAGCAAGCTCAATGTTGCGTTGTGTTTTTTGCTGGACTTTTACCCCTCTCCAAGGGTAAATTACTGCGCATTGCCAATTTGACGGGGCAGCAGCCGATGAGGTTGCGCGGCAGGTGCCGCAGCCATTCGTTTAGTAAAATCAAGAAGAGGAGAATCCCGACGTGGGCTCAATCAAAAAGAAGCGCCGTGCGAAGATGTCCAAGCACAAGCACCGCAAACGCCTGAAGCTTAACCGCCACAAGAACAAGTAGGCGAGGGATTCGTGGGCACCATGCGACGGATTGTTTGCACGTGGGTGCTGCTTTTCCTCCTTGCTTCCTGTTCTGGACTGGCCGGAGGACTTGAGGCCTGCAACGTCCCGGCTTCCGAATCACAACTTGCAGAGGCCTTGTCGCTCTTTGCGCAAGGTCTCTTTTTTCTTGACGAGTCGCATGCGCCAACGGGCGCGGCGACTGCGGTTTCGTATTTTCGGCAGGCCGCGGCGATTGATCCCGCTTCGGCCGAGATCAACGAAAAGCTGGTCTTGACGCTTTTGATGCTTGGCGACTTTTCTGGCGCACTGGAAGCTCAGCTCGCCTTCGTCCCGCATTCGTCTGATCTCAGCAAGACCTGGTTTCGTGTCAGCCGTGTCGCGATGGAGGCGGGGGCTGCCGACACCTTCGCGGAGAGCATTGCCGCGCGGCGCGCCTTGCTGCCGAGTGCGGACACCCAAGCCGGGCGCCGTGCCCGGACGTTTCTGGATGCAGACGAGGTGCTCGGTTGGGCCGTTCTCGGACGTGGCAATGATTCGCTGCGCGCCTTCGAGCGCGTTGTCGATGCCCGGGCGGATGCGCTTCGCTCCGGCCATGCGCACGAGCGCCAAGATGTCAGTGCGCTCCTTGTCCATCTATCGGAGACGCGTGCGGCGATTAAAATGCGCTCAGGCATCCTCGCGTTTGTCGACAAGCTTGCCGCCGTCGTGGACGACGACGCCTACCTTGCGGATGTGTGCTACGAAGTCGCTTGCGCGCTGTTGCGCAAGAAGGGGGCGGATCCTGCCACGATCACGAAGCTCTTTGAACGGACGCTGCTTTCGGATACTTCTCGCTACGAGGCGGTCGTAGGCATGGTGTTCCCATCGCCTTCGATGCTTCGTGGGCTCGACGCCGCGGCCATCGCCGAACACATCGGCCAACACCCGCGTCCTGAGGCGATTGAATTCCCCTTTGCAATGGTGCGCCTCGGTTATCTTCTTGAAGCAGAGGATGTCCCGGCAGCCGTCGCGGAGCACGGGAAAATCAAGGCGATGCTCGCCACAGGGCAGGGGGGGGCGACCGATTCGGCGAATCGCTATGCCATGAGCTCCGCCACGCTCGATCTGGCCGGCGACCGTGAAGCCGCAGTCGCGTTGCTCATTGAAGGACTCGCGGTCCATCCGGACAGCGCAACGCTCAAGAACAGCCTTGCGTATACGCTGGCGCTGCTGGAGCGAGATCTCGACAAGGCGCTGGAGCTCATCGATGATGCGCTCCAGGTCGAACCGGAAAACAGCGCGTATCTCGACACGCTTGGTTGGGTTCTATGCAAGCGCGGCGACTACATGGGGGCGTTGCGCAGCCTCCTTCGTGCCATTGAGCACCAGCAGAAGCCCAACTACGAAATTTACGATCACGTCGGCGACGTCCTGGTCAAGCTTGGACGTGGTGCCGAAGCGCCCGCGTGGTGGGCGAAGAGTTACAGGATTCTGCCCACCGACGCCGTTGCCGAGAAGCTGCGTGAGGCGGGTCTCGACCCTGAAGCGCTTCGCGCGCCCTGAAGAATGCCGTCAAATGAGCAAACCCGTCATCCACCAGATTGTCGCCGGCTGTCGGAAAGGCGACGCGATCAGCGACGAAGCCATGTTGCTTTCCGCGATCTTCGCCGAGAATGGCTATGAGAGCCGCATCCATTGCGCCCGCGAGACGACGTCGCAGGATGCGCGGGCTTCTGTCGGCGACCTCGATGAACTCCCCGCCGTCGTGAAGCCCGGCGACTTGGCGCTCCTGCATCTCTCCATCGGCAGTCGCGCCAATCTCGTTTTCCCCACGCTGAACTGCCGCCGCGCTATCCTCTACCACAACGTCACGCCGTCCCGCTTCTTCGAGCGCCTCAATCCCCCCATGGCCGCCGCCCTCGACGAAGGGCGCCGCCAGGTCGCCTCGTTGGCCGGAGTCGCGGAGATCAACCTCGCCGACAGCGAATACAACGCCGGCGAGCTTCGCGAGCTGGGGTATCGCGACGTGCGCGTGCTGCCGCTGGTGATCGACGCCCAATTCGGCAGCGGCGAAATCGATCCGACGATGCGGGCTCGGCTCGCGGACGACGGTTGCTTCAACATCCTTTTCGTCGGTCGCGTCGTTCCGAACAAGCGCCACGACAAGCTGCTGCAGGTCTTCCACCATTTCCAGCACACGGTCGAGCCCCGTTCGCGGCTGGTGATCGCCGGGTCGTCGAGCGGGCAGGAGGCGTACAAGTCGCTTCTGCTGGGCTCCGTCCACACGCTCGAGATCCAGCGCGTGCTGATGACGGAATTCATTTCCGCCCCCGAGCTCAACGCCTGCTACGCGACGGCCTCGGCGTTCGTCTGCATGAGCGAGCACGAGGGCTTTTGCGCGCCGCTGCTGGAGGCGATGGCCTGGGACGTGCCGGTCTTCGCGGACGCCCAGGCCGCCGTCCCCGAGACGCTCGCCGGCGCGGGCGTCCTGTTCCACGGTGCGGACTCCGCCATGATCGCCGAGACGATCGGCAAGGTCGTCCGCGATCCCGCGCTCCGCGACGCCGTGCTCGACAGGCAGCGCCGGCGCCTCGACGCCTATCGCCGCCGCGACGTCTGGGCCGAACTTCAGGCGCTGCTGCTCAGTCTTTGAGAGGTTTGAACCCCATTTCCAACAGGAAGGGAATTGCATGATCGAGGTCGTCGGCAGAAGCCACGGCATGGATGTCTTCGAATCCTGAGAGCTGGTTGACGGCATTGGTTTTACCCATGGCGGCGAATTCCTCTGCCAATTCCTTTTGCTGTTCAGCCAATCGGGAGTACGAACGTAAACGTCCGCAAAAATGATGTCGAGATTCATAGAAATTCCGGTTGCTGTCGAGCGCGATGGCACTGGACCACCTCCCCGGATGCGAATCACGGTATCGAATGGCAATCCATTGCCCATTGGCGTACTCAAGCAACAGTCCGAAACTTCCCACGGCCTCCTGCAATTGTTCTCGGTTTGCTGCAGCGGCAAGAAGTTGCTTCGACTCCTTTCCCGCTTGGATCGGTGCTATTATCGGGTAAATGAAAAGCCCGGACACGTTCAAGACCACGATGAGAATGGCGATGACGTGTCCAATGATTCTCAATCGGCGAAAGCGTGGCAAAAAGGAGAGGGCGATGGCGACAATCGCAACCATGGCGATGGGCGCGATGAACAGGCGGGCATGGGTGTTGAGCAGGAGCACGCTGAACAAAATGGCGAACAGATAGATCAATGCCCATCCTAAATGTTTCCAGCCGAATTTTCTCTTCTTCATGTCCGTCTCTCCACCACTGTCTTATGCACCCCCAAGCCCGAACCAAGCTCCGTTAAATCAAATGCTAAACGTGCTTGGATTCTACATTGTTTACGATGATTGTGCAATCCTGCATTTTTTCGATCATCCTCAGCGGCATTCTCAGGTTTTTAGGGGTCTGTCCCCTATTTTGTGCTTGCAGTCGGCTGCCGCATCTGCTATTCTGCTCCCAAACGCCACCCAAAGCGTCAAATTCCAACGAAAGAGATGCACCATGAGACTTCCACGAGTCCTCGCGAAAGGCGAGGGGATCTACCACGTCATCAGCCGGATCTCCGGCCAGCGATTCCTGCTTAATGAAGATGAGAAGCCTCGGCTTGAATGGCTGATGAACGCCGCCGCCGGATTTTCCGGCGTTGACATCCTCGCCTACGCCTTCATGGACAACCACTTCCACATCCTCGTGAAGGTGCCGTTGCCACAGCTTGTCGACGACCAGGAGCTTTTCCGGCGCATGCGTCTGCTCTACAGCAAGAAGAAGACGGATCGCATCCTGACCGAATGGGAACTGTGGGAGAACAAAGGCATGGCGGACAGGGTTGTCGATGCCAAGGCGGCGCTCCGCCGGCGCATGTACGACCTCTCGCAGTTCTGCAAGACGCTCAAGGAGACGTTCTCGATGATGTACAACGACCGCCACGAGCACAGCGGCACGATTTGGGGTTCGCGCTTCAAGAGCATCCTCCTTTCGCCCGACTACAGCACCATCATGACCGTCGCCGCCTACATCAACCTCAACCCCGTCCGCGCCGATGTTGTCGGCGATCCCGGCGTGTACCTGTGGTCTGGCTATGGCGCTGCAAAGCAAGGCAAGGGTCTAGCCTGCAAGGCGATGTGCAATCTCGTCGGCACGGCGCTCGGACGCAGGGAGGCCGTGCCGTTCGAGGTTGCGCTTGCCGCCTGCGACGCGGCGATGGAAGGGTATGTCGATGCGCCTGCGTCCATTGACGACATCGCCGCGACTGCTGCCAAGCACGACCCCGAAAACGCGCCGGAATTTGATTCCGCACAGGTCAATGCGGCGATCAAGGAAGGCAAGCCGATTTCGCTTTTCGAGGCGTTGCGTTGCAAAATACGCTATTTCAGCCACGGAATCGCCGTCGGCCCCGCTTCGTTTGTGATTGAAATTGTCAGTCGCCTGACGCGGAGCAAGGATACGAAGCGCAAATGTGAAGGTTGCGACGATTTGGAACTCTACACGGCACGGCCATTGCGTGGCGGTGACGAGCTGAGCGTGCCCAAACGCCACATCATCTAGCTTAAACGTCGATTCGGATAGTCGGTCGTCGCAAACCCCAGCGGCCAACGCTCCAAAATAGAGACCACAGATGTGGGCTCCATCTTCTGCTGGGCAAAATTGCGCACAAAGTTGTCGAATTCCACGGGAGGCTTATAAAGTACATCCGGTTTCAGAAGCGGGTTTGAATTTCTGCTCGAATTTGATCGGAGAATCTCTTGTCCAGCACACTTTTCAAAGGGACAGACCCTAAAGTGCTACGTTTTTAAGGGTCTGTCCCCAAAAAAAGGGTCTGTCCCCAAAAAAGGAAGTGAAAACAGTCAGGCTGGCGGAGGGCGGTGCCTCGTCGCCAGCCTGATTGTCGGCTTTTGGGTGCCTTAGCCTTTGCGTCAGCCCTCTTGGGCGTCGTCTTCAGCGGGATCGTCTTCGGGCGCCGACGGGGGCGGCATCATGCCGGAACGCGGCTTCTGCGGGATGCCGAAGGCGATGTAGCCGAGGGCTTGCTCGAGGACGGCGCCCAGGCCGTAGGCTTCGGCGGCGTTGAAGACGATCCAGATGCGCGCGGCAGGCTCCGGCCCGGCCTTCGCGCGGCGCGAGACCTCGAGGAAGTAGCCCGGGGTCGGCTCCTTCTGGAAGGCGAGCTTGATCATGGTGACGTGCGAGCGGCTGTCGTGGTAGAGTCCCTTGCCTTCGCCGACGTTGGGGCTGGCGCCCTTGAAGACGGGGATCATCTGGCAGAGGTCGCTGAAGTTGAGCTTGACGGTGACGCGGTTCTGCCAGTCGAACCGGGCGTGCTGGCGGTTGCCTTGCTCCCTGGAGCCGGAGGCGGTGCTCATCTGCTGCGCAAGCGTCATGTAGATGGCGCCGTCGCGGCTGCCGGTGGCCGGCACGACTTCGAAGCGCACCGCGCTGCCCGAGCCTTTGCTGTTGGCATGGTACAGCGTGAGGTTGGGGCGGTAGTCGCGAACCGGCGTCGCATTCTGGCCGTTTCCGCTCGTGGTTGTCTGTTCGTTGGTGTTGTTGTTCATGGCTGCCTCCTGTGTGCATTGGGTTTTTACGACTGTTTCGGGACTGGTGTCCCTTGAAAACAACAACAGCTTAGCAAACTTCGGAGGCGAAAATGTCGCCTGTCAGGCGACATTTTCTCAACTTTCCGCTTTACCCTTCTGTCGTTCGCGAGGATTCCTGCTCGTAGAAGGACAGCATGGCGTCGTCGGTGGCGGGAGAGGAGGGGGATTGGGGCGGTTCGCTCGGTTCCTGGCGGGGGGCGTCTGGCGATGGGGCGGGGCTTGGCTGTTGCACGGGCTTGGTGCGGGAGGCGAGAAAAATCCCGACTTCGAACAGGAGCCAGGTCGGGAGGGCGAGCATGATCTGGCTGAGGACGTCCGGGGGCGTGAGGATTGCCGCGACGACGAGGATGGCGATCAGCGTGTAGGGGCGGGATCGCTTGAGCTTCTCCACGCCGATCACGCCGAATTTGACGAGGGCGCAGACGGCGATCGGCGTCTGGAACATCACGCCGAACGCGAGGACGAGCGCGCCGGCAAGCGACATGAATTGGGCGATGCCGATGACCGGGGTGATCTGGGTCGTCGCAAACGAGGCGGAGAACTTCATCAGCAGCGGCAGGATCGCGGCCACGCAGAAGGCGCCGCCGACGAGAAAGAGAACGGACGAATAGACGATCCAGATCCGCAGGGATTGGCGCTCGTTGTCATACAAGGCCGGGAGAAGGAATTTCCAGAGGCGGTGCATGGCGTAGGGATAGCACAACGCCGCCGCGATGACGCATCCCATCCGAAGGTGGACGATGAAGACCTCGAGCGGGGAGAAGTAATGCAAGGTGGACAACGACTCCGGACAGCTCCAGCGTGTCAGGGCGGACACGGCCCTGGGCGCCAGCGCCAGGCCGACGGGAAGCGCCAAGGCCCAGGACGCAAAGCAGGCCAGCAGCGTCCGCCGGAGTTCCTCGAGATGCGCGAGAAAGGTGTCGGGCCGCGGTTCAGCCATTGGCGTCGTTCTGCTTCTCGTCGGGCTTCTTCGCTTCGGCTTCGGCGAGCTTCTCGCTTTCATTCATCAGCTCGTCCGTCTCCTTTTGGATTTCGGACTTGGCCTTTTTGAATTCGTAGGAAGCCCGGCCGAGGGCCCGCGCGATTTCGGGGATGCGCTTCGCGCCGAACACGAGCAGAACGATGAACAGGATAAACAGGATTTCAGTCATGCCAACGGACATTTTTTCATCTCCTTGTGGTTTGGGGGTCAGATCAGCCAGGCGTCGTCTTCGCGGGGTTTTGCCTGGGCGGGCGGTTTGTCGAAATGCCGGGAGGGATCGTCGGCCTCCGTCTGGATGGGCACCGGGGCTATGGTCATCGCGGGGACGGGTTTGACGGGGCACGGGTAGCTGCAGTTGCCGCATCCGATGCAGAGGGCTTCGTTCAGCTCCGGCACGGGGCAGGGGGCGCCCGCATGCTGCACCATGCGCAAGGCGCCCGTCGGGCAGTGTTCGGCGCAGGCGCCGCAATGGATGCCGTCGACGATGGCGACGCATCGTGATTTGTGGAGCACGGCCATGCCGATGCGGCAGCGTTTTTTCTTTTCGAGCGACAGGGGGCGGATCGCGCCGGTGGGGCAGATCGTCGAGCACGTGTTGCAGTTGAATTCGCACATGCCGTTTTTGTAGTCGAGGTGGACGGAATGGTTCTTCGCGTCTGGCGCGCGCAGCACGTTGCCGCGGCAGTTCGCGACGCACAGCAGGCACGCGGTGCATTTCGACTCGAAGCGCGCCGCGCTTCCGGCTCCCGGCGGATAGATTGCGGGCTGTGGCGGGCGCCTTGCCATCCCGCTGGGCTTGAACACCCGGCCGAGGCCGAAGGAGGCCAGCACGGTTCCCGCCATGCCGGCCAGGAAGCGGCGGCGCGGTTCGCGGGCGGGCGCTTCTGCGGGTCGGCGGGACGCCGCCTTGTCGGCGACGCGGCGCCTCGACCACGTGACGGCCTGCCGCGGGCACACGGCCACGCAGTTCATGCAGCGCAGGCAGCGCTCGTTGTCGAGCGTGCCTGCCTTGGGGTCGATGCAGCCGGCCGGGCAGACGGCGGCGCATTTCCCGCAGTGGATGCACGACTCGTCAATGTCCATGTGGAAAACCCCGACCTTGGCGAAAAGGCCGAGCAGGGATCCCACGGGGCAGATGGAGGTGCAGTAGAGTCGCCTTTTCCAGACGACCAGGAGGATCAGGACGACCAGGACGCCCGCGCCGACGGCGATGCCCGCCGCCGTTGCCGCGCAGTCGCCGTCAATCACCCGGATGCCGTGCTTCCGCACGAACTTCGCAAACACGGGCATTGCAAAACCGGCGTGGAATCGTCCGAACACGGAGAACGGCTCCAGCAGCTTCGCCGGGAGCGTCCATCCTGCGGCAATCAGGCCGGCCGTTGCGGCCAAGAGGGTGTAGCGGAGCGTCTTGAGGTTCTTCCGGGGCGCGCGTTTGCCTTTGCGGCGCGACGCCCAGCCGATGAAGTCCTGCAAGATTCCGAGCGGACACAGCGCCGCGCAGTAGAAGCGCCCGAAGAGCAGCGTCAGGAGGACGAACACGGCCACGACAGCCGCCGCCGTGGCGGCGCCTGTGGCGGCGACGCGCAGAATCGCGGGGCCGAGCTGGGGCGGCAGCGGCAGCTTGCCCGCGAAGCCCAGCGCCACGAGGGCAAACACCGCCAGGGCGGCGGCGATGCGGATTCTGCGGGGCGCCTTTTTCATGCGTCGATTCTGGTGATGCTCATTTTCAGCGGGTCGGTCGTGCCCAATCCCAGTTTTTCACCGAGGGCGAGGTACGGCACGTTCTCCTTTGAATACTCCATGATTTTCGCTCCCAGGAAATCGACGGCCACGATGTCCCGCGACAGGAGCATGTACTTCCTTTCCACGACATCGGAAAGGCCGACGCCCCGCGGGCCGTTGGAGACCATGACCCGGTAGGCGTCGATGACGTTCAAGTCGGGCTTCCGGTACAAAATGGCGTCGGCGATGCACTGGGGGAGGTTGTTCCGGTGCATGAAGCCTCGATCCCACACCACGCCCATCCAGTTTTTCATGGCGGCCGTCATTTTCGCTCCGCCATGGTTTTTCAGTATCGGCACGTTGATGACGACATCGGCGGCGAGAAGCGCCTTGTGGACGAGCGCCTTTTTCATGCTGACCGCCCCCTCGGCCGTCCGCGCCTCGTAGTCTCCCTCGTTGCTTGCGGAAACCACTTTTGCCCCGGCTTCCGTGGCCGCCGCCTCGATGCCGCTGTTTTTGTAGCAGCCCCTCCATTCGTTGCAGGTGTGGTCGAACACGGTCACTTCCGCGGCGCCGGCGGCGAGCGCCTGGCGCACGATTTCCGCGACAAGCTCGGGGGAGGTGTTCGCGCCGTACTCCGGCGTCCTGTCCCATCCGATGTTGGGCTTGACCACGACGGTCTGGCCGGGCTTGACGAAGGCCTTCATGCCGCCGAGGGCTTCGATGCCTTTGCGGAACATGGCGACGGGCTCCCCGTTGCGGACCGCAACGACGGTGGATAGTCCCGAATCGGCGGCGGCCGCCGTCTGCGCGCCGACTTTAAGGTTGATGGCCGTCGCGGCCGTCACGACCGTCGCCGTCTTGATGAATTCTCGTCTGTCCATGTGTTGGCCCTCAATTTGCGTTGAAATATCAAGGAATGTTTCTTCAGAAGAACCTTTCTTCAGTGCATGGCTTACAGTATAGCAATTGCAACGAGGGTAAATAAAGGGAAAACCGGCAATCGGTCAGTCGCCGGGGAGTGGGTCTCGGAACGCTTGCCGCCCAGCCTCGAACCAGCCCCGACGCCTACCCGATTGAGTCGCTAGTCGCCAGGGGCTGGTCGCTAGTTTCTCTTTTTGTGGGTTTTTAGGGACAGACCCCAAAACGCTGTTGTCTCGTCTTCCTGTCGATTTTTCGACAGGAAGGAGGCGGGCGGTGCGGCAGGCTCGCGAGGTTCATTGGGCGCGGAGGCGGGGCGAGTGCGGAGCCTCGCGTTCCCAGGCGGGGCGCGCCACGCCGAAGCGCGGGCGAGGGGGCAGAGGTGGCGGATTGGACGGGCACTCGGTGCCCGCCCACGGGAGAGGCGCACAAGGTTCGTGGCGGCGACACGCGGCGGGGACGCCGCGTCCGCTGCGCTGCGCGAAATCGATGATCCGGCTGATCGGACTGATCCGGCCGATCCAATCCCACGTCCGCTTCTCTCGGCAAAGTTTGCGGCAAGGTTCGCGACAAAGGTTGCGACAAAGCCGCCTGAACCCCGGGCTTCCGGCTCCCTTGGCGGGCGGCGACGATTGAAGCACGCCGCAAAATTTTTTGGGTTGACTCTTTTGGCGCAATATGGGAAACTGAACCACTTGTTTCACCTGCATTCGAGGCGGGCGGGTCACATGGTACGGGCCTGTTCTTTAAAAGTTTCCGCGCGTTGCGTTTTCGAAAGGGAATTGCATGGCGGTCTTTTTTGCCGACAAAGCAGTGCAACAGGCCCACATAGCTCAGCAGGTAGAGCACTTCCTTGGTAAGGAAGAGGTCAACGGTTCGATTCCGTTTGTGGGCTCCATCCAATGAACCCGAAGAAGTACCTCAACCCCAAACAACCCCAAAAGTCAAGGTTTTCGCAATGGCAAAAGAATCCTTTACTCGTGACAAGCCTCATGTCAACGTCGGTACCATCGGTCACGTCGACCACGGCAAGACGACACTGACTGCGGCGATCACCCGTGTCCAGTCCCTGAAGGGCCTGGCGAACTACATCGCCTACGATACGGTGGCGAAGGCCTCGGAATCCGCCGGTCGTCGCGACGCGACGAAGATCCTCACGATCGCCACCTCGCACGTCGAATACAACACCGACAATCGCCACTACGCGCACGTCGACTGCCCGGGTCATGCCGACTTCGTCAAGAACATGATCGTCGGCGCAGCTCAGATGGACGGCGCGATCCTCGTGGTTTCCGCGGCTGACGGCCCGATGCCCCAGACGAAGGAGCACGTGCTTCTCGCTCGTCAGGTCGGCGTTCCCCGCATCGTCGTGTTCCTGAACAAGGTCGACCTCGTCGACGACCCCGAGCTGCTTGAGCTCGTCGAGATGGAAGTCCGCGAGCTGCTCAGCAAGTACGATTTCGACGGCGACAACGCCCCGATCGTCCGCGGCAACGCCCTTGCCGCCACGAAGGCGGAGAGCGTGGACGATCCGGCTTGCGAGTGCATCACCAATCTGATGGACGCGCTTGACACCTACGTTCCCGAGCCGGCGCGCGCAGTTGATCTGCCTTTCCTGATGCCGATCGAGGACGTGTTCTCGATCGAAGGCCGTGGCACGGTCGTCACCGGTCGCGTGGATCGCGGCATCGTGAAGGTTGGCGACGAAGTGTCGATCATCGGCATTCGCGACACGACGAAGACGACCGTCACGGGCGTCGAAATGTTCCGCAAGCTTCTCGACCAGGGCCAGGCCGGCGACAACATCGGCTGCCTGCTCCGCGGCACGAAGAAGGAAGACGTCGAGCGCGGCCAGGTTCTCGCGAAGCCCGGTTCGATCACTCCGCACACGGAGTTCGAGGCCGAGGTGTACGTCCTTTCGAAGGAGGAGGGCGGCCGTCATACGCCGTTCTTCCCGGGCTACCGCCCGCAGTTCTACATCCGGACGACCGACGTCACCGGCGACATCACGCTGCCCGAGGGCGTTGAGATGGTCATGCCCGGCGACCACGTCAACATGACCGTGAAGCTGATCGCCCCGGTCGCTCTTGAAGAGAAGATGCGTTTTGCGATCCGCGAAGGCGGCCGCACGGTGGGCGCTGGAACGGTTTCCAAGATCATCGGTTGATCTCGATGGCCGCCGACGAGCCTGGGGGTGAAATCCTCGCTCGGCTCGTCGGGCGGACTCAGGCGGGGGCGGTTCCGAAGGGGCCGCCCCGCGCCGTCGATAGTTCTCCGCAGGGGGATGAGCGTCGCTCGTTTTTTTCCCTTGCGCTGGCTCTATCGGTTGTGATAACATTCTCTTCCTTTTTGACCTGTAGTGGAGTTTAGCAGCCATGCCCCGAGACCTCGCAATTCTGGAATGCACGGAGTGCAAGCGTCGTAATTACACGACGTCGCGCAATAAGCGGACGATGCCGTCCCGGCTTGAGATCAAGAAATTCTGTCCGACCGAACGCAAGCGCACCATTCACAAGGAAACGAAGTAGTTTTTTTAATACGTCGGTAGTTCAATTGGTAGAGCGGCGGTCTCCAAAACCGCAAGTTGCAGGTTCGATTCCTGCCCGACGTGCCAGTTTCAAAGGCGCGATCAGCGGCGCGGCCTTCAAGGTCGGCGGCCGGAAGGCGTTTTCAATGAGGAGAGAGTACACATGAGCAAGATTGCGGAGGGGGCAAAGGGACTGGGCCAGTTCCTTCGGGAATGTCGGCTTGAGTTCGACAAGATCGTCTGGCCGAAGCGCAAGGAGCTGATCGAGTCCACGTGGGTCGTTGGCGCTGTGATTTTGCTGCTGAGTCTCTTCGTGTTTGTCTGCGACCAGCTTCTGACGTTGTTCCTCAAGTTGCTGGTTGGTCTGAGTGCTTGAGGATGGGCAGCAGGAATTTGTGGAGTCCTACATGAAACTGGGATGGTTTGTCCTTCAAACGCTGACCGGGCAGGAGCAGAAAGTTCAGAAGCTGCTCGAGGCAAGGTCGAAGGAGCTCGGTCTTGACACGAGCATTGGCGAGATTCTGATGCCGACGGAGCGCGTGACGTCGGTGAAGATGGGCAAGAAGAAGACGGTGGTGAAGAAGCTCTTTCCGGGCTACCTCTTCATCCAGGCCGCCGTCTACCGGGACGACGGCAAGACGCGCAACGAGCCCGTGTGGTCCTTCATCAAGGGGACGCAGGGCGTGATTGGTTTTCTGGGGGGCGAGCCCCCTCGGGAGATGCCGCCGGACGAAGTCGAGGCCATTCGTGGCCAGGCCTCTGGCATCCAAGAGAAGCCGAAGCCGAAGGTTGACTTCGAGCCCGGCGAAATGGTTCGGATCACCGATGGCCCGTTCATGAACAGTTCGGGCATCGTGCAGTCCATCGACCACGACCATGGCCGGCTCACCGTGATGGTGACGATCTTCGGCGGCGAGACGCCGGTGGATCTTGAATACTGGCAGGTTGAACGCGAGGTGCCGGCAACGTCGGAGCCTCAAGGTGCAAAATGAGTGTTCGCATGAACCGGTAGGGTACTCCGGGAGAACAGCAAAAGCAAGGAAACAACAATGGCAAAGAAAGTAACAGGCATCGTGCGTTTGCAGGTGCCGGCAGGCGCGGCGAACCCGGCGCCGCCCATCGGGCCGGCGCTCGGCGCGCAGGGCGTCAACATCATGATGTTCTGCAAGGAGTTCAACGCGGCGACGCAGGCCCAGGCGGGGTTGATCATCCCCGTCGTGATCACGGTCTACGCGGATCGTTCCTTCTCCTTCATCCTCAAGACGCCGCCTGCGGCCGTCCTGCTCAAGAAGGCGGCGGGCCTCGCGAAGGGTTCCGGCACGCCGAACAAGGAGAAGGTCGGCAAGGTGACGAAGGCGCAGGTCCTCGAGATCGCCCGCACCAAGATGAAGGATCTGAACGCCACGGACGAAGCGGCCGCGGCGCGCATGGTCGAAGGCACCGCCCGCAGCATGGGCATCATCGTCGAAGGCTGAGGAGGCGGACAACCATGGCAAAGCACGGAAAGAAATACTCGGACGTTGCGAAGCTGGCCCCGACCGAGGCCGTTTCGCTCGAAGACGCAGTTGCATTCATCAAGGCGCACCCGATGGCCAAGTTCGACGAGTCGGTCGAGATCGGCATGCGGATGGGTTGCGACCCCCGCAAGTCGGACCAGATGGTGCGTGGCACGGTGAGCCTTCCCCACGGGACGGGCAAGCATGTGCGCATCGCGGTGTTCGCCGGCGGCGCGGCCGCCGACGCGGCGCGCGAGGCGGGCGCCGACTTCGTCGGCAACGAGGATCTCGTCGAGAAGATCCGCGAAGGCTGGATGGATTTCGACGTGGCGATCGCGACGCCCGAGGCGATGCAGAACGTCCGCAAGCTGGCCCGCCAGCTCGGCCCCCGCGGCCTGATGCCGAACCCGAAGACCGGGACGGTGACGGACGACACGGCCGCGGCCGTGAAGGCGCAGCAGGCCGGCAGGGTGGAGTTCCGCATGGACCGCCAGGGCAACATCTGCCTGCTCGTCGGCAAGCTCAGCTTCCCCGCCGAAAACCTGGTGGACAACATCAACACCGTTTTGGGCGCCGTCCGCGCCGAGCGTCCTGCCGCGGCGAAGGGCGCCTACATCCGCAAGGTGACGGTGAGCTCGACCATGGGCGTCCCCGTCAAGATCGCCATCAAGGAGTGAGGAGGGAATTGGACATGAAAGCAACGGCACATTCCAGACGGCCCGAGAAGGTCTCGGCACTGAAGGAGATCACCGAACTCGTCGCCAAGTCGGACTATTGTTTTATCCTCAACTACGGCAGCCTGACGGTCTCGGCGTTCGCCGAGCTCCGCCGGGATCTGGCCAAGGTGGGCGCGGCGGTCAAGGTCGTCAAGAACGCCTACCTCCAGCGCGCTGTCGACGCGAAGGGCTGGGCTGGCCTCCAGGCCGTCCTCGTCGGCCCCACCGCGCTCGTGACGGGCGTCGGCGACCCGGCCGAAGTGGCCAAGGCCCTCGTGGCGTTTCTCAAGAAGAACGACAAGGCGACCGTCAAGGGCGGCCAGCTCGAGGCCACGACGCTGACGGCGGACGAGGTGGACCGGCTCTCCGAGCTGCCCTCGAAGGACGCCATGCGCGGCATGCTCCTGGGCACGATGATGGCTCCTGCGACGGGCCTTGTGCGCGTGTTGGTCGCCCCGTTGACGGGCGTCCTCTACGTGTTGAAGGCCAAGGAAGAAAAAGACGGTTCCGCGGCATAGACCGTGTCGTAAAACCAAGGGCGGCCTGACGCGGCGGGTGCCGCGAGCCCGGGCCGCCCGGATTCCACGCGCGAATCGACGCGCGAGGTTACACAACCCAAAGAAAAGAGACTAGCAATGACCCAAGAAGAAGTTGTTGAATATCTGAGCGGACTTTCCGTTCTCGAAATCGCCAACCTGGTGAAGACCCTCGAAGAGAAGTGGGGCGTTTCCGCCGCCGCTCCGGTCGCCGCCGCCGCCCCCGCTGCCGCTGCCGCCGCCCCTGTCGAGGAAAAGACCGAGTTCGACGTCAAGCTCGCCGAAGTTCCGGCCGACAAGAAGATCGCCATCATCAAGGAAGTGCGTGCCGCCACCGGTCTCGGCCTTGCCGAGTCGAAGAAGCTCGTCGAGGATCTCGGCGTCGTCAAGACCGGCATTGGCAAGGCAGAAGCCGACGAGCTCAAGAAGACGCTCGAGGCCGCCGGCGCCAAGGTCGAGGTCAAATAGCGTTCCAGAGCGGCTCGCCGCCCGCGTTGCCTTTCGGCGCGCGGGGGGCGGGGTCGCAACGAATTTCGAGGCGGGCTTCGGCCCGCCGTTCTTGCTTTCCATTTCCGCGGATTCCGTCGATTTTGCGACTCGCTTGAAACTGGAGGGCGCAGAGGCAAAGGCGTATGGGCGCTTCAGCATCGCCACGCCAGAGAATTTAGAGGGATGGGCACCCCGCATCCCGGTTTTTAGCAACCTTCATGTCGAGGTAACCGATGGTAGAGAGAACCGATTACGGCACGCTGAAGTCCGTCATTGAACCGCCCGATCTCATCGAGATCCAAACGAAGTCCTACAACGACTTCCTACAGCCCGATGTCGCGCCCATGAAGCGTCTGCATCAGGGTCTTCAGGGCATCTTCAAGGAGACGTTCCCGATCAACAGCTTCGACGGCCGCTACAGTCTTGATTTCGTCAAGTACGATCTCGCCGAGTCGAAGTACAAGATGCCGTTGGAGGCTTTGGCCGAGGGCGGGACGTATTCCGCGCAGCTCAAGGCCACCTTCCGCCTGAAGATTTCCAAGAAGGGCGGCCAACATGGGGAGAGCGAAGTTGACATCGAGCAACCCCCCGAAGAAGTCTACATGGGCGAAATCCCGCTCATGACGGACGACGGCGCGTTCATCATCAACGGCGCCGAGCGTGTCATCGTCAGCCAGCTTCATCGCTCGCCGGGCATCTGCTCCGAGAAGACCATCCACGCCAACGGCACGCCACTTTATTCCGTGCGAATCATCCCGGATCGCGGGTCGTGGATCGAGATCCAGTTCGACACGAACAACCAGATCTGGGTGTACATGGATCGCCGCCGGCGCCGCCGCAAGTTCCTCGTTTCGACGTTCCTGCGCTGCCTGGGGTATTCCACCGACGAGGACATCCTGCGCCATTTCTACACGTACGAAGAAGTCAAGACGACGCTCAAGGACGAGAAGAAGCTCGTGAACCTGCGTTTTCCGAACGACGTCTTCGACCCGGCCACGAACGCCCACCTCGCGCATCGCTACGAGGCCGTGAAGGGCTCGATCCTCCAGCAGATCTCCCTCGCCGGGATCAAGTCGCTCGCCCTGCTCAACGTCGAGTGGGACGGCGGGGTGCTGCTCGACACGATGAAGGCGGATCCCACCACCTCCGAGGAGGAGGCGCTCCGCGACATCTACCACAAGCTGCGCCCGGGCGACCCTGTCACCGCCTCCAACGCCAAGCAGCTTATCAAGCGCCTGTTCTTCGACAACCGCCGTTATGATCTCGGCAAGGTCGGGCGCTACAAGCTCAACCAGAAGCTCAAGGACTTCATCGACGAGAGCCGCGGCGAAACCGCCATTGACCCCGAGCTTCGCGTCCTGGACAACGCCGACATTCTCCGCGCCCTGCGCCTGCTCGTCCGCATCCACGCCGGCGACCGGCAGATCGACGACATCGACCACCTCGGCAGCCGTCGCATCCGCACGGCGGGCGAGCTGCTCGAAAACCAGTGCCGCGTCGGCTTGGCCCGCACGGAGCGCGTCATCCGCGAGCGCATGACGATCGCCTCCTCCGATCCGGCCAACGAGAGCCAGCAGATCCAGCCCCAGCGCCTCGTCAATTCGAAGACGCTCTCGGCCGTGATCAACGATTTCTTCGGTCGCAGCCAGCTTTCGCAGTTCATGGACCAGACGAACCCGCTCTCCGGGCTCGCCCACAAGCGCCGTCTCTCCGCCCTTGGTCCTGGCGGCCTTTCCCGCGACCGCGCCGGCTTTGAGGTCCGCGACGTGCATCCCTCGCACTACGGTCGCATTTGCCCGATCGAGACGCCGGAAGGCCCGAACATCGGCCTGATCTCCTCGCTCGGCAACTACGCGACGGTCAACGAGTACGGCTTCATCGAGACGCCGTACCGCAAGGTCGTGGACGGGAAGGTGACTTCCGAGGTCGAATACCTCTCGGCCGACCAGGAGGAGGAGTTCGTCATCGCCCAGGCCAACGCGCCGCTCACGGAGGACAACGCATTCCGCAACGAGCGCGTGATGTGCCGCTACAAGGCCGAGTTCACCGAGGCGCCCCGCGAGCGCGTCCAGTACATGGACGTCTCGCCGATGCAGGTGGTCTCGATCGCCGCCGGTCTCATTCCGTTCCTGGAGCACGACGATGCGAACCGCGCGTTGATGGGCGCGAACATGATGCGCCAGGCCGTGCCGCTGCTGCGCACGGAGCGCCCCTACGTGGCCGCCGGTCTTGAAGACCGCGCCGCTCGTGGGTCGCGCGTCGTCATTCTCGCCGAGGAGGACGGCGTCGTCGCTTCCGTGGACGCTTGCGAAGTCGTCGTTTCCGAGGACGGCAAGCGCCCCACGAAGAGCTCGGCCAAACGCAGCTTCCAGCGCTATCCGCTCCAGAAGTTCCGCCGGACCAATGCCGGCACCTGTTTCAACCAGCAGCCCATCGTCCGCGAAGGGCAGGTCGTCCGCAAGGGCGACATCCTCGCCGACGGCCCGGCCACGGATCAGGGCGAGCTCGCCCTCGGCAAGAACCTGCTGGTCGCGTTCATGCCGTGGTGCGGCTACAACTTCGAGGACGCGATCGTCGTGTCCCAGCGCATCGTGCGCGAGGACGTGTTCACCTCGGTCCACATCTGCGAGTTCGAGTGCAGCGCGCGCGAGACGAAGCTGGGCATGGAGGAAATCACCCGCGACATTCCGAACGTCGGCGAGGACGCCCTGCGCAACCTCGACGAGAACGGCGTCGTCCGGATCGGCGCCGAAGTCGTCCCCGGCGACATTCTCGTCGGCAAGATCACGCCGAAGTCCGAGACCGAGCTGCTGCCCGAGGAGCGCCTCCTGCGCGCGATCTTCGGCGAGAAGGCGGCCGACGTGCGCGACTCGTCGCTCACCGTCACGCCCGGCACCTACGGCATCGTGATGGACGTGAAGGTCACGATGGACGTCCGCAAGGTCGCCACGTCGTCGAGCTCGTCGATCTTCCGCGAGTCCGCGGCCGCGCCGAAGCGCACGCTCAAGGACGTCGATGCCGACCTCGCCTCGGGCCGCAAGAAGCTCAAGGAGGAGCTGACCGTTGCGCTTAGCAACGTGCTGCTGGGCGAGAAGATCTCCCTCGACGTGGTCGAAGCGCAGACGGGCAAGGTCATCATCCAGGCCAACCGCAAGATCACCAAGGCGCTCCTTTCCGAACTTGCCGAGAAGCGCAAGTCCATCGAGATCGAGAGCAGCCCCGTGCGCGTCAAGATCATGGAGATCATCGACGAGTACAACCCGAAGTTCGACGAGCTGGAGACGAAGGCCGCCGACGAGCGCCGCGAGATCGAGACGGGCTCCGCCTCCGATCGCGGGGTGATCA
The DNA here is from genome assembly GCA_050942875.1 of Kiritimatiellia bacterium. GTDB lineage: Bacteria > Verrucomicrobiota > Kiritimatiellia > RFP12 > UBA3636 > JAAZAI01. The sequence continues at coordinate 26,703 of JBMNOD010000012.1, forward strand.
AGTCCGTCAAGGTCTACATCGCCGAGAAGAAGAACCTCTCCGTCGGCGACAAGCTCGCCGGCCGCCACGGCAACAAGGGCGTCGTCGCCCGCATCGTGCCGGAGTGCGACATGCCGTTCCTCTCGAACGGCCAGCCGGTCGACATCGTGCTCAACCCGTTGGGCGTGCCGTCGCGCATGAACATCGGCCAGGTGTTCGAGACGCATCTGGGCGCGGCGTGCCGCGCGCTGGGCATGTACGCCACGTCCCCCGCCTTCGACGGCGTGCTCGAGGGCCAGATCCACGATCTGCTCGACGAGGCGTCGAAGAAGCCGGATTACGGCTGGATCACCGAGGACGGCAAGTCCGACCTCTTTGACGGGCGCACGGGCGAGCGCTTCGACCAGCGCGTCATGGTGGGCGTGATCTACATGCTCAAGCTCCACCATCTCGTCACCGACAAGATCCATGCCCGTTCGGTCGGCCCCTATTCGCTTGTGACCCAGCAGCCGCTGGGCGGCAAGGCGCAGGCCGGCGGCCAGCGCATGGGCGAAATGGAAGTCTGGGCGCTCGAAGCGTACGGCGCCGCCTATGCGCTTCAGGAGCTGCTCACGGTCAAGTCCGACGACGTGGCCGGTCGCACACGCATCTACGAGTCCATCGTCAAGGGGCAGAACACGCTTCAGGCAGGCATGCCGGAGACGTTCTCCGTGCTCATCAGCGAGCTGAAAGGCCTCTGTTTGGACATGAATCTCATCACGCGCGCCGAGCTGAAGGCGAAGAGCAGAAATTAAACACGGGAGGCAAACCTTGAACCCACATGTTGCCAGGGAAATCTTCGACGAGAAGCGCAATGCCGATCAGTATGACGCGGTCGGCATCACGCTGGCCTCACCCGATGTCATCCGCTCTTGGAGCCATGGCGAGGTCCGGAATCCCGAGACGATCAACTACCGCACCTACCGCCCCGAGCGCGACGGCCTCTTCTGCGAGAAGATCTTCGGGCCGACTCGCGACTGGGAGTGCGCCTGCGGCAAGTACAAGCGCATCAAGCACAAGGGCATCATCTGCGACCGCTGCGGCGTCGAGGTGACCGTTTCGCGCGTCCGGCGCCATCGCATGGGCCACATCGAGCTGGCCGTGCCCGTCTCGCACATCTGGTTCCTGAAGTGCGCGCCGAGCCGCATCGGCCTGTTGCTCGACATGACGGCGACCTCGCTCGACCGCGTGGTCTACTACGAGGACTACCTCGTCACCGATCCCGGCGACACGCCCCTCAAGCCCAACCAGCTTCTCACCGAGATGGAGTACCGGGACTACTTCGAGCAGTACGGCGATTCCTTCGAGGCCATCATGGGCGCCGAGGGCGTCCGCAAGGTGCTTTCCCGCATCGACCTCGACGAATTCATGCGGAGCCTCGAGGAGGAGATCGAGACGACCAAGTCCAAGCAGACGCGCAAGAAGATCACGAAGCGCATGAAGGTCTGCGAGGGCTTGCGCACCAGCGGCAGCCGGCCCGAGAACATGGTCCTCACGGTCATGCCCGTCATCCCGCCCGAGCTGCGTCCGCTCGTCCCCCTCGAGGGCGGCCGGTTCGCCACCTCGGACTTGAACGACCTCTATCGCCGCGTCATCAACCGCAACAACCGCCTGCGCAACCTCCAGCAGCTCAAGACGCCGGACGTCATCATCCGCAACGAGAAGCGCATGCTCCAGGAAGCCGTCGACGCGGTCTTCGACAACGGCCGCCACGGCCGCCCCGTCACGGGCGCCGGCGGCCGCGCCCTCAAGTCCTTGAGCGACATGCTCAAGGGCAAGACGGGCCGCTTCCGCCAGAACCTGCTCGGCAAGCGCGTCGACTACTCCGGCCGCTCCGTCATCATCTGCGGCCCGAATCTCAAGCTCTGGCAGTGCGGCCTTCCCAAGAAGATGGCGCTCGTCCTCTTCGAGCCCTTCATCATCCGCCGCCTGAAGGACCGCGGCGTGGCGCACACCGTTCGCAGCGCGAAGAAGCTCATCGAACGCCATGATCCGATGGTCTGGGACGCTCTCGACGAGATCACCCAGGGCAAGACGGTCATGCTCAACCGCGCGCCCACGCTCCACCGCCTCTCGATCCAGTCGTTCGAGCCGGTGCTCATCGAAGGCGAGGCCATCCGCCTCCACCCGATGGTGTGCACGGCGTTCAACGCGGACTTCGACGGCGACCAGATGGCCGTCCACGTGCCCCTCTCCGTCGAGGCGCAGCTCGAGTCGCGCCTGCTCATGCTGTCGAGCAACTCGATCTTCTCGCCGGCGTCCGGCAAGTCGATCATGACGCCGACGCAGGACATCGCGCTGGGCATCTACTACCTGACCTCCGAGTCGCATGTCGATCGCATGCGCCGCAAGAACGGTCTCGACATGGGGCCGCTGGATCGTCTCCCGCTCTTTGGCGATGCCGACGAGGTTCGCCTCGCGTTCGACGACGGCGCGATCAAGACGCACACGCGCATCCGTTTCCGCAATCCGGACTTCGGTCGCAAGACCCAGTTCGGCGACGCCGAGACCCAGGTGATCGAGACGACCGTCGGCCGTGTCTTCTTCAACGAGATCTGGCCCGACACGATCGGGTTCGTGAACCGCGTCGTTGACAAGTCGCTGCTCGGCGACCTCATCTGGTGGTGCCATTTCCTCTCCGGCCACGAAACGACCGTGCAGCTCCTCGACGAGCTCAAAGCCATCGGCTTCGCCCAGGCCACGCGCGCCGGCGTCTCCATCGGCCTCGTCGACATGATCGTCCCCCCCGAGAAGGGCGAGATCATCGCCGAGGCGCAGGAGGAGGTCGAGGCCATCCGCAAGCAGTTCCGCAACGGCGTCATCACCGATGGCGAACGTCACAACAAGGTCGTCGACCTCTGGGGCCAGACGACCGAGAAGGTCGCCTCCATCATGTACAACATGATCGAGGAGAACCACTGGACCGAAGCGGCGGCGCAAGACGGACGCGAGATGGAGATCAACCCCGTCTTCATGATGGTGGACTCCAAGTCCCGCGGCTCCAAGCAGCAGATTCGCCAGCTCGCCGGCATGCGCGGCTGCATGGCCAACCCCTCGGGCGAGATCATCGAGACGCCGATCAAGTCCAACTTCCGCGAAGGCCTCTCCATCCTCGAGTACTTCATTTCCACCCACGGCGCCCGCAAGGGCCTGGCCGACACCGCCCTCAAGACGGCGGACGCCGGCTATCTGACCCGCAAGCTCGTCGACGTGGCCCAGGACGTGATCATCACCGAGGAGGACTGCTTCACCGCCAACGGCATCGCCGTCGAGCCCATCTACGAAGGCGAGAAGGAAACGGTCTCGCTGCGCCAGCGCATCCTCGGCCGCACCTCCCTCAACGACATCGTCGATCCCGCCACGGGCGAGATCGTCGTCGCCGCCAACCAGGAGTTCGACGAGGCGGCGTGCGACAGCATCGAGCGCCTCGACCTGCCCCAGGTCTGGATCCGCAGCGGCCTCACCTGCACCAGCGCCTACGGCATGTGCGCCAAGTGCTACGGTCGCGACCTTGCCACGGGCAAGCCCGTCGAGATCGGCTCCGCCGTCGGCATCATCGCCGCCCAGTCCATCGGCGAGCCCGGCACGCAGCTCACGATGCGCACGTTCCACATCGGCGGCACCGCATCCACCGCGCTCACCTCCACCGACTTCGTCACGGGCAAGGCCGGCGTCGTGCGCTTCAGCGACGATCTCCGCGCCGTCCGCAACCCCGACGGCGAGCTGGTCGTGCTCAACAAGAACACCACCATCTCCGTCTGCGACGAACGCGGCGAGGTCCTCGAGAAGTTCAATCCGCCCATCGGCTCGATCATCTACCGCGGCGACGGCGAGTCCGTCCCCGCCGGCTTCAAGCTCGGCGCCTGGGACGCCTACGCCACCCCGGTGCTCTCCGAATCCGCCGGCCGCATTGAATTCCACGACTTCGTCCAGGGCGTCACCTTCGACACCGAGACGAACCAGGAGACCGGCCGCGAGCAGCTCACGATCATCGAGACCCAGGAGAACCTCCACCCGCAGCTCATCCTCCGCGGCGGCGACGGCAACGCCATCGCCTACTACTCGATGCCGACCGGCGCCATCGTCTCGGCCAAGGACGGCCAGGCGGTCGCCGCCGGCGAGCAGCTCGCCAAGACGCCGCGCAAGGAGACGATGACCCGCGACATCACGGGCGGCCTCCCGCGCATCACCGAGCTCTTCGAGGCGCGCCATCCGAAGGACGCCGCCGACATCGCCAAGATCGACGGCTACGTCGAATTCGGCGACAACGAGCACGGCAAGCGCCTGCTGATCATCGACGACCGCAACCCCGACCCCAAGTACCGCTGCGTCGAACGCCACCTCATCCCCCTGGGCAAGCACATCGTCGTTTTCAAGGGCGACCGGGTCCGCAAGGGCCAGCAGCTCACGGAAGGCCCCATCGCCCCGCAGGAAATCCTCGAGGCGTGCGGCGTCACCGATCTCCAGCGCTACCTCATCAACGAGGTGCTCACGGTGTATCGCTCCCAGGGTGTCGAGATCAACGACAAGCACATCGAGATCATCGTCCGCCAGATGCTCCGCAAGGTTCGCATCACCAACCCCGGCGGCACCGATTTCCTCTGGGGCGAGCAGGTCTCCAAGGAACGGCATCAGGAAGTCAACGAGCAGGCGCTCGCCGAAGGCCGGAACCCGGCCGCCGCGACCCCCGTGCTCCTCGGCATCACCAAGGCGTCGCTCGAGACCGACAGCTTCATCTCGGCCGCCTCGTTCCAGGACACCACGCGCGTCCTCACCGACGCGGCGACGATGGGACGCATCGACGAGCTTCGCGGCTTCAAGGAGAACGTCATCCTCGGCCACCTCATCCCCGGCGGCACCGGCTTCCCGATGTACCGCCACATCAAGCTCGTCTACAACGGCGAGCCCATCACGGAGGAGCAGATCGCCGAAGTCGAAGAAAAGGCCAAGTCCACCGAAATCGGCGTCTTCTAAGCCGAGTCCACCCGCCCGCCGCGAGTCCCCAGGGCAGGGCTTGACATCGCGGCGGGGTTTTGATACATTCCATCATTCCTTTCCGAACCCCTAGAAGAGGATTTCCCTCATGGAAGCATACGCAGTCATTCAAACCGGCGGCAAGCAGTACCGCGTCGAAGCCGGGCAGACGATCGAAATCGAACGCCTCGCCGTCGAACCCGGCGCCGAGCAGACGATTACGGACGTGCTCGCCCTTTCCGACGGCGCCAGCCTCAAGGTCGGCACCCCGTTCGTCGACGGCGCCGCCGTCGTTCTCGAAGTGCAGGAGCACTTCCGCGGCGACAAGGTCGTCAACTTCAAGAAGAAGCGCCGCAAGGGCTACAGCCGCAAGGTCGGCCATCGCCAGGAGCTGACGCGCGCCGTCGTGAAGTCCATCGCCTAATTCAACAGCAAGAGGATTTTTGTCATGGGACGCAAGAAATCAGGTGTCAACGGCCGCAACAGCCCGGGCCAGAGGCTCGGCGTCAAGCGTTTCGGCGGCCAGACGGTCAAAGCGGGTGAAGTGCTCGTGCGCCAGCGCGGCACGAAGTTCCATCCGGGCAGGAACGTGCTTCGCGGTCGCGACGACACGCTCTTCACGGTGGTCGCCGGCACGGTCCGGTTCGAGAAGAACGGCCGCGTCGTCACCGTCGTTCCCGCCGCCGCCACTAGCGACTAGCCACTAGCGACTAGCCACTAGTTAGGAGTTAGGAGTTTCCGCCGGGGCCCTGCCCCAGACCCCGGAAATGACTTTTAGCTCCCACGAATCTCCGCGAATGGAAGGCATTTTTTCCCGGGCAAAGCCCGTCGCTGATCGCTGAAAAACTGCCTTCTCCCGGGCATGTGGCAAAGTACCAACCCGGCTACGACGGGTTGCCCGCTCGCCCTTCAGGGCGCCTTCGCTGGAGACCGCCGTCCCGGCGGGCAAAAGGCCGCTCGCTCTCGCCGCGCAGCGGCCTGTTTTTGCGACTGACACCGACTCCCTTCGACTGGGCGACACCCGTCAATGGCGACCGGAATCGACAGGCGTCGGCGTCAGTCGAGGTCAATCGAAAAACACAAAAACTTCCATCTACGCTGCGCCACCTGCGTTTTCGTGCTTTTCGTGGCCATCCCCCCACTCGGCGCAGCCGCTCCGGCAAGGTCAAACCGGGGTCTGGGGTGTCCCCAGCGGAAACTACTCTCCACTCTCTTCTCTCCACTCTCTAAAAGAAGCTAGCCGCTAACCCCTAGCCGCTTCTTATCGACAAAGTTTTGCGACAAGGCGACAAAGCTGCCCTCCGACCCAAGTTTCAAGGTTCAAATTTCCAGTTTCCCATCAACTCCCGCCCGTCCATTTCCCTCGCCCCGCTTCGCGGCATCACCGTGGCGGCGTTCCGACGCCTCCACGGCGACCGTTTTGGCGGCGTTGATTTTTCCGTCGCGCCGTTCATTCCCCTCGTCGCCGGGCACCGGATCGTGCCCAGGCTCCTTGCGGACGTCCTTCCCGAGGCGTGTGGCAGGGCGCCCGCCACGCCGCAGGTCATCGGCAAGGACCCCGAGGCGCTGCGCGTCATGGCGACGGCGTTGCAAGACCTCGGCTACCGGGAGATGAACCTCAACTGCGGGTGCCCCTGGAAAAAGGTCGCCAAAAAGGGCAGGGGATCCGGATTGCCCGAAGACGAGGACGCCTTCTTCCGCATGCTCGACGCCGGCTGCGACGCCATGCCCGGCGGCTTCTCCATCAAGATCCGCCTCGGCAGGACGACGAACGACACCCTCGCCCGCCTCGCGCCCCGCATCGCGCAATACCCGCTCGCGTCCATCGCCATCCACCCCCGCACCGGCGTCCAGATGTACGACGGCGCCGTCGATCTCGACGCCTTCGCGGCGGTGCTGCCCCTGTTTCCCATGCCGGTCGTCTACAACGGCGACGTCCGCACGCTGGCCGACTACGCCCGGATCGCCGTCCGCTTCCCCGCCATCGCCGGCGTCATGATCGGTCGAGGGCTCATCGCCGACCCCACGCTTGCCGAATCCATCCGCGCCTGGGAGGAAGGCGGCCGTGGCGACGTCTCCACCCCGCCACGCGACCCCGCGCGCGTCATGGCGTTCGTGGACGAACTCTACGCCACGTACCGCGCCACGCTCTGCGGCCCCTCGCCCGTGCTCGGCCGCATGAAGGAGCTGTGGGGCCATCTCCATGCCTACTTCGACGATGATCCCGCCCGCCTGCGCAAGATCCAGCGGAGCCACTCCCTCGCGGAATACGAGAGGGCGGTTAAGTTGTAATTTCAGCAGTTTTAATTTCTTTGCATCCTGCGAACGCTTTTGCTGTTCTTCGATGTAGGCATATCGGAGAACGCTATGATGACGACAATTGTTTTTGCAGCATCGGCTTGCCTTTGCTATTCCACGAATGACTTTCGCGGCTTTATCGCAAACCCAAGCGCTGACGGCGCCGGGGCTTCCGGCTCCCGCTTTCGTCGATACTTCAATCAAGGTCGTCGCCCGTGGAACCGACGCCCCAAACGAGACGATCATCGCCAGGCTTTCCGATGAGGCGATTGCAACCAGGCTTTCCGACGCCGCCGTCGTTTTCATCTTGAGGTAGAACGGGCGTGAACAGGCATAGCCACAAAAACCTTTCCGTGTTCCGTTTTCAGTGGTTGCCCCCTTGTTCGGCGAAGCCGCCTGCGCCCAGAGTGGACGCGGCGTCCTCGCCGCGTTTCGCCGCCTGCGCCCAGAGTGGACGCGGCGTCCTCGCCGTGTTCCGCCGCCTGCGCCCTCTTGCCATCCCGCACGTAAAGTTTTTCTGACAGGATTACAGGATTAACAGGATTCCATCCACCAAGGCAATCGTGTCAATCTTGTAATCTTGTCCAAAACCCCACCACCGCCACCCACTTTTTGTGCTTTCTTGTCTTTCGTGGCCGTTCCCCCACTCGGCGCAGCCGCCTCGGCTCTTCTCGCCCTTCTCGTCCTTCTGGTGAAACCTCACCACCCACGCCGCGCCACCTTTTTTTGAACGGGTGCGGATGTCCCCTGGTATTGGTTTTTGGCAAAGCCCTTCGGCAAGCCCAGAGTAAACCCAGGGCTAGAGCGACTTGAGAAATAGCATAGCCGCACGATTTGAACTAGGATTCGGCGTTTGGAGCTGGAGGATAGAATGTGGATACGGATTTTCTTAAACCGCTCTAGCTCGGGACAACGTTTTCAACTGTCCAGAATTCTACTGGAACTGCCGCGCGGCGAGCAGCGCCGCGCCGATGGCGCCGGTCATGCAGGGGTCGGAGGCCACGGACACGGGATGCTGGAGCGCGGTCGCGAGGGCGGCGTCCATGCCGGCGATGCGTGCCACGCCGCCGGTGAAGATCATTTCCCCTTCGGGAATGCGGCCCGCCATCGCCGCGATGCGTCCGGCGATCGACAAGCAAACGCCGGCGACGATGTTCGCCGGGCGTTCGCCTGCGGCGAGCAGCCCGATCATCTCCGACTCGGCGAAGACGACGCACATGCTGCTGATCACGGCCGGCTTGTCTGCTCCCTTGGCTACGTCGCCGAGATCGCCGACGGGCACGCCAAGGCGCGTCGCGACGACTTCGAGAAAACGTCCGGTGCCGGCGGCGCAGCGGTCGTTCATGGCGAAGTCGGTGACAAGGCCGCCGGCTCCAAGGTGGATGAACTTGCTGTCCTGTCCGCCAATGTCGATGCACGCTTGTGCGTTGGGGTGCAGGAAATGCACGCCGGTCGCGTGGCAGGTGATTTCGGTGATGGCCTGGTCGGCATCGGTGATGGCATGGCGGCCATAGCCGGTGGCGATCGTGGCGGCAATCGTATCGCGCGTCAGATTTTGAGACTCGAGGATCTGCGTCAGCAGCGCGGCAGCGCGCGGCGCCTGGTCGATGCCCTGGTCGCAGGAGCCGACGGCGACGACGCGGTCGCCAGCGCCGTTGACGAGGGCGATCTTGATGGCTCGGGAACCAGCGTCGATGCCGGCAAAAAGCGTTTCATTCATGGCGGGCCTTCGACCTTCAGCGGGCGGACTTGCGGGACGCGCGCACCGTCTCGTAGAGGGCGCCGATGCGCAGGGCGAGGCGCGCGTCGTCGTTGGGCGAGTAGTCGGTCTCGATCTTCAGGTACGGGAGGCCGAGACGGTCGGCCAGTTCGCGCGTGTAGGACGACTCGACATCGTAGGTCAGGCAGGCGTGCCAGACGAGTTCGACGATGCAGTCGGCGCGGAATTCCGTGGCGAGTTGTTCGAGCTTGGCGAGGCGGTCGCGGTTGGGCGTCAGCACGGAACACGGCAGATGGTAGTAGAATTCGGCGAGTGCAACGAGCGGGTCGGCGGCGTCTTCGTCCACGGCGTCGAGCAGCGGCTTGACGCCGGTGCAGTTTTCCTGGCAGACGACGGTGGCACGGTCGCCTTCGAGCAGATCCATGACGCGTTCGGCGCCATGGGGGATGGGGACGCCGGTGAGGAGCACGCGGACGTTGTCGGGTGCGGGGCGGTCGGCCTCGGGCCGGGACGGGAGTTCCGCGAGGATGCGTTCGTAGGCGTCGAGATCGTTGGGCAGGCAGGCGAAGAGGCTCTTGAGGTCGAGCAATTCGCGACCCGAAAGCGAAGGCGCGTCGGCGCGAAGCGTACGCGCGAGTTCGAGGCGAAGGCGACGCTCGCGGTTCATGAGGCGGATGGCATCGCGGAGGTCGTCGTCGTCGATGGTGACGTCGAAGCGGGTTTCGAGTGCGCTGCGGAGCTTGCGCAGCTCCTGGAGCCAGTGGTCGAAGGCGTCGGGGTCGCGGGCCTTCTGGGGGAGTTCGAGCACATGCATCGGATGGCGTTCGGCCAGGCGTTCGAACATTTTCTTCTTGCCGTCGCACGTGGTTTCGGCGACGAGGAGGGAGGCCATTTCGAGAAACGGGTTGGCCTGGTTGACGCTGTAGCCGAAGGTGGACTTGATGAGCGGGCAGAGGTTGGCCGGAAGCGTCTTTTCGGCGGCGGGGATCATCTTGACGTCGCCGCCGCAGAGGCAGACGGGCTTGGCGCCTGCGGCGAGGATCAGCTCGCGCGGGGTGTATTCGCACATGATGCCGACGATCGGCACGCCTTTCTGTTTGAACGTCTGCGCCTCGGCGTAGCAGTTCGGGACCATCTTGTCGAACCAGTTCATGGAAGGAGTCTTCATGGGCGGGGTGGAGAGCAGGGTTCAGGGTTCAGGAAAATTGCGAATTGCGAATCACTAGCGGCTAGCGACTCAATTCGGGGTGCCGCGACCAAGGGCGCGGTGTTCGATGGCGTTGACGGGGCAGGCGTCCTGGCAGGCGTGGCAGAGGATGCATTCGGTGTCGCGGGTGACAGCCGCGTCTTGATGCGACACGACAGGCAGATCCATCGGGCAGCCTCGTTCGCATTTTTTGCAGCGAATGCAGGACGACGCCTTGAGATGGAGTTTCCACGGCATGATCTTGTTGGTGATTGCGACGAGGGCGCCGACGGGGCAGAGGACTTTGCAGAACGGGCGGCTGAGCGCGACGGCGCCCAGCAGCATGGCGAGGGTGGCGATGAACTTGGCGGGTTGTTCGAAGAGCTTTGCGACATTGCGTTCTTGGATCGCGGCGGGCAGGACAGCCTGAACGCCGGCCGTCGGGCAGTACTCGCAGAAGAACCAGGGGCTTTCACCGCCGAGGAACCAGGCGACGGCGAAGACGGAGCCGACGAGCACCCCGTACTTGATCCAGGTCGTCCAGCGCGGGACGGGGAATTTGCGGGACGGGATTTTGTGGAGCAAATCCTGAAGCAAGCCGATGGGGCAGATCCAGCCGCAGAAGAAGCGTCCGACCAGGAGGCCAATGCCAAGGGCAATGGCCAGCGGGATCCAGGGGAATTCATGAAGTGTGAGCGGGCCGCGGATCAAGCCGATGGGGCAGCCGAGCCAGGCCAGCATGCAGGCATCGCAGTTCATGACCGGGAGGCACCAGCCCTTGAGCACGGCGGAGTTGATGAAGTTGGAGTTGAGTGCGCCGAGGGAGAGGAACTGGACGATCCGTCGGATGAGCGGGAGCCTGGATGTTGACATGGCGTGTTCGGGTGTGGTTTTTGAAAGCAAAGAGGCAGGCGCCTGTGTCTTGGGCCTGCCTCTTGGGAGCGTTGACCAGGGAAATTACTTGGCGGGCATGGGGACTGCCTTCAGGTCGTTTTCGATAACCGTGCCGTACGTGACTCCGCGGTAGATCGTCCAAATGATCGCCTTGTATTTTCCTGGAGTGGCCGCCTCACCGAGGTAGCCGCCTGAGCCTCCTCAAGAAGGGCAGAGCTTGGAGAGGTTCTCCCGTTTTGATGCGATGACTTCCCCTTGCTCGTTGAGGATGACAATGTAGGCGTTTCCACTCAGCATGGTCCTGCGCATCCTGCCGCTAACCAGCTTATGCTGAGCGAATACGCAGGTGACGCGGAAGGGAATCTTGCCAAGGCGGGAGGCCTTTTCGGCGTCCTTCTTGGAAAGGGAGCGGGGGTGGAAGGATGCCTGCAAGGAAATGCGGGAGCCGTCCGCTTCGGTCGTTTCGGTCTTGAAGGCGGCGATTTCCTCTGCGGAGGGCGGCTGGAGGCCTCCGATGGGGCGGGGGCGGCTGGAGGAGGCGCCGGGCATGGTGGCCACGCCTGCTCTCGCGCCCGTTCCCATTCCTGATCCCGACGCGACCGATGAGGTCTCGGTTGGAATCTGGGCCTGGGATTCTGGCGCAAGCGATGCGATCGGCACGACGAACGACCGTCCTTGCGGGGTGCGCAAGGTGATTGAGTTGCCGAATTTCGATACAAACTCCGCTTCGATAGACGTGCCAGCCGTGCTCTTCCAAGTCCTCACCTCGGAAAATGCATCGGAAGCCGCAAGAAGCAGCGCAGCGAAGCAGGCAACAGAAAAGATTTTGACGTGAGTTTTCATCTGGCGTGTATTTTATGCTTTTTCACGTTCTTCTGTCAAGCGAACCTCGAAGGATTTTTTGATTCCATATTTTGCATGACTTTTTTGCTGTGCTGGGGGTATAATGATGCCTTGATCCTAAACCATGGCAACCTATAACACCGTAGCAAGCATCATGAGAGATTCCATGCAAGAAAAAAAGATTCGTTGGGGCATTTTGGGCGCCGGGGCGATTGCAAAGGCTTTTGCCGATGGCGTGATTCGTTCGAAGACGGGCAAGCTTGTCGCCGTCGGTTCGCGTACGCAGGCCAAGGCCGATGAGTTCGCGGCGGCTTGGGGCGTGCCGCGCGCACATGGCAGCTATGGGTCGCTTCTCGCCGATCCCGAGGTGGATGCGGTCTATGTGGCGACGCCGCATCCGATGCATCCCGAGTGGGCGATCAAGGCGGCCGAAGCGGGCAAGCACCTGCTGGTCGAAAAGCCGCTGGCAATCAATTCCTATTTGGCCCAGACGATGATCGAGGCGGCCCATGAGAATGGCGTCTTCCTGATGGAAGCGTACATGTACCGCTGCCATCCGCAGACGGCGAAGCTCGTGGAGTTGATTCGCAACGGGGTGATCGGGGACGTGTCCGTCATCCAGGCGAGTTTTGCGTTCCATTCGGGCTTTTCGACGCAGTCGCGCCTCTGGAACAATGCGCTGGCCGGCGGCGGCATCCTCGACGTCGGCGGCTACACGACGTCGATCGTTCGCCTGATTGCGGGCGCGGCGATTGGCAAGCCCTTTGCCGAGCCGGTCTCGGTGACCGGCAGCGGCAAGCTGCATCCTGAGACGGGCGTGGACTGCTGGGCCGTTGGGACGATGAAGTTCGCGAGCGGCATTGTCGCGACGATTACCACAGGCGTGGGGGTCGCAACGGACAACAGCGTGCAGATCTTTGGCAGCAAGGGGAGCATTTACGTGCCCGCGCCTTACGTGGCCTCCCGTAGTGGCGAGATGAATGGCCGGATCGTTGTGCGTGTTCGCGGTCGGGAGGAGCAGGTCGTTGACATTCCTTCCGAGGTGACGAGCTACGCGTACGAAGCCGATTTCTGCGGTCGTGCGATCCTCGCAGGGCGTCAGCAGGCAGAGGCGCCGGCGATGAGCTGGGACGACACGTTGGGAAATCTGCGCGCTCAGGACGCCTGGCGCGCGGCGATCGGGCTGACTTACGAGAGCGAGAAACCCGAAGCGCTTGGCGCTTTGACTCCCGTCGGTCGCCGGCTCGCCCGGTCGGCCTCCGCCCCGGCGCCCGAGGCGAAGATCGCCCATCTCGACAAGCCGGTGTCGCGCCTCGTCCTGGGCGTCGACAACCAAAACATCATGCCCCATGCGGAGGCGGTCTTCGACGACTTCTTCCGCCGCGGTGGCAATGTCTTCGACACGGCGCACATCTATGGCCCCGACCGTTCCAAGCTCCTCGGCCGCTGGATTCGAGCGCGCGGCGTTCGCGACGACGTCGTGATCATCGCCAAGGGAGCGCATACGCCGAATTGCAATCCGGAGTCCCTCGTCAGCCAGCTCGACGAGCAGCTCGGCTGGTTTGGCTTGGAGTCGGCGGACATCTACATGATGCACCGCGACAATCTGGACATCCCCGTTGGCAAGTTCATCGAGACGCTCAACGATCTGGTGCGTGCGGGCAAGATCAAGGCCTTTGGTGGCAGCAACTGGACGATCGACCGTGTGCGCAAGGCCAACGCCTACGCGAAGCGGAAGGGGTTGCAGGGCTTCTCGGTGTTGTCGAACAACCTCTCGCTCGCCGAGATGATCAACCCGGTTTGGCCCGGCTGTCTTCATGTCCACGATGCCGCCTCGCGTGCGTTCCTCAAGCGGTCGAATGTCGCGCTGCTGCCCTGGTCGAGCCAGGCACGCGGCTTCTTCGTGCCGTCTCGGGCGCATCCCGATTTGCGCGAGGATGCTTCGCTCGTCCATTGCTGGTACTCGGAAGACAACTTCAAGCGCCAGGCCCGCGCCATCGAGCTGGCGAAGAAGAAGGGCGTCGAACCGATCAACATCGCGTTGGCCTGGGTGCTGAACCAGCCCTTCCCGACGTTCCCGCTGATCGGCCCCCGCCAGATTTCCGAAACCCGTTCCTGCTTCGAGGCGCTGAAGGTCGAGCTTTCGGCTCGCGAATGCAAATACCTCGACTTGGAGATCTAATTCATGCCCATCATCCGCCATCCATCCAATCCCGTCCTCAGCGCCAAGGACATCCCTTATCCGGCAGACCTCATCTTCAATGCGGGCGTCTGCAAGTATCAAGGGCGTTACATCATGGCGTTTCGCAACGACTACGGCTACGGCGAGAAGGCGCCCGGCCGTTTCACCGGCACGAACATCGGTCTCGCGTTCAGCGATGACGGCATCCGCTGGACGCCCGAGCCGAAGCCTTGGATCGAGTGGAAGGACAGCGAAATCTTTCGCGCCTACGATCCGCGCATCACGATTGTCGACGGAAAGATCATCCTCTGCTTCGCCGTCGATACGGCGCACGGCGTCCGCGGCGGCATCGCCACGACGGAGGATTTCGACCGCTGGGAGGTGCTGAGCCTCTCAGTGCCCGACAATCGCAACATGGTTGTCTTCCCCGAGAAGATCGACGGACGCTACTGTCGCCTTGAGAGGCCGTTCCCGGTCTACAGCCGAGGGGGACGCGATCGCTTCGACATCTGGTTCTCCGATTCGCCTGGTCTGCGCTACTGGGGCAATGAACAGCTCGTGCTCGGTGTCGAGGACGTGCCTTACGCCAACGACAAGATCGGCCCGGCCGCGCCGCCGGTGAAGACGCCGAAAGGCTGGCTCACCACGTTCCACGCGGTGGACAAGGACGATTCGCGCGGCAAGAACGGCTGGGAGGCGACGTGGAAGAAACGCTACCATGCGGGCATCATGCTCCTCGATCTCGAACAGCCCTGGAAGGTGATTGGTCTCTACCAAGAGCCGTTGCTGACGCCCGAAACGCCGTATGAGACGGACGAAGGCTTCCGCACGAACGTCATCTTCCCCGGCGGGATGATCCTCGAGGATTCTGGCGAGGTCAAGATCTACTACGGCGCCGCCGACACCGTCGAATGCCTCGCCACCGCGCATGTGGACGATCTGATCGCGCTCTGCAAGCCGTATTCGCGGGCGTAGGTCAGAGATTGGAGGCGCCGAAAGGCTCTGCCAAGATTTTTTTGGGGTCTGTCCCCTATTTTATTCTTGTAGTCAACCACCATATGTGATAGTATGCCGTCAAACGCCTGAAAAACGTCAAACTAACGAATAAAGGAGCTTTCTATGAGACTGCCAAGAGTGCTTGCACAAGGGGAGGGGATTTACCACGTCATCAGCCGAATCTCCGGCCAGCGATTCCTGCTCGACGACAAGGAGAAGCCCCTCTTGGAGTGGCTGATGAACGCTGCTGCCGGTTTCTCCGGCGTCGATGTACTTGCTTACGCGTTCATGGACAATCACTTCCACATGCTCGTGAAAGTCCCGATGTACCGTGAAGTCGACGACGAGGAACTTGTCCGCCGCATGTGTTTGCTCTATGGCGAGCCTAAGACACAACGCATCTTGCAGGACTGGGCGCTGTGGGAGGCAAAAGGGCTGGCGGTCAAGGTGCTGAATGCCAAGGCGGCCTTGCGCCTGCGCATGTACGACCTCTCGCAGTTCTGCAAGACGTTCAAGGAGACGTTCTCGATGTCGTACAACGAGCGCCATGAACACAGCGGCACGATTTGGGGTTCGCGTTTCAAAAGCATCCTTCTCTCGCCCGACTACCGCACGCTGATGACCGTCGCCGCCTACATCAACCTCAACCCCGTCCGTGCTGATGTTGTTGAAGCCCCTGGCGAATACCGGTGGTCTGGCTGTGGTGCCGCAAAGCGTGGCAACGTCCTTGCTCGCAATGGGATGTGCAATCTTGTGGGCACGGCGCTTGGACTTGGAAAAGTGGTGCCGTTCGAGACAGCGCTGGCCGCCTGCGATGCTGCCATGGAGGGCTATGTCGATGCGCCTGCATCCATTGACGACATCGCTGCGACCGCTGTCAAGCATGTTCCTGAAAATGCGACGGAATTTGATCCTCGGAAGATCGATGTTGCAATTCGAGAGGGGAAACCGCTTTCATTTTTTGAAGCGTTGCGTTGCAAAGTCCGCTATTTCAGCTATGGCGTGGCAATCGGTCCCGTTGCATTTGTCCGCCAGGTTGCCAAGCAGCTGGCGTCGAACAAGGACACGACGCGCAAATGCCAAGGGTGCAGAGATCTTCATCTCCACACGGCGAGGCGGTTGCGTGGCGGTGGCGAATTAAGCGTCCCCAAACGTCACATCGGCTAACCCCCAAGTTCAACAGCGTTGAGCCGAACGATCGCAAAGCCTCGCGATCAACGTTTTGAAATCAGAGACCACCGCCGTGGCCTTCATCACCTGCGGTTTAAAATCATGGCTCAAAAGCCGCAAACTCGTTTCAAAGCTGTCCAAAACACCTCGACTTCGACATAAGCCCCTCGATTTCTGAAATACTGCCTGTGATTGGTTTGTTTCTCTGCAAATTCAATGCAAACGACTGAAATCACCTTTCATTTTTGGGGTCTGTCCCCTTTTAAGTTTCAAGGTATTGAAGTTAGGGCATAATTATGATAAATTTTTGCCATCTACCGAGAAGGAGAAGGAGCAGATATGATTGACATTCAGCCCGTTTCCAATTTGCGCAACAATTTCTCAGCCATTGAAAAGTCCGTGCAGGATGGCTGGCCCGTCTATTTGACGAAAAACGGCTATGGTTCCATGGTCGTCCTGAGTCTGGCTCGCTATGCCGAGTTGACCAATGGTCTGGAAATGAAGCTGGGCGAGGCTGGTCACGAAGAGGACTTGTCCGCCACGCGTCTCTCGCACAAGGACGTGTTCGAGAAGTATCAGAAACGCAAGAAACGAGGGTGAAAGAAACACACGCTTCCTCATGATAGACACGATTATGCAGTCGTCGGGAATACAATGGAAGTTCGTCGGGTTCTTTACGAAAAAACGGAACATCGCAAGGATATTGCAATCAAGAAAACATGACTTCTCGCAACAGCGCACATTCGTTAATTGACTTGAAGGCGCCGGGGTTGCCCCCGGAGGCCTTGGAAGTCATTTGCCAACTGCTTTCGGCGTGTTCGGACGAAAAGCTCAAGGCGCTTGCGGTGCAGCTTGCGCGGAACCAGACGTTTGCGCTGACGGATGGTTCGACGCTCGACGAGTCGGGCGATGCGCTTTTTCGATCGCTGCCGCAGCATGCGTTCATCCCCCCGCGTCGCGAACTGCCCAGTCCTCTGGAATATCGGCAGCTTCCTGCAGTCGATGTGGGCGAATGGTTCAAGCCAGGCGGCGCATTTGAAAACGCCGTGCCGGAATTCGAGTATCGACCGGAGCAGCACCAGATGGCGGTGGCGGTGGCCGAGGCGTTCAATGGCCTGAAGCACCTCGTCGTCGAGGCCGGCACGGGCATCGGCAAGACGATCGCCTATCTCGTTCCGGCCGTGCTCTGGTCGGTCGCGAACAAGACGCCGGTCGTCGTGAGCACCAACACGAAAAATCTGCAGGAACAGATTTTCACGAAAGACCTTCCCGCCATCGCCCGCGTGATCCGCGCGCCTTTCAAGGCCGCGCTCATCAAGGGCCGCTCGAACTACCTGTGTCTCATCCGCCTCGGCCAGCTTCTCTCGCGCCGCGAGGTCGAGCTGGCCGAGAACCAGCTTCTGCCGCTTGCTCGCGTCTGCGCCTGGATCTATCGCACTCAAACGGGCGATCTCTCGGAGCTGGACGGTCTGGCGGGCGTCTCGGACCGTCTGGCCTCGACGCCCGAGGAATGCCGCGGGCGCAAGTGCCGCCACTACACCCGCTGCTTCTTGCAGCGCGCCCGCAACCTTTCGATCAACGCCGACATCGTCATCACGAACCACTCCGTCTTTTTCTCCGAGCCCGACAAGCCCCTGGCATTGCCCCGGACGGCGCAGGTGATCTTCGACGAGGCGCACAACCTCGAAGAGGCGGCCACGCGCAAGTTCGAGCGCGAGGTGTCGTCCTACGCGTTCAACGGCACGCTCCGCAAGCTGCATGTCGCGGTTCGCCGTCGGGAATCGGGCTTGCTGCACCGGATGCGCGAGCTTTTGCTCGCCAACAATTTCCTGAACACCGCCGAAGCGCGGGACGCGCTCTTCGAGCGCCTGGACGCGGCGACCCGCCATGTCGAGCAGCTCCGCACGTCGTCGCGCCGCTTCCTCAAGAGTCTCGTCACGTTGCTGCGCAAGGACGAGAGCGTGATGCGTCTTCGTCCTGACGTCCACTCGTCCTACCTCTGGTCCGAGATCGTGCCGTTTTTGCAACGTGCGCAGGATGATCTTTTCGCCCTGACGGCGGATCTGGAAAAGATACAGGAAGTTTGTTCAGGCCCGGAGGATGCGCCTGTCGAGGCGGCGGCAGCGCTGCCCGAGCCGGTGGCGGACGCGATCCGCGAGCTTGCGGCGCTGGTCTCCGCGCTTCATGAGCTGGCCGACAGTCTTGAATTCACGACGGCGATTGCCGATCATGATTGGGTGTACTGGGTTTCGGTGTCGCACGACTTTGACGGCAAGCCCATTGGCGGGCTGCATGCCGCGCCGATCGAGATCGCGAAGTTCATGGCCGAGACCGTCTTCGCGAAGAAGGAGAGCGTCGTGCTCTGCTCCGCGACGATGAACGTGAGCCATTCCCCGGCGTTCATCGCGCATCGCATAGGCCTTGACCTCATTGAGCCTGATCGCGTGATGTCGCTCAGCGTCGGTTCGCCGTTCGACTACCGGCGCCAGTGCCTCGCCGGCGTTCCGTTGTTTCTGCCCAATGTCGCGGGCTCCAGCCCCGATGCCGAACGCGATTACACGATGGCGTTTGCGGATTTCACGGGCAAGCTCGCCGCCCTGTCGTGGGGTCGCATGCTGGTGCTCTTCACAAGCTACCGGATGATGACGACTTGCGCCGAACGCCTGCGCCCCAGTCTCGCCCGGCAGGGCATTCGGCTGCTGGTTCAGGGGGCGGGGCAGTCGCGCGAGCGCATCACGTCGCTCTTCCGCGAGGATGCGCCGTCGGTGCTGATGGGCACCGATTCGTTTTGGGAGGGCGTTGATCTGATCGGCGAGGCGCTGAGCTGCCTCGTCATTGCGCGTCTCCCGTTCGATGCCGTGAACGATCCTGTCGTCAACGCCCGTTCCGAACGCGTGGCGGAAAACGGCGGCGATTCCTTTCGCGATTTTGCATTGCCCAACGCGATCATCAAGTTTCGCCAGGGTTTCGGGCGTCTCATCCGCCACAAGGAAGACCGCGGCGTGGTGGTCGTGGCGGATCAACGCATTGTCACCAGGAACTACGGCGGGTCGTTCCGCAAGAATTTGCCGGCGGAGCTGGTCCAGTATGCTGACGAGGCGACGCTGCTGGACGCGGCGGCGCGCTTTCTCGCGCCTCGGAGCAAGGCCTTGCCATGAGCTTCATAGCCCTTGATACAGAATTTGTCTGGCAGCGGACGTACTATGCCAACCTCGGGCTTGTCCAGGTGGGGCTTGCGGAAGACTTTGATTCCACCCGGCTGCCCTCGGCGCCACCGGCTGCGCTGGCGTTTCCGGCGGCGACGCCCGAGCGCCGCGCCGTGCGTCTGCTCGACCCGCTGCACTGCGACCCTGCCACCGTTGGCGCGCTGCTGCGCGACGCCTCGCTCGTGAAGATTCTCCACGACGCCGTGCAGGATCTCCAGCACCTCGTTCGCTGGTGCGGCGGCGTCCTGCCGGTCAATGTCTTCGACACGCGCATTGCCGCCGGTTTCTGCGGGATGCCCTCCACCGTGTCGCTGCGGCAATTGCTCCAGGAGGTTGTTGGCATCGAATTGCCGAAGACCCAGACACGCACGAACTGGATGCGCCGTCCGCTTTCGCCGGATCAGCTTGAGTATGCGGCGGACGACGTGGCGTATCTTGGCGCCGCCAGGGCGTGGCTGCTTGCGAAGGCGACGGCGCTTGGCACCCTTGGTTGGATGCTGGAGGAGATGCGCGTCTTGGACGATCCTGCGCACTACGCTGAAAGTTGCGTCCGCGATGCCTGGAGGCGCGTCAAGGTGCCGGTCCGCGCGTTTCGTTTGCCGCGCCAGCTCGTCCGTTTGCGCGAGTTGGCGGCGTGGCGGGAGGAGACGGCGCGCTCCCGCAACTTGCCCCGGAGCTGGGTGCTTGACGACAAGGTGCTCGTCGCTGCGGCGTTGAATCCACCGGGCGGTCCGAGCGCGATTCCAAAGCAGGATTTGTCGCGGGCTTTTGTCGCGGGCTTCTTCGACACGCTGGCGGTGGCGGAGACGCTGCCGGAGGAGGGCCTTCCGGATCTGGGCGACACCGCCACGCCGGGCGTGCGCGAGATGGCGACCACGTTGCTCAAGACGTTGGCCGAGGTTGCCGCAGAAGCCCATATTGACCCGGCGCTGCTCGGCTCCCGCGCCGATGCCATTCAGTTTTGCCAGAACCCCGACGATCCCGCGCACCCGCTCAACCGCGGCTGGCGTGCGGCGCTCGCCGGAAAACTCGCCAGAAACATCATCAAACCCGAAGGATGCTTGCTATGAAGACGACTAAAAAGCCCCCGACGAAGACCGTCGCAAAAACCCCCACGAACGAAAAAACGGTGAAGAAGCCCACGACCACGGCCAAGTCCAAACGTGTTGCAAAGTCGAAAAGCGCAGCGGCTGAACGTCCTGCGACGATCCGCTACGCCAAGTCGATCCCCGTCAAATATCGGGCGGATGTGCTCGTCGTGGGCGGCGGGCCTGCGGGTGCTGCCGCGGCCGTGTGCGCGGCGCGGCAGGGCGCCAAGGTGCGCCTCATCGAGGCGGGCTCCTGCCTCGGCGGCCTGGGCACGGCTGGTCTCGTGCCGGCCTTCATGCAGTTCACGGACGGCATCAACTTCCTTGCCGGCGGATTCGGTCGCGAGCTGTACGACCGCCTCAAGGCCGATGGCGGCCTCTGGGGCGATTCGTCGATCAAGGTCGAGGCGCTCAAGCGCCTCTACGAGAGCATGCTTCAGGAAGCGGGCGTCGAGTTCACGTATCACACGCAGCTCATCGACCTGGTCAAGCGCGGCAAACGCGTTGAGAAGGCCGTTTGCGCGG
This sequence comes from Kiritimatiellia bacterium, assembly GCA_050942875.1. Classification (GTDB taxonomy): domain Bacteria; phylum Verrucomicrobiota; class Kiritimatiellia; order RFP12; family UBA3636; genus JAAZAI01. Next base: position 47,803 of record JBMNOD010000012.1, read on the forward strand.
CGAAGTCAGGGCTCTACGCGATCGAAGCCCAGGCGTTCATCGACGGCACCGGCGATGGCGATCTCTGCGTACTCAGCGGAGCCCGCTATGCACAAGGCGATGAACAGGGCAACACGATGCCCGGCACGCTTTGCACCCTCTGGGGCGGCATCGACTGGGACGTGGTCTGGGGCCCGAAGGGCGTTCGCCCCTGCAACGCGAAGATCGAGCAGGCGTTCAAGGACGGCGTGCTTTCGCTCGAAGACCGCCACCTGCCGGGCATGTGGCGGGTCGGCGAAAAGCTCGGCGGCGGCAACATCGGCCACACCTTCGGTGTCGATGGCACGGACGAGGTGTCGCTGACGGAGGCGTACATCTGGGGCCGCAAGTCCCATCTCGAATACGAGCGCTATTTCAAGGAATACCTGCGCGGATTCGAAAAGATGGAGCTGGTGGTTTCGGCGCCGCTCATGGGCATCCGCGAGTCGCGCCGCATCCGTTGCGACTACGAACTCAACGTAGCCGACTTCGATCCGGCCTCGACGTTTCCGGACGAGATCGGCCGCTATTCGTATCCGATCGACATCCACATCGCCAAGCCGGATCGGGAGAGCTACGACCAGTATGTGAAGGACTTTTCCAAACGTCTCGGCAAGGGCGAGAGCTACGCGATCCCGTACCGGTCGCTGACGCCGGTTGGGCTCGACAACGTTTGGGTCTCCGGTCGCTGCATTGGCACTGATCGCGGGATGCAGGCGTCGATTCGCGTCATGCCCTGCTGCTACATCACCGGCCAGGCCGTCGGCATCGCCGCCGCTTTGGCCGTCGCGAAGGGCGTGGTCTCGCGCGAGATCAACGTCAAGACGCTCCAGCGCCGCCTCAAGAAGATTGGCGGCTACTTGCCGAACCACTGAGGCCAGGAGACAAACGACATGAAAATCACGGTTTTGGGCTCTGCCGCGGCAGAGGCCATGCCCGCGCTTTGGTGCGAGTGCGAGACATGCGCCGCCGCGATCGAACGCGGCGGCAAGGATCTCCGCCGTCGCACGAGCTACTGGATCGACGACGACACGCTCGTGGACTTCGGTCCCGACGCCTTTTGGCAGGCGACGGCGTTCGGCGTCGATCTGCGCAAGATCAAGCGCGTCCTCTTCACCCACCGCCATTCGGATCATCTGAACGCCCTGGAGCTGGGGTGGCGTCGCGGCGGCTTCAGCGTCGTGCGCAAGTCGATCGATGTGTATGCGAGCCGCCCGGCGCTGCTCAGGCTCATGGCCGACATCGCCGGGGATGGCCTTGCGGTCACGTTGGGCGAGCTGAAGATCGTGCCGCATCAGCTTGAGGGAGGCCGGCCCGTGGATTCGGACGGCTTCGGCATTCTGCCGCTCGCCGCCAACCATGATCCCGGCGGATCGCCCTTCATCTACGTGCTGTCGCGCGGTGGGCGCAAGGCGCTGGTCTGCAACGACACGGGCGTTCCGCCTGAAAGCACGTGGAAGCGTCTGGCGGGGCAGGGGATCGACGTGGCGTTCATTGACTGCACGATGGGGATCGCCGGTGCCGACTGCGAAAGCGGCCACATGGGCGTCAACGCCGTGGTGAAGGTGCGCGACCGCCTGCTCGATTGCGGCGCGCTCAAGCCCGGTGCGCAAGTCTTCGCCAACCACTTTTCGCACAACGGCCGCGCGCTTCACGCCGATCTTGAGGCCTTCTTCCTGCCCAAGGGCATCGGCGTGGGTTGTGATGGGCTTGAGGTTGTTTGCTGAAAGCCATGCCGCCTCGTCCGTGAGCGTATGTCGATTGGGTTGTTCCCTGCGACGGTCAAAGCCATGAAATCCCGACAGATGAAAGCAGTCCCCTCACGAAAGGAATGAACAGCCATGTCGATTGCTCCTGTTTCTGAAAAATAAGCTTGCCAAGCGAACGGGCTATTTGGTAGGGTGGACGCTGAAGGCGACAGTAGGCATTGTTGACTACGCCTTCCGGGTGCAGTTGCGTTTTTGGTTTGCGGCTGCAGGCATCGCGATGGTCGGGCCGCCATCGATTGTAAAGCTCAAACGAAATGGATGTTTCCATGGCTGATCAATCGGTAGAGGTGTCGACTAGCAGTGCGGGGTGCTTTGTGCGTCTGTATTGGATGTTTTTGGGGAATGGACTCTTGTTTGTCCTTCTCTGCTTGTTGTTGCACAAGAACCCTGGGATTCCATCGTGGATCGATGTGGCTTGGTTCGTGGTTGCAGCGTCCATTGTGATCGCGCGTTACGTGGACATCCGGTGTCTGGATGGCCAGAATGGGGACGACACCAAGCCCGCCACGCTTGAGGACTGGCGCCGATATGCCATGATCCAGGGGTCTTGCAGCGTTGCAGCATGGCTGCTCGTGCGTTTCGCCTTCCCGTTTCTTGGAATATGATCGACACCCTCAGGAACGTTCCTTGGGAACGTGCTTGTGGGCATCGGTTGTCGTATCACAACAACGTCGGGATTCCGACAAAGGAGACAAAGATGATTAAGCAAGGGCTTTTGATAGCTGCTGTTGGTTTCACTTGCGTGGTTGGGTTTCTCAGCCTGCTGTATCTGGTGTTGAAACTTTTCGAAACAATCGTTCCTCGATTCAGTTGTCTTTTGCCGGATGACCAGCCGAAGGATCCCCCGCAGGAGAAGCCTGCCGCCGCTGTTTCACAAGACGAGCAAATTGCCGTTGCAATTGCCGCTGCGCTTGCCCGCAAGAAAAGGAAGAAATAGGGCGGGGGAGGGGAGTGTCCTTCGGTCTTTCACATCAAGGACCCCAAAAACGTAAGGTTCTTGAGGTCTGTCCCCTGTTTTCCCCTGTTTTTCCCTAGCGGAGCGGATTGGATGGGCACATGGTGCCCACCAACGGGAGAAGCGCCTTTTTTGGGGTCTGTCCCCTTGTTTTCCCCTTGTTTTCGCTTAAACTTTGTCGATGTTGGCAGGATTCTTTTGACCTTGGCCTCGGCGAATGGTAGAATCGCGAGCCATGCCATCGACAACTGATGGATTCGAATCATTCGGAAGTGAAGGCCATGTCAGAAAAACGCTCAAGTTGTGGAAGCGAGATCCAGGATGGGGGTCGTCGGGGTTGTCCGGCGTGCGGGGCGGCGGTCGCCGCCCGCCAACGCGGCGGGGGGAAAAGCCGGTGGCCGTGGGCGGCGGCGCTCGCGCTGGTCGTCGCCGCCTTTGGCGCGGCGCCGGCGGCAGACAAGGCGCCGGAGATCGATTCTGGCAATGCGGAGACGAAGGGGCTGAAGACGGATGCGACGCCGACGCCTCAAGTCGGCGAGGTCCGGAAGGTCGTTCTTGCGCCCGGCGTGGAGATCGAGATGGTCTGGTGCCCTGCGGGGACGTTCATGATGGGCAGCCCCGAGGACGAAGCCGGCCGCGACGACGACGAGACTCGGCACGAGGTGGCGCTGACGAAGGGCTTCTGGATTGGGAAGCATGAGGTGACGCAGCGCCAGTGGGAGGCGGTGATGGGGGAGCCCCCCTCCTGGTTCAAGAACGCCGGGCCGGACGCTCCGGTGGAGGAGGTCTCGTGGGACGACTGCCAGAAGTTCATTGAAAAGGTGAACGCGCCGGTTCCGGGCGGCGGCTTCCGCCTGCCGACGGAGGCGGAGTGGGAGTACGCCTGCCGGGCGGGGACGGCGACGGCCTTCCACTACGGCAACGACCTTGATTCGACCCTGGCGAACTTCGACGGCAACTATCCGTACGGAAACGGTCGCAAGGGGGAGTATCGCAGGACGACCGTGCGGGTCGGCTCGTTCCGTCCCAACGCCTGGGGCATCCACGACATGCACGGCAACGTGTGGGAGTGGTGCGAGGACGGGTACGGGGACTATCCTTCCGGAAGTGTCGTGGATCCCCGAGGCCCCGGGTCGGGGGCGCATCGCGTCTGCTGCGGCGGGAGTTGGAACGGCAGCGCCAGGCGCTGCCGTTCGGCGTATCGCCTCAGGGTTGCCCCCGGCAGCTCGCTCGGCATCCTGGGGCTGCGCCTCGCGAGGACTTTCGATGCTCCTTGACGGTCAGGTGGCGGCTCGGCGGAGCCCGCGCCCGCCCCTTGCCGCGAAGCGGACGGGAGGAGCGGCTTCGCCGAGTGGGGGAATGGCCACGAAAAACACAAAAAGCAGGTGGCGCGGCGTAGGTGGAAGTTTTTTTTGAACCACGAAATACACGAAAGGCACAGAAAGGGGAGGGGATAAACGGGGTCTGGGGTGTCCCCAGCCTGAACTCCTCACTTCGCTCTCCTCACTCCTCTCCATGCGAAGAATAGGGTTTGGATGGGCACATGGTGCCCACCAACGGGAGAAGCGCCATTCTTTGGGGTCTGTCCCCTGTTTTCCCCTGTTTTCGTGCAATGAAAGGAGCAAAAACTAACGCGGGGCTAACACGAAGCAAACATGGCTGCATTACAATCGTCCGCAGGCAGAACCCACTGATGAAAAACAACAGCGACACAACGGAGGAACGGGCGGCGCCGGCCCTGTTCGCCGTCATCGACATCGGCGCGACGTTCATACGGATGCTGATCGCGGAAAAGCGCGGCGCCAAGGGAACGCACATCCTCGAAAAGGCCGTGCAGTCGGTGCCCGTCGGGCGCGACATCGTCGCCTCGCAGCGAATCTCCAACCCCACCGTCGAACAATGCGCGAAGATCCTCAAGTCGTTCCGCAAGCTGCTCGGCGAATACCGCATTCCGCTGGAGTCGGCCACCGCCGTCGCCACATCGACCTTGAACCTGGCCGACAACAGCGAGGTCTTCCTCGACCGGCTCGCGAACACCTCGGGCATCGTCTTCCGCCTCCTGGACCAGGGGCAGATTTGCTACTACTACCACCTGGCGTTCCGCGCGCTCGGAAGCAGCGGCAGCCATGACAAAGGCGAGGCCGTGGTGCTCGAAGTCGGCGGCCTGGCGTGCAGCATGCTGTGTCGCAAGGACGGCGAAATCAGCTTCGTCCAGACCTACAACCAGGGCTCCCTGCAAATGCGCCAGCACATGGACAAAGGGGATTTCCGGGCGCAGCAGCTCAGCGCGCTCGCCGACGGGCGCACGCATGAAATCGCCGAGCAACTGCGCAACAACGTCGACGACATCAAGTCCGCCAAGCTGTTCCTCATGGGGCGGGAGATGCGCTTCGCGGGCGCGCGCCTGCGCCCCGGCAAGAACAACGCCATCGAGCTCGACCCGTCCGCCGGCGCCATCGCCGTCGCCGTGGACGAGCTTGACGCGCTGCTCAAGCAAATCGAAAGGTCGTCCACGGAGGAGATCATGCGCGAGTGGCGCCTGGCCTACTCGGACGCCGAGCTCATCGCGCCGGCCCTGAGCATCGCCATTTCCGTGGCGCGCGCCGTTTCGCTCAGATCGGTGAACATCAGCAGCCTCTCCTTCTGCCACGGGCTGCTCGAAGAGGCGGTGGACGGCACCCCGTGGACCGACACGATGCGCAAGCACGTGCTGCGCGTCGCCCGGGCCACGGGCCGGAAGTACCAGCACGACGCCGCCCATGCGGAGCAGGTGGCGAAGCTCGCGCTCCAGCTTTTCGACCTCCTGCAAGAGGAGCACGGCTGCACGCAGCGCCACCGCCTGATCCTGGAGGTGGCCGCGCTCCTGCACGACATCGGCGCCTTCGTGAGCGTCCGCTCCCACCACCTCCACACGATGTACCTCATCCGCAACACCGAATTCGCGGGCCTCTCCTCGGAGGAAATCGAGCTCATCGCCGTCATCGCGCGATACCACCGCAAATCCATGCCGAAGTCGAGCCATCCGGAGTACGTCGCGCTTCCGCCCGAGGACCGGCTCGTCGTCAGCAAGCTCGCCGCCATCCTGCGCGTCGCCGACGCGCTCGACCGCGTGCACGACCAGAGCCTTGGCAAGATCAGGTTCAAGCTCGACGAAACCGCGCTCGTCTGCCTGCCGTCGCGCCGCGTCGCCACCAGCGCGGAGCAGGTGGCCCTTGCCGAGAAGGGCGACCTTTTCGAACTGATGTACGGCCGCCACTGCCATCTCTACGACCCGGAATAGCCCCAACGGTGCCACGCCATGAAGACTTCCACGAAGAAAGCAAAGAAAACCGCGGCGCGCGCGTCCGCCGCCAACGAGTTCCTGAACCGGGAGCTGAGCTGGCTCGAATTCAACCAGCGCGTCCTCCTCGAAGCCTGCAACCCGGAGGTGCCGCTGCTCGAACGCCTGAAGTTCCTCGCCATCACCGCCTCCAACCTGGACGAATTCTGCATGGTCCGCGTCGGCGGGCTGAAAATCCTGACCGCGTCCAAGATCCGGCGCACCGACGCCGCCGGCATGACGCCCCGCCAGCAGCTCGTCGCCGTCACGCGCCGCATGCGCAAGATGGTGGAAGATCAGTACGAACTGCTCGGCGCCCTCGTGAAGGAGCTTGCCGACCGCGGCTTCGTCCTGCAGGCGGGCATCGACGCCCTCTCCGACGAACAGCGCAAGTGGCTCGAACACGAATTCCTCGACAACATCTTCCCGCTCATCTCCCCCGTCGGCGTGGGCGACGACCGCCCCTTCCGCCCCGCCGGGCTCCTGCTGCACTGCGCGGCCCTGCTCGATCCCGCCGCGCCCGGCGAGGAGCCGCGCCTCGCGTTCATCCCGCTCGGCCCGAAGATCCCGCGCTTCATCCGAATCCCGGACGCCGAAAACCGCGCCGTCTTCATCGCGATCGAACAAGTCGTGGAATGGCAGATCGCCACGATCCTGGAAGGCCAGTCCGTCCGCGAATGCGTGCCGTTCCGCGTCACGCGCAACGCCGACATCGAACTGCGCGAAGACTTGTCGTCCGACCTGCTCGTGGGGATGCAGGATCTGCTCGACGACCGCCTCGAGACGGAATGCATCCGCCTCGAAACGCACCGTCGCGCCTCCCGCGCGCTCATGGGCGCGCTGACCCGGCGGCTCGACCTCAGCCAGGCGGACGTCTATTTCGTGGACGGCCCCCTGGAGCTTCGCAGCTTCATGGGGCTGGTCGGCACGGACGGCTTCGAGGAGCTCCGGCCCGAGCCGTGGGAGCCCGTCCCCTCCACCGACGTGGACATCAAGGAATCCATGTTCGCGCAGATCGCCCGGAACGACATCCTGCTCGTCCATCCCTACGAATCGTTCGACCCCGTCGTGAAGTTCGTCAGCGAAGCGGCCGACGACCCGCACGTGCTGGCCATCAAGCAGGTGCTGTACCGCACGGCCCCCCAGAGCGCGATCGTCGACGCGCTCATCCGCGCCGCCCAGGTCGGCAAGCACGTCACCGTGCTCATCGAGCTCAAGGCGCGCTTCGACGAAGCGCGCAACATCTCGCAGGCCCGCAAGCTCGAGCTCGCGGGCGTCCACGTCGTCTACGGCGTCCGCTCGCTCAAGACGCACGCGAAGATCTGCCTCGTCGTCCGCCGCGAGCAGCAGGGCATCGCCCGCTACGTCCACTTCGGCACCGGCAACTACAACGAAAAGACCGCCGCGCTGTACAGCGACGTCGGCCTCTTCACCTGCCGCAACGACTTCGGCGCGGACGCCTCCGACGTCTTCAACGCCATCACCGGCTACTCGCAGCCGCAATCGCTGCGCCGCCTCGAAATGGCGCCCTTCTCCATCCGCTCCACCATCCTCAAGCTCATCGCCAACGAAACCGGACGCGCCCGCAACGGCGAAAAGGCCGAGATCACCATGAAGATGAACTCGCTCAGCGACGACGGCATCATCGCCGCCCTCTACGACGCGTCCCGGGCCGGCGTGAAGATCAGGCTCAACGTGCGCGGCATCTGCTGCCTCAAGCCCGGCGTCCCCGGCATGAGCGAGAACATCGCCGTCGTCAGCATCGTGGACTACTACCTCGAACATGCCCGCGTCTTCCACTTCCGCAACGGCGGCCGGGACGACCTCTACATCTCCAGCGCCGACATGATGACGCGCAACCTCGACAAGCGCATCGAGCTCATGGTTCCCGTGCTCGCCCCGGGCACGCGAAAAAAACTGCTCTCGACCCTCGATATCTACTTTACCGACACCGTGAAAGCGCGTAATCTCTATCCGGACGGGGACTACCGCCCCGCCGCCCCCCGCGGCAAGGAAAAGCCCGTCCGCGCCCAGGAGGCGCTCTACAGGCGGGCCAAAGCCGCCGCGCGCCTTCTGGAACAGACGAAGCCCACCATGCTTGAACCCTACCACCAAAAACACAACACCAAAAAAACGGACGCAAGACTTTGAGCAACGACAACGAACGAAAGAACGGAAACTCCACCCGCAGCATCGGCATCCTGACCGCCGGCGGCGACTGCCCCGGCCTCAACGCCGCCATCCGCGCGGTGGCCAAGTCCGCCATGCACCACGGCATCCAGGCCATCGGCTTCCTCGACGGGTTCCGCGGCCTCGTGGAAAACCGCTACATCACGCTCGACGACCGCACCGTGAGCGGCATCCTCACGCTCGGCGGCACCATCCTCGGCTCCAACCGCGACAAGCCGCACAAGATGGACATGGGCGGCACGATCATGGACATGACCGACGTCGCCGTGGCCAACGCCCGGCGCCTCAACCTCGACTGCCTCGTCTGCCTCGGCGGCAACGGCACCCAGAAAAACGCCTACCGCCTCGCGAAAAAGGGCCTCGACGTCATCACCCTGCCGAAGACGATCGACAACGACGTCGTCCTGACCGACACCTGCTTCGGCTACGACACCGCCAAGATGATCGCCACGGAGGCGATCGACCGCCTCCACACCACCGCCAGCAGCCACCACCGCATCATCGCCGTGGAGATCATGGGCCACTCCGCCGGCTGGCTGGCGCTCGGCGCCGGCATCGCCGGCGGCGCCGACGTCATCCTGATCCCCGAAATCCCCTACGACATCCACGCCGTGGCCGAATTCCTCAACATCCGCCGCCATCGCGGCAAGCGCTTCTCCATCATCGCCGTGGCCGAAGGCGCCGTCGCCGCCGGCGAGACGCCGGAAGACGACGAGGACGAAGACGACAACGGCAACGGCAAGGCGCAGAAGAAGGGCGGCAACGGCAAAAAGAACGGAGACGCCGGCGGGGACGCCGGCGGCGGCCTGCCGCGGAAGCCGCTCATGATACGCGAGTCCAGGGTCAGCCGCATCGTGCGCGAGCTCCAGCAGCTCACCGGCATCGAAGCGCGCATGACCCAGCTCGGCCACATCCAGCGCGGCGGCACCCCCACCCCGGCCGACCGCCTCCTCTGCACCCGGCTGGGCACGATGGCCGGCCAGCTCATCGCCGACCGCAAGTACAACGTCATGGTCGCCGTCCGCGGCGACGACTGCGTCGCCGTGCCGCTGAAGGACGTCGCCGGCCACGTCCGCACCGTCCCCCAGGGCCACCCCTGGATCGAGACGGCCCGCCTCGTCGGCACCTGCATGGGCGACACCCCCTGATTCCACCACACCGGCGGAGCCCAAAGCAACCAACCTCGCTTTTAGACCAAGGGTCTGTCTAAAAAATCTTGATTTCCGATAATCTTGATTTCCGATAAATCGACAAAGCGGCAGGTTTCAGTCAATTTTCCGACGAGAATCTGCCACTCCGACTGATCACAGGGATTCAGGTGTTTCCGGGCATCCATCCGTCAAACGGGAAAGTGGCGAGTGTTTCGCGGGTTTTCAGCAAACTGCCTGCGACGTACTTCATAAATCAGGCAG
>JBMNOD010000013.1:0-56974 GCA_050942875.1 Kiritimatiellia bacterium
GCGGCGGAGGCAAGGACGTCAAGAAAGCTGAACGCGGCGATCCGGAAGGCTTTCGGATCGGTGACGCCCCAAGACGCAGAATCCTGGTTCGCATCGTGCGGCTATATTATTTCTTAAACCGCTCTAGCCGCCGCCGCGCTTCATCACCCCAGGGGGTTCGGGGGCGGGGCGCCCCCGTCCCTTGCCACCCCCAGGGGGTTCGGGGGCGGGGTGCCCCCGTCCCTTGCGGAAGCCGCCGCACACAGCGCGATGATCCGCGCGTTCATAAGCTCGCAGTTTTCCCGGCTTACCGGGAAAACGGGGACGTCGGCGGGGAACGAGCTGAGAATCAGCTCCTGCCCCGCCGCGAGGCGGCGGCTGTCCGCAAGCGAGGGATCGAAGCGCGGCGGCAGCCCGTGCGCCACGCTCTTGATCCAGCGCGCACGAGGGGAAAGGCGGAGCCGCCGCTCCACCTCTTTTTCCGCAGGCGAAAGGAAGCCGGAGACCGGAATCATGCCGCGTTCCGCCTTTTCGACCACATCGGCAATCAAAGGCTCTTGCTCGGAAACAGGGAGGCGGCGCGTGAGCCGAACGGGGAAGAGGAATGGTGAGGCCAGAAGCGTGAGATCGCCGTACCCGCTCCAAGGAAGCGACGGATCCAGGACCCGATGCCGCAGCCCCGCATGGCGGATGAAGCGATCTGGATGCTTGCGCTTCCAGATGGCGCGAGCCGGGTTGTTGCGGATGTAGGTGCGTATCGCCCGGAGTTGGCGCGAGTCGAAGGAAAGGGCAATCCAAAAGTCGGGTTCCCAAAAGGGTGCAACGGACGGGGACTGCGCCCCCGAACCCCCGCTCCATGGCGGCGGCGTGTTGCGCAGGACACGGGGCGGCGGGCCGCCCGTTGCGATCATGCGCTCGGTTTCCTCCCGGAAGGCATGCACGAAGCAGAGCGGGTTGAAGCCGGGATCGGCGTCGTAGTTGACGATGAGCAGAAAATGGACGTGATCCGGCATGATGACGAAGTCGCTGGCCGTCAAGGCGGGGTTGAGGCCATGGAGCGCCTGGATCATTTCCAGCACCTTCCCGCCTGCCTCCGTCGGCACCGGCCGTGTCGTTTCGTCCACGAGCCGGGAGAGGAGCGGCCTCCGTTTGTTGACGCAAACGGTGAAAAAGAAGAATTGCCTCCCCCGGCGCTGGAACTGAAGCTTCATGCCGCCACTCTATCCCAAAAACGGATTCCTTTGCAAGCGACTTTTTGGAGCCGGGACGCCCCCGCCCTTTGTCACTCCCCGGGGGTTCGGGGGCAGGACGCCCCCGTCCTTTGCAAAAGCGAGCGCTTCCCGCCATCCCCGGGGGTTCGGGGGCAGGACGCCCCCGTCCTTTGCAGGGGTCTGTCCCCAAAACCGCTTTGCACTTGACCGTCAGCCCATCGATGGCGTACATTCAATGTGTCTACAGAAGGAGTGAAGCATGATCACCAGAGTAGCAATTTTTCTCATTGCGTTGGCTGTCATTGCAGGCTGCAACCCGTTTGTTGCGAAACAGCAAAACGCAGCCGTCTTGACGACTTCAAACCACAAGACCTTCTCGCTCTCAACGGAAATCGACAGTGGCACAACATGGGCGTCGTTTCGCATCCTGCCTCGCCTTGGAAGCAAGAAGACCGACATTGTCTTGCCTGAACTCAAGGACAAGCCTTGCGATATTTCCGTTTCCGTTCAGGAAGCCGCCTCAGCGTGTTCGCGCAGAACGTATGCGCACAAGCAATGCGACTTTGGCGAGAGCCATCCGATTTTCCCGTTGATCAGAGAGAAGAAGAACAAGGTGGACATCACTATCGTGTTCGACAAAGCCATACAGACAAACATCACATTTGATGTAATCCTCTTTGCCGATCCCGAGATTCTGCTGCCATAGAAAGGATCGTCCAACTAATTTCAGGAGCGTACGTCAGCAACGGACAGCCCCCGAAAACCGTACGTTTTTGGGGGCGGGAGAAGGTTGAGAATGGAGAGAAGCACTGTGGAGCCGAAGGGCATGGTCGAGGCGCGGCGGGCGATGGTCGCGCTGCTGCGGGAGTTCGGGGTGGATGATCCGGTCGTGCTCGAGGCGATGATGCGCGTCCGGCGTCATGCGTTCTTTCCGGGCGGGCCGCCCGATCCGGAAATCGCCTACGGGAACTTCCCCTGCCCCATCGGCTTCGGCGCGACGATTTCGCAGCCGTACATCGTCGCGGACATGACCGCGCGCATCGGCGTCCAGCCGGGCGACCGCGTGCTGGAGATCGGCACGGGGTCTGGGTATCAGGCCGCCGTGCTGGCGGCGGTCGGGGCGCGGGTGTGGACGCAGGAGATCGTGCCGGAACTCGCCGAACACGCGCGCGCGGCGCTGGCGGACGAAGGCTTTTCCGAGGTCCGGGTGCGCTGCGCCGGCGGTTGCGACGGCTGGCGCGAGGAAGCGCCGTTCGACGCGATCGTCGTCACCTGCGCCCCTCGCGAAGTGCCGCAGGCGCTTGTGGAGCAGCTTGCCGATGGCGGTCGGATGATCGTGCCGTGCGGCCCCGTGGGGGATGTCCAGCGGCTGCTGCTCGTTCGAAGGCGTGGCGACGACGTCTCGTCCGAAACCCTCATGGGCGTGCGCTTCGTGCCGATGCAGCTTTGAGCGAATGTTTTTTCGAGGCGATCATGCAGATGCCGGAGACGGCGAGGGTCGCCGCGAAGGCCGGCAGCATGGAGTCCGCCGTCCGTCCCCAGGCGCCGACGGCCGCATAGACGGCGCTGACGACGGCGTTGCCCAGCAGCAGCTCCACCGTCGCGCGCCTGGGCGGCAGGCGCGCGATGCCGGCGAAGAGCACCGAGGCCTCGGCCAGCACCGGCACGGGGCGCAACAGCAGCAGCCACCACCGGGCGTTGGCGCCGATGAAGCGCTTCAAGGCCGCCATGTCCCGCTCGCCGATCGCCTTCGCGGCCCAGCCCGTGCAGAAGCGCCCGAGAAGGTAGCCGATCGCCGCGCTCGTGTTCATGGCGAGGAACGACACCACGAAGCCCCAGCCCAGCCCAAGCGCCATGCCGCAGCAGGTGCTCGCCAGGCTCGACGGCACGGGCAGCAGGATGTCCGAGGCCAGCAGGCCGAAGAGCACCGCCGCCGAACGCACGGGATGGCCGGCGGCGTGCAGCATCTGGCGGTCGAACCAGTCGGTGATGGCGTCGCCCCAAATGAGAAACGGGATGATGATCAGGGCGGAGACGAAGAGGAAGAGGAGGACGGACCGGGAAGGCGTGGGTTTCATGTTGGTGGAGCTTTTGTTTGCCTCGCGTCGCGTGAAGCGGTACAATCGACGCGAAAAACGAAATGTTATCACACTTTCAGGATTTTGAGGAGAACGGACATGGGGCGTCAGGAACTTTCCTTGCAGGGCATCGTCGATCTGGCCAGTGCCTTTTACGGTTCGGCCGTGCTCTTTGCGGCGATTGAAAACGACGTGTTCACCACCATCGCCGCGCTGGGCGCCGACGCCACGGCCGACGGCGTGGCGGCGGCGTCCAGCGCAAGCGAGCGGGGGATGCGCCTGCTGCTCGACGCCTGCGTGGCGCTTGGCCTGCTCGCCAAGACGGACGAGGTGTACGCCAACACGGCGAGCGGCGCGCAAGCGCTTGTCGCGGGCGCGCCCGCCGACCTCACCCGGACGATCCTCTACAACCGCGACGTGTATCCCGCCTGGGGGCGGCTCTCCCGGCTTGTCAAGACGGGGCGGCCGGTCGAGGATCCGGCCATCCACCTCGGCGCCGACCCGGAGCGCACCCGCCGCTTCGCCCTGTCGATGCGCGGGCGCGCGCTCGCCATCGGCCGCTCGGTCGTGCCGATGATCGACCTGGCGGGCTGCACGACGCTGCTTGACCTGGCCGGCGGCCCCGGCACGTATGCCGAGCTGCTGGCCCGGGCCAATCCGGGGCTGCATTGCACGACCGTCGATCTCCCTGCGATCTCCGCCGTCGCCGCCGAGTGCGTTGAAAAGGCCGGCCTGTCCGATCGCGTGGCGTGCGTGGCCGGCGACTACCACGTCGATGCCTTCGGGCCGGAATCCTACGACGCCGTGACGATTTTCGGCGCGCTCCACCAGGAAAGCCCCGAGGACATTCTCGGCATTCTCCGCCGGGCGCACGATGCGCTCAAGCCCGGCGGTCGCCTCTTCGTGCTCGACATGATGACGGACGCCTCCCATGCGAACCCGCCTTTCTCGGCGCTGTTCGCCGTCAACATGGCGCTGACGACGACGAACGGCTGGGTCTTCTCGGATGCGGAGATCAAGGCCCTCATGGCCGAGGCCGGCTTCGAGCCCGGCGAAACCCGCCCGGCTCCGCCCCCCATGCCGCATTGGCTGGTCGCCGCTGCCAAGCGGTAGCGGTTCAGTCCAAGATCCAAAGTCAGGCCGCTTCGCGGCAGTCGCTAGTCGCTAGGGGCTAGCCGCTAGTGTCGAAAGGCGGCTTTGTCGCGAGTTTTGGCGGCCTGCGGAAGCGCGGCGAGAGTGGCGTCTTTTGTCCACGGAAAGCAAGAACACACAGAAAGGCAGGTAACAAACCGGGGACTGGGGTGTTTAAAATGATGAAGCATGAATGATGAATGATGAATTGCCCTGGCGGAAAGGTGCGCAGCAAAAGAACTCATCACTCATCGATCATCACTTTGTACTGCCTGAACTACGCTCTTCTCACTTCTCGTTCCTCACTAAACGGAGGCGGCTTCGCCGAGTGGGGGTTTTCACCGGAAGGCAAGAAGGGCAAGAAGAGCCGTGGTGGCGCGGCGTGGGTGGCGTTTTGTTTTCACACAGAGACACAGAAAGACACAGAAATTTTTGTGGTTCTTTGTGTTTTTTGTGGCTATGGATGTTTGACATTTGAAACTTGAAATTTGGGCCGCAGGGCAGCGTTTCAAGCCCCTGTCGCCTAGTCGATGCCTGTCGACGCCAGTCGCCATTGATGGAAGTTGTCCGGTCGAGGGAAATCGAGGGAAGTCGAAAAACATCTGCCGCATGGTAGGTGAGTCAGTGGGGGAGTAAGGGTGTTTGGAGCAAGGGTGCGAGCAAGCCGAAGGGCGAGCTCCGCGCTTTTCTTTGTGCCGCTGGTTCGCGTCTGTCCTGTGCGAAGCACACGCTTACTCTCTTTCTTGCTCCCACACTTGCTCTCGTTACGCTTACTCTTGCACCCACTCCCACACTCACCCTCGCTCTATTTTCGTTTCGGTTCCGACGACTCGACGCTTGTGGCGATTGGACGAATTTCAACGATGTCGTCTTCGTCCCCCAGGGTTCCGTTCGAGCCTGCGGAACGGACGCGCAGGCTTCCATTGGTCATGGCAATGTCGTAAGGCGTCCTCCACGGATCGAGCATCCTGCCGTCGTGGCTTAGATGCGGGAAGCGCATCAGGGCGGTTTGCCCCGGGTTCCCTCCGCGCAACGCCTTGACGACGGCGGCGTTGCCGCCTGCGGGATGAAAGCCGAAGCGACGAACGTGTTCGTCAAGGGCCACGGCCAAAGCCGTTGCGTCGGCGTCCGTCGCCTTGACACGACAGTCCCGGGGAAGTTCCTCGGCATTTGACTTCTTTGCCTGGCCGATGGATGCAGACAAACAAGCCCTGATCTCGTTTGTCGCGGTTTCGGCAAGGCATGACGTTGCCGCATTCAGCGCAAGGCACCAAGCGATGAGAATCTTCTTCATGGGGTTTCTTCTGATTGTGCTCCATGTCATCAGGGGCGTTTTTCTATTTTCTTCGCCGGCGCAATGCCGCAAAAAGCAAAGCAAACACAACGGGTATGCCGACCAGCACCGCAAACGGCAGCGTCAGGAGAGGAAGGATGAAGCCCATGGCAAAGCCCGTGGCCGGCGATCCATCCGAAGCAATGGAACGCAGAAATCCAACAACGGACAAAAGCGCATAGAGAAGGGATCCCAGCGACAAGGTCGAAAAAACAATGACTCCAAACCATCGCATGCTGACTCCGTTGTTGATGTTTTAACATTGAAAAGGCTCTTCACGTCCATCCGACAAGGTGGCACTGTACGCCTTGAGGGCTTTCCCGTCAAGCCTGGAATCCCTTTGAAGCTCTACCCCTGAGGCGCACCGCGCCGGGCCGGGGCGCGGGCGAATTGGCGCGGGTGCCGAAACGCGGCGGGGACGCCGCGTCCACGGGATGTGAAATTTTGATCGGACAGATCGGTCGGATTGGACTGATCCTATTTGGTTCGACAAAGCGCTCGACAAAGTAGCCTGGCCCTGCATACTCGGGTGTGCATTCGTTCCTGCTGTATGCACATGGGCAGGGCGATATTTTGCGTTGGTCTGGCAGAAAACCTTGAAAGGGTCGAAAAATCGGTCTGTTTTATCGCAAAACCGCTTGAAAACGGCTTTCGGGGCAGTTGGCACGGCCATTGCTAACAAGTGAGGCAAAGCAAAGCTCGACATGCTGGCTTTACAATTGGATGGCCTCCATCCCAACATATCACCCACCCAAATCCTACCCTCCAAAATAGTGAAAACCCCCGGCTCCCTACCTCCGGGGGTTTTCCCCTTTTAGGGTGTTTTAGTTGCCGGTCGGCGAGATCGTGCCGCTGCCGCCGCCCAGGAACATCATCGCGCTGAAGGCGGACATCATGAGGCTCTGCTGGAGCTGGTCCTTCGTCGTCGCCTGCTTGGCGCTTTGGAGACCTGATTTGATCATGGGCATCGCCATGAGGACTTGCTGCTTCTTGGCGCTGTCAAATTTCAGGCCCTGGATTTCGTTGAGGGTCTCGTTGATGCCTTCTTTCCAGTCCTTGGCCATGTCTTCAGGCACCCAGACGCCCTCGACGAGGACGAACTCCACGTCTTCGGGGTCGCCGTTCTTCTGCTTGAACGTCACGACCACGGAGCCGTCCGCTTCCGTCTTCGAGCCGATCACGGCACCGGTGATGGCCTCGGAATCGATCGAGGTTGTGAATTTGCTGATTGCGGCGACTTCCGGGAGAGAGAGGATTTTTTTCACGTTGCCGGCCTTCAGTTCATCAAGCGAGATTTTACCGACGAGGCTTTTGGCGGACGTTGCGGTTTTGGCTACATTCGGGGCGATTTTCGAAGTCGGCAACCCGGAGCCGTCGGCGATCAGCTCGGCGACGAGGCCGGGCTTTTCAATGGCGACATCGGCCAGAAGGCCGAAGACCGACTGGATCTCTTTCCAAATGTCGGCGTCCACCGTTGCGCCAAACGTGCGCACAACCGTGGCGACGTCTTTCTGGTAGGAGGCGGGCAGGGCGGAATAGAGTTCGGCGATTTGCCCCGATTCCAGCAAGTCGGCATAGCGGATGGCGGCGGTTTCCGCCGCCTTTTCGGCGGGCGTGGATGCCAGAACGGCAAGAACGGAGAGCAGGGCGAGACAGAGGCTAAGCGTACGCTTCATGTTGTGTCCTTTTGATCAGTATGAGTTTTGCCGGCGAGCACTGTCGTTGCAATGCCTTTTGAATGGCCTGCAAGCAGTAAACCATATCCTTGCCGGCATTGGCAATGTTTTCTTTTGTGGTCGGCAGTCGGAGAGAGCGGGCAACCCTCGGCCATTGATTGGCTTGGCGATTGCCCGACAGGAAATCTCAGAGGTTGCATTGGAGGGGCATCCTGCGTATAATTGCGTATAATCATTCTAAACAAATGTCCAGTGGCGGCGTTTTCGGGAGCGCGGGTTGCATTCCCGGTCGTCCGGACGACAGGAAAGGAAACATGCCATGAAAACAAAACGCTTCGTTGCCTTCGTTCTCGCCTTCGCGGTCGTCTTCGCCGCCGCATTGCCGCTCCAGGCCCAGCCGGGCTCGGCGGGCGGCTGCTTCAACGTCAGCGGCTTCTACATGCGCGCGGACGACAGCGACTACTACAGCGACTTCGCCGGCTTCTCCTTGAAGCTCGGCATCTACATCACCGACACGACCGAGCTCTTCGGCGAATGCATGTTCGGCGACGGACTCGACATGCCCGAGTACATCGACTACAGCTACAACATCGGCTTGCTGCTGGGGCTGACGCAGTATCTCCCGCTTTCCGACCAGGCGTCGCTTTATTTTCGCGCCAAGGCCGGCGTGACCGTCAACATCTGGGAGTTTTCGTGGCCCTATGACATGTACACCGACGACGGCTATTGCTATTCGCGCGAAAACGACGAGGAGACGGACACGTTCCTGACAGGCGCCCTTGGCGCGGGCCTCAGCATTCGCCTCAGCGAGACGGTTTCGCTGGAAGTCGGCTACGACTACATCGCCATCGATTCCGGCGACCAGTTCGAGGACGAGTATTTCGATGCCGACGACTACGCGGGATACCACACGATCCACGCCGGTCTCGACATCGAGTTTTAGGGGAGTCGCTAGTGGCTGGTCGCTAGTGGCTGGTCGTGGGTGGCAGGGTGAAGGCTCTGCCACCATCCATCTGCCGGAGACGAACATGAAACATTGTTTTCTGGTTCTCTGCTTCTATGTTGCGGGGTGTTCTCAGCCGGCGAGTGTTGCATCGGAGAAGAAGGCGTCCGTTCATGCATTTCGATTGGCTGACAGAGAAATCGAGGTGGCGGGATTCGATCCTGTTTCGGGTCGAATGGTTGCCAAGCCAACATATGAAACAGGGGCGGTTTACAGTGTTCTATCCCGTGTTCAAGACACGAAGTTGCGAAGCCCAGGTTCATCCGGTCTTTCTGGAAGCATGGAGTTTGAAATGATCATCCAGCAGACGGTTGACGGAAGTCCTTATGGTGTAAACGATCTGATCAAGATAGCAGGCGGCCCTGATGGCACTACGGCTTGGGTGGAAAAGGGCGGCATGGTTGAAGTTGTCTTTGCCAATGACACGCATGCGTTCGTTGGTTTAAGGCAGCCACCCAGCGTAGGAAACGAACATCTTGAGTGCGGAGACGAAGAGCTGGGCCCGAAGTAATGCGCACCTACATGCATGCAATGGCACTTTCTGTTCTCATCCTGGCAACAGGCTGTCAGTCGCCGTCTGTTCCGTTGTCGCGGGGTGAACATGAAAAACAACATCAACTGTTTGTGGAACTGTTGTCGAACCCGTCGCGAATGGCGATGCTAAGACTTTTGGTTTCTTGTTCGGACGATCATCCAGACGAACTGTTTGTCATGGAGCTTCGAAAATCTCTTGGCGAACCAGATGAAGTCATTTTTGTCGATGACGGGGTCGCCTATACAAGACACACAATAATAACATCATGCCTTGTTGCCATAATTGGCGATTCGATAAATACCGATGGGTGTTCGGTTCTCTCAATTTTGTCTTGCCGGGAAAACGATCGTTTGTACAGGTACCATGTCTTTACAGTTGATCCAGCCGTTGCCAACATAAACGGGATGATTGTTGATGCATGGATGGATGGATACACGAGGTGTCCGCAAGGGAGGTGAAGGAGCCCGTTCAAGAGGCGGCCGCGTCATTAGCGGGAGTCGGCAATGCCGAAGGAGGCCAGACGATCATCCGTGATGGCAGAACCAAGGTATACATGACGCCTGCGAGTTGCATTCCCCGCCTGAACCCAGTATCATATAAGACAAATGAGCACTATGGCGACAACAACTGTTGGAACGATGGTCGAGAAAACGGGGGGGATCTGCTCCTTTCCGTTGCCGACGCCATTCGCTCTCGCCTGTTCACCACGGTGTCCACTAAACACCAAAAGGCTTTCGGCCAGTATTTCACGCCCCCGCATGTGGCAAATCTCATGGCGAAGATGCTCACCATCGCCGCCCCCGAGATTCGGCTGCTGGACGCCGGAGCCGGCGTTGGCATCCTCTCTGCCGCATTTGTTTACCATCAACTGAAACGCCCTTCGCCACCGCGTCGCATCGACGTGACCGCCTACGAACTTGACCCCTCGCTCATTCAAGGGATTGAGCAAACCTACGACGCCTGTCGGCAAGCCTGCGAGGAGCACGGCGTCGTATTCAAAGCCACGATCCACAACACCGACTTTATCGCCGAAGCGGTGGAATTGCTCAGAAACGACCTTTTTTCCGTGGCTGCGCCACAATTCGACGCAGCCATTGCGAATCCCCCCTACGGGAAACTGTCAACAGAATCGGAAGCCTATCGCCATCTCCGAGCGATAGGTGCCGAAACGACGAACCTTTACACAGCTTTTCTAAACCTGATCATCGGCCTTCTTAAACCCAAAGGAGAACTTGTCGCGATCACGCCGCGTAGTTTTTGCAGCGGTCTCTACTTCAAGTCTTTTCGCCAACAACTTTTCAAAACAATGCGCCTGCGGGGCATCCATGCATTCAAATCTCGCGCGGCAGCATTCAAGCGCGACAATGTTCTACAGGAAAACATCATCATCCATGCGGTAAAGGATACCGAACCGCACCCCACGCTACGCATCTCGCAGAGCGGAGGCAACGAAGGCGACGCTGCAAGCAGCCGCATTGTCCTTGCAACCGATGTCGTTTCACCAACAGATCCAGAAGCCTTCATCCACATTCCGACTGGTCAGGAAGATATGGCCGCCCGAAGCCAGATTTCCCGCCTTGAAGGGACTCTTGAAAATCTTGGCCTGACGGTTTCAACCGGCAAGGTCGTGGACTTCCGTGTTCGAGAACATCTTCGACAGCAGCCAGAAGAAGACACCTTCCCGCTAATCTACCCTTGCCACTTCGACCCGCTTTTTGTTGCATGGCCAACGCACCATGGGCGGAAACCCAACGCCATTCACGACAATGTGCAAACGCAGGGGCTTGTCGTTCCTGCCGCCGTGTATGTTTTGACGAAGCGTTTTACGTCCAAGGAAGAACGTCGGCGCGTCGTGGCTTGCATTTACGACCCCAGCCGCATTGAGGCCAGGCAAGTCGGATTCGAAAATCATCTGAACTACCTCCATGCCGCTGGAAACGGGCTGGACATGGTGCTTGCAAAAGGCTTGTGGGCTTTCCTGAACTCAACAGCACTCGATTTGTACTTCCGCCAGTTCAGCGGGCACACTCAAGTCAATGCAACCGATCTTCGAAACATGCGCTTTCCGACAGAAAGCCAGTTGCGCGCCATGGGCAGACAAATTAAAGACACGGGGGCAGACCAAGACGAAATCGATCGCATTTTCACGAAGGAGACGGCATCATGAGCGCAGCAAACAGCAAAGGGAAGCCGCGTGGCGCACGCAAGCTCAAAGAAGCTATGGAAATCCTGCGTGACATTGGATTTGGCTCCAGGCAAAGCAACGAAATCGCTGGATACGTTCTCCTTGCCATGCTTGACCTCGACCCCTACGACCCTTGGGCAGAGGCGCAAGCACCCTTGCTCGGAATCACCCCCATCATCGATGTCGTGGCAAGAAAATACAAAATCCGCTATGCTCCAAACACTCGCGAGACGATTCGGGATGAAGCGGTAAAGTATTTCCTGGGGCCGTATCCAGATACCATTGAGAAGTGAGCCGCGGCAGGTTGAACTGCTTTTTTAGATTTATTAGATATAGACCCCTGAAAGTAATGCGCTCCTACATGCATGCAATGACAATGGCACTTTCTGTTCTCATCCTGGCAACAGGCTGTCAGTCGCCGTCTGTTCCGTTGTTGTTGATGCATGGATGGATGGGTACACGAGGAGTCCGCAAGGGAGGTGAAGGAGCCCGTTCAAGAGGCGGCTCGCCGGGACGGCGTCGCCCCACCTTTCGAGGCGCACCGCGCCGGGGCGGGGGCGAAGGGCGGAGGGGGATGGGGCGGGTACGGAGCCCCGCGTTCCCAGGGTGGGCAGGCGCAGGCGACGAAACGCGGCGGGGACGCCGCGTCCACTTTGGGCGCCGAAACTCATGATCCGTCTGATCGGTCTGATCGGTCTGATCTTGAAAAATCGACAAAGCTCTCGACAAAGCTCTCGACAAAGCTGCCCAAGGCACTAGCCGCTAGCCGCTAAAAGCGACAAAGTTTGCGACAAAGCTCTCGACAAAGATGTCCTGCGGCAGACTTTGGACTTTGGACCTTGGACTTTGGACTTACTAGCCGCTAGCCGCTAGTCGCTAATAGTGACAAAAAAGCCCGCGGCGGAGGATCGTCGCGGGCTTTTTGTCAGGCGGGAGCCGGGTTCGGGCTAGGCCTGGGCGGCCTCCTGAACCGGGGCGTCGTCCGCCTCGGCCTTGGGCTCGTATTTCTCGGTGACCCAGGCCAGGACGCACATTTCGGATCCGTCGCTGGGGCGGCGGCCGATCTTGACGATGCGGGTGTAGCCGCCGGGGCGGCCTTCCATCATGGGGGCGATCGTCGTGAAGAGCTTCTTCACGGCCTCGGCGTCCTGCAACTGCGCGGCGGCGCGGCGGCGGGCGTTGACGTCGTTCTTGCGGGCGAGGGTGACCATCTTGTCGGCGAGCTGCCGGGCGACCTTGGCCTTCTGGACGGTGGTCTGGATGGACATCGACTTGATGAGGCCGACCACAAGCATGGGGATGAGAGCCTCCCGGTGTGCCTTGGAGCGGCCGAGCTTTTTGTTTTGTTTTCTGTGGCGCATGGAATTGGCTTTCTGTCGGGCTTATGACTTCTCAACGGGCTTCTGAAGCAGTTCCGGATCAAACTTGAATCCGAGACCGAGGCCCATTTCCTTGAGCTTCTCTTTGATCTCGTTGAGCGACTTCTTGCCGAAGTTGCGGTACTTGAGCATTTCCGCTTCGGTTTTGAGGGCAAGCTCGCCGACGGTGGTGATGTTGGCGTTGTTGAGGCAGTTGGCGGCGCGGACGCTCAGCTCGATCTCGTTGACGCTCATGTTGAGCTTGCGGATGAGGGCTTCGCGCTGGTCTTCCTCGGACTCGATCGTGATTTCGTCCTCGACGACATCCGTGTTGAAGCCCACGAAGACGTCGAGATGGTGGCGCATGATGGCGGCGGCGGCCACGAGGGCCTCGTCCGGGTCGATGCGGCCGTCCGTCGTGATTTCAAGCGTGAGCTTCTCGTAGTCCGTGTGCTGTCCGACGCGGGTGTTGCCGACGTCGAAGTTGACGCGGGTGACGGGGGAGTAGATGCGGTCGATGGGGATGATCCCGATCTCCTGCTGCTTGCCTTCCTCCCATTCCGCCGGGCAGAAGCCGCGGCCGATGGAGAGGTAGAGATCCATGTCGAGGACGCCGTCGGCGTTGACCGTGGCGATCGGGTGGTCCGGATTGAGGATCTCGATGCTGTTGTCCACGGCGAGGTCGCCGGCGGTGATGACGCAGGGACCCTTGCGCTTGATGCTGATGACGGGCGGCGTGCGCGTGTAGGCCTTGACAAGGACCTTCTTGAGCGCGAGGATGATCATGGTGACATCCTCGGCAACGCCGGGCAGCGAGCAGAACTCGTGGTTCGCGCCCTGGATGCGGACCGCCGAGACGGCGACGCCCTCGATGGAGGAGAGCAGCACGCGGCGCAGCGAATTGCCGATCGTGCGGGCATAGCCGATTTCGAAGGGCTCCGCGAGGTAGCGACCGAACTTCGGCGTGGCCGAGGCTTCGTCCTTGAGGACGCGCTTGGGCATTTCGAATTTGTTGAGTCTAATGGGCATGTTGTACCGTCCTTTTCTGCCGGAAGCCGCGCGAGGCGGCATCCGGCCGATGGGGTAGGGTGAGGTAGAGTTGACCGAAGAGGTTTATCGTGAGTAGAGTTCGACGATGAGCTGCTCGTTGACGATCGGCGCAATTTCCTCGCGGGTCGGAATCGAGAGCACTTCGCCGCGGAGCTTGTCCGCGTCGACGGAGAGCCAGGAGGGGACGAGCCGTGCGGAGGCCGTGCCTTCGTAGGACTGCTTGGCGAATTCCTTGCTGCGGTCGCGGTCGCGGACTTGGACGACATCGCCCGGCTTGAGAACCATGGAGGGGATGTTGGCCTTGTGTCCGTTGACGGTCACGTGCCCGTGGCGCACAAACTGGCGCGCAGCGGCGCGCGAGGGGGCGAAGCCGAGGCGATAGACGATGTTGTCGAGGCGCGTCTCCAAGAGCTGGAGCATCGTCTCGCCCGTGATGCCGCGGCGCTGGAGCGCCGTCTTGAACACGCGGCGGAACTGCCCTTCCTGCAGACCGTACTGGTGGCGCAGGCGCTGCTTCTCGCGAAGCTGGAGGCCGTAGTTGGAGATCTTGCGGACACGGCGCTGGCCATGCACGCCCGGGACGGAACGCCCCTGGTCGATCGGGCATTTCGCCATGTAGCAGCGAGCGCCCTTGAGATTAAGCTTCATGCCTTCGCGGCGGCACCGGCGGCAAACGGCTCCTGTATATCTGCCCATGTTACACTCTCCTTCTCTTGCGCTGGCGGCAGCCGTTGTGGGGAATCGGCGTGATGTCTTTGATGAGGGTGACGGCCATGCCGGCCGATGCGATGGCGCGGATGGCCGATTCGCGGCCTGCCCCGGCGCCCTGGACGCGGACCTCCACTTCGTTCATGCCCTTGGCCATGGCGGTGCGGGCGCATTCCTGCGCCACCATCGTGCCGGCGAAGGCCGTCGATTTGCGAGATCCCTTGAAACCGGCCTTGCCGGAGGAGCTCCACGCGATGACATTGCCGCGCGCGTCGGTGATGCAGCACTGCGTGTTGTTGAACGAGGCCGTGATGTGCACGATCCCGGCGGGGATCGTCCGCACGCGCTTCTTGCCCTTGGCATCCGTCGGAGCCGCGGCCGCCTGGCCGTCGTCGCCCATGACGATCGCCATGGCGTCCGTCTCGACGGAACTTTCCGCCGACGCGTCAACCGGCGTCTTTTCTGTTTTCTTGACTTCTTCTTCTGACATGGAAAATCCTCGTTACGACTTTGCCTTCATCGCCGAGCGCGCCGCCTTGTCGCGAACAGCGCCGATCGTGCGCTTGGCGCCCTTGCGGGTGCGCGCATTCGTCTTGGTGCGCTGGCCGCGGCAGGGGAGGCCCTTGCGGTGCCGGGTGCCCCGGTAGCTGCCAATGCTGATCAGGCGGCGGATGTTCTGGGACACCTCGCGACGCAGGTCGCCTTCCACACGGAAGTTCTCCTGGATCACCGCGATGATCGCGCGAATCTCTTCGGCCGTCAGATCGTCCGCCTGCTTCGCAGGATCGATCTCCGCCATTTCAAGAATCATTTTTGCCCTTGTGGGGCCAATCCCGTGGATGTAGCGCAACGAATACTCAATGCGCTTCTTGCCGGGGATGTCAATACCCATTAGTCTCGGCATTCCAGAACTCCTTAGCCCTGCCTCTGTTTGTGACGCGGATTCGTGCAGATGACCCGCACAATCCCGCGGCGGCGGACGACTTTGCAGCGTTCGCACACTCGCTTTACTGAACTTCGCACCTTCATCGGTGGTCTCCTGTGATTTGGAAAAGAAGGTTAGATTACACAAAACCACCCCCCTCTGTCCAGCGAAAAAAAATAAAAAAATATTTTTGCTGTCTTGGCTGCAAAAAAATATTTTTTTCGCCAGTCTTCCATGACGTAGGACCAGTCGTCGTCCAATTTCACGCACGACCACAGGTTGAATCCGCAGCCTTCGGGATGCCCTATTTCCTTTTTTTATTTTAGGGGGGTCTGTCTTTTAGGGGGGTCTGTCTTCCCCCTATTCCCCTTTTTTGGGGTCTGTCCCCTATTTTCCTTTCAGGCGTAGAACTTTGGCAATAAAGGATGGATGGGCACGCGGTGCCCGCCCACGGGAGGGCTTTTGGGGAGTTAGATCGTCAATCAGTGCGCTTCGAGCCAGTTGCGCCCGACGCCGATGTCGACCTGGAGCGGAACGGCGAGCGTCATGACGCCGGTCATGCTGCGGCGGATCATGTCGACGACGACGTCGATTTCGTCGGTCGGCGCGTCGAAGACGAGCTCGTCGTGGACTTGCAACACGAGGCGCGTCTTGAGCCTGCGCCGCTGGAGCTCGCCGTGGACTTCGACCATGGCGAGCTTGATGAGGTCGGCGGCGCTGCCTTGCACGGGGGTGTTGATCGCCGCGCGTTCGGCGGCGGCGCGCACCGTGGCGTTGCGCGACTGGATGTCGCGCAGCGGACGGCGGCGGCCGAGCAGCG
Source organism: Kiritimatiellia bacterium (assembly GCA_050942875.1). Taxonomy (GTDB): domain Bacteria; phylum Verrucomicrobiota; class Kiritimatiellia; order RFP12; family UBA3636; genus JAAZAI01. The sequence goes on from JBMNOD010000013.1 coordinate 15,993, forward strand.
TGGTCACGTACCCCTTTTCGGCCGCGCCGGCGATCGTTTCGTCCATGTACCGCTTGACGCCGGGGTAGAGGTCGAAGTAGGTCTTGATCAGCTCGTCCGCCTTGGTCCGGGTCGTCCCGAGGCGCTGGGCGAGGCCGAAGGCGGAGATGCCGTAGATGATGCCGAAGTTGACCATCTTGCAGTGCGCGCGCATCTCCTTCGTGACTTCGGCCGCCGGCACGCCGTAGACGCGCGACGCCGTGTCGGCGTGGATGTCCTGGTTCGCCTGGAACGCCGCAATCATCCCTTCGTCGCCGCTGAGCGACGCCATCATGCGCAGCTCGATTTGCGAGTAGTCGGCGGCGACGAGGCGGTGGTCGTCGTCGCGCGCGACGAACGCCTCGCGGATGCGGCGGCCGCGTTCGGTCCGGATCGGGATGTTCTGGAGGTTGGGGTTGTCCGAGGACAGCCGCCCCGTCTCGGTCAGCGCCTGGTTGAACCGCGTGTGGATGCGTCCGGTGCGCGGGTCGATGCAGCGCGGCAGCTTGTCCACGTAGGTCGAACGGAGCTTGGCGGCGGCGCGGTAGTCGAGGACCTTCGAGACGATCGGGTGCGTCGAGACGATGTCCTGCAAGACCTCTTCGCTGGTGGACAGCCGCCCGAGGGACGTCTTGCCGCCGGCGGGCAGTTTGAGGTCTTCGAAAAGCACCTTGGCGAGCTGCTGGCTGGAGGCGATGTTGAATTCGCCCCCGGCCATCGTGTGGATGTCGTGTTCGAGGGTCGCGATTTCGTCGTTCAATTCATCGCTGGCCTCCATCAAGGTGCTGGGGTCGAGGCGGATGCCCTCGCTCTCCATGTCGAGCAACACTCGGATGAGGGGGTTTTCGCAACGTTCGAGCGCCGGCTCCGCGCCGGCGGCGCGGACGAGCGGCAGCAGCGTTTCGTGGAGCTGCAGCGTGACGTCCGCGTCTTCCGCGGCATACTCCGCCGCGCGCGCGACATCGACTTCGTCCATCGTGACCTGCCTTTTGCCGCGTTCGCCGATGAGGTTGGTGATGGGGATGGGGTTGTAGCGCAGGAACTCGCGGGCCAGCGGGTCGAGGCCGTGGCGCGAGGCGGGGTCGTAGACGTAGTGCGCCAGCATGGAGTCCGAGAGGCGTCCGGCGACTTCGATGCCCGCCTTGCGCAGCACATGCAGGTCGTACTTGAGGTTGTGGCCGATTTTGGCGATCGACGCATTTCCGAACACGCCCGAAAGCAGTTCCACGACTGTCGCCAGCGAGGGCAGGGCGGGCTTTTTGGCTTCCTTTTCATCGGAAGCGCCTGGCGTGCTTGATGCGTCCGGCGCGGCGCCAAAGTCGAAGCAGAGCTGTTCGCCCTTGGGCGGCGCGGACTCCTTTGCCGCCACGGCGGCGAACAGCGGCAGTTCGTCTGCCTCGGACGCCTGCGTGCGTGCCGTCGGCGGCGCGACCGGCACGTACCAGGCTTCGTGCGGCACGATGGCGAAGGCGATGCCGACGAGGTCGGCGTCGCGCGGGTCGAGTCCGGTCGTCTCGGTGTCGAATGCAAAGGCTTTCGCCGCCGAGAGCTTTTCCGCCAGCTTGGCGATCTTGGCTTCCGTGTCGCAGAGCTCGTAGCGGTGTGGCACGGTCTCGACCGTGGCCCAGTTGCTGACGATTTCCCCGCCTTCGGGCGCGGCGGCGGCTGAGGCGTCTGTTTCGGCGGCGGCGTCCGCCTTCGGTTGCGCCGGGCGGGATGCGGGCTGCGCGGCGTCAGGCGACGGCGCGGGAGCGGAGGGCGCCACCGTGGCGGCGGCGCCGAGGAGCAGCTTGTCGAGGACGGTGCGCAGTTCGTACTGGACGCAGAAGGCGGTCAGCGCCTCGGCGTCCGGCTCGCGCCGGCGCAGGTCGTCGAACGTCACGTCCAGCGGCGCGTCGCGGCGGATTTCCGCGAGCCATCGCGAGAGGCGCGCCTTGTCCGCGTGTTCGGCGACGCGCTCGGCGAGCTTGCCGCCGAGTTCGGAGGCGTGGGCGAGGATGTTGTCGAGGCTGCCGTACCGGGAGAGGAGCTGGACGGCCGTCTTGGGGCCGACGCCGGGGATGCCGGGGATGTTGTCCGACGAATCGCCGGCGATGCCAAGCAGATCGATCATCTGCCCGGGCGAGGCGACGCCCCATTCCTCGCTGACGCGCGCGGCGTCGTAGAGCTGGTTCCCCGTCTGCCCCTTGCCCGGGGGGCGGCAGAGCAGGGTGTGGTCGTTGACGAGCTGCGCGATGTCCTTGTCGGGCGTCACCAGCCACGTCGTGGCGCCTTCGCGCTCGCCGAGGGCGGCGAGCGTCCCCATGAGGTCGTCGGCCTCGAAGCCTTCGACGCGCAAAAACGGGATGTTCATGGCCTTGGCGAACGCCTCGGCCATCGGGATGGAGGCGGCGATGTCCTCGGGCAGTTTTTCGCGCTTGGCCTTGTATTCGGGGTAGCGCTCGTGGCGGAACGTCGGCGACGTGTCCATGACGAGCGCGAGGTGGGTGGCCTTGTTGTCGAGGGCCATTTCGCCCACCAGCATGGCGAAGATGTGGATGGCGGAGGTGTTGATGCCTGTGGAGGTCATCCGCGGACGGCTCATGAACGCGAAATGGCCGCGGTAGAGCAGCGGCATCACGTCCATGACAACGAGTTTTTTTTCAGGGGCGTTCATGTGGCCTTCATTCTATACCTTAATCTGTCTGACCGCAAGGCAGGATTTGAGTTTTAGGTTGCTTTTTTGGCGGGTACGAATTAAAATAACGGGCTGATTTTTTGAAACGGAGTAAAAATGGAATACGTCCTGCTGATCATTGGCGCTGTTTTTGTCAACAACTTCGTGTTGTCCCGTTTTCTGGGCATCTGTCCGTTCCTGGGCGTGTCCCGCAAGATCCAGACGGCGCTGGGCATGTCGGGGGCCGTGATCTTCGTGATGACGGCGGCCGCGGCCGTCACCTGGTGCCTCGACTGGTTTGTCCTGAAGCCCCTGGGCATCGAGTACATGCAGACGATCGCCTTCATCCTGGTGATCGCGGCGTTCGTGCAGATCCTCGACATCGTGATGAAGCGCTTCCTGCCGCCGCTGCATGCGGCGCTGGGCATCTACCTGCCGTTGATCACGACGAACTGCGCCGTGCTGGGCGTGGCGGTGATGAACGCGCGGGAGGGGAGCGGCTTTTTGAAGTCGGTGGTCTTCTCCTTTTCCGCCGCCCTGGGCTTCTCGATGGCGCTGCTGATCTTCGCCGGCATCCGCGAACGGCTGGACCACGCCGATCCGCCGAAGGCCTTCCGGGGCTTTGCGCTGGCGCTGGTGACGGCGGGGCTCCTTTCGCTGGCTTTCATGGGCTTCAGCGGTCTCGTCTAACCTCATTTCGGAGTCTGTTTCCACCATGAGCACAATTTTCATCACCACGCTGGCCCTCACGCTGATCGGTCTCGTCTGCGGCGTTGCGCTGGCGGTCGTCGCCAAGAAATTCGCCGTGCAGGAAGATGCGCGGATCGCCGAAGTCGAAGCGGCGCTGCCGGGCGCCAACTGCGGCGGCTGCGGCTATCCGGGCTGCTCGGGCTACGCGAAGGCGATCGTCGAGGACGGCGCGCCGATCAACAAGTGCGGCCCCGGCGGCGCGTCGAGCGTCGAGCGGATCGGCCGTCTGCTCGGGCGCGAGGCCGCGGCGCCGGAGCCGGTCATGGCGTTCATCCGGTGCGCGGGCGACCGCGCCGCCGCGTTGCGGAGCAGCGTCTACAACGGCGTGACCGACTGCGCGGCGGCGCAGATCGTGGCGGGCGGCTGGAAGGAGTGCCAGTACGGCTGCCTGGGCTTTGGAAGCTGCGCCCGCGCGTGCGAGTTCGGCGCCATCGTCATCCGCAACGGCCTCGCCGTCGTCGATCCGGCGCGTTGCACGGGCTGCGGCCGGTGCGTGACGAAGTGCCCGCGCAATCTGATCGTCATCGTGCCGGTCAAGCACCGCGTCCATGTGCGCTGCAATTCGCCCGAGAAGGGCGCCGTCGTCCGCAAGTCGTGCTCTTCCGGCTGCATCGGCTGCGGCCTGTGCGTCAAGGCCGAGGGCGGGGCGTCCATGCGCATGGACGGCGCGCTCGCGCGCGTCGACTACGACAAGCCCCCCGTGGAGAACGAGGCCGTCGCGACGCGCTGCCCGACGAAGAACATTGTGAAACTCCCGTGAGGCCGACCCGTCTATGAAAGTTCTCAAGTCCCCTCGTATGTTCCGCGGCGGCGTCCATCCGCCCGAAAAGAAGGATCTCTCCAGCCAGCCGCCGATCGTCGCGCTGCCCGTCCCGGCCGTCCTGAAGGTGCCGCTGGTGCAGCATCTCGGCGCGCCGGCCAAGGCCGTCGTCGAGGTTGGCGCGACCGTGAAGCGCGGCGACATGATCGGCGTCGCGCAGGGGTTCGTGTCGTCCCCGGTCCACGCGCCGACGTCCGGCGTCGTCAAGGGGTTCGAGATGCGCCCCGGCGCCGTGGGCCGCCTGGTGCAGCACTGCGTGATCGAGGCCGACGGCCTCGACGCGCGTTCGGAGGTCCTGCAGCCGCTTCCCGACTGGGCGGCGCGCTCCACGCAGGAGCTGATCGACCGCATCGCCGAAGCGGGCATCGTGGGCATGGGCGGCGCGGGCTTCCCGACGCACGTCAAGGTCGCCCCGCCGCCGGACAAGCCGATCCACACGCTCATCGTCAACGGCGCGGAGTGCGAGCCGTACCTCACCTCCGACCATCGCACGATGCTCGAGCGCACGGCCGACATCTGGGAGGGGATTCGCATCCAGCGCCAGATCCTCGGCGCGAAGCAGGTCTGGATCTGCATCGAAGAGAACAAGCCCGACGCGATCGAGGCGTTTTCGAAGGTCGAGAGCGACGACGACGTCGGCGTCGTCGTCCTGAAGACCTTCTATCCCCACGGCAGCGAAAAGCAGCAGATTTGGGCGACGCTGGGCGTCGAGGTGCCTTCCGGCGGCCTTCCGGCCGATGTGGGCTGCCTCGTCGAGAACGTCGGCACGCTCGTCGCCATCCAGGAGGCCGTCGTCAAGGGCTGGCCGCTGGATTCGCGCTGCGTCACCGTGACGGGCGAGTGCATCCGGAACCCCGGGAACTTCCATGTGCGCTGCGGCATGGCCTACGCCGACCTCATCGCCGCCGCGGGCGGCTGCCGCACGCCGCCGCACAAGCTCGTTTCGGGCGGCCCGATGATGGGCTTCGCCGTCGCCAACGCGGACGTCGTGGTCACGAAGACGACGTCCGGCATTGTGGCGCTCGACGCGTCGCACGCGGCGGCGTATTCGTCGATGCCGTGCATCAGTTGCGGCCGCTGCAACCACGTCTGCCCGATGCGCCTGCTCCCCTCGGAGATGTCGTGCGCGATCGAGGCGGACGACATCGACCAGGCGATCGATCTGCACGTTGCGGATTGCTACGAATGCGGCTGCTGCAGCTACGTCTGCCCGTCGCACCGTCCGCTGGTACAGCATTTCAGAAGGGCCAAGGGCGAGCTGGCCGCCCGTCGCGCCAAGGCGCGCGCCGAGGCCCAGGCCAAAGCCAAGGCCGAGGAGAGCAAATCGTGAGCGACAAGACCCCCACACCCCCCGCCGCCGCGCCCGCGGCCGCCCCCGAGCCGAAGCCCGCGGCGGCGTCGAAGCCCGCCGCCGCCCCTGCGCCGCTCATCCGCAAGGATCCCGAGGCGATCCTGACCACCAGCTCGTCGCCGCACATCCACAGCGGCGCGAGCGTCCCCAGGATCATGCGCGACGTGGTGATCTCGCTGGCGCCCTGCACGCTGGCCGCGATCCATTTCTTCGGCTGGCGCGCGTTGCTGCTCGTCGTCGTCTGCATCGCCGTTTCCGTCGGGACGGAGTGGCTCTGCCGCCGGCTCATGAAGCGCGACAACACGATCCACGACTTCAGCGCCGTCGTCACGGGCCTGCTGCTCGCGCTGACGCTGCCGGTCGGCCTGCCGCTCTGGCAGGCGATCCTCGGCTCGGTCTTCGCGATCGCCATCGCCAAGCAGCTCTACGGCGGCCTGGGCTACAACCCCTTCAACCCCGCCCTCGCGGCGCGCGCCTTCATGCTCGTTTCCTTCACCGCCACGATGACGGCCTGGACGCCGAGCGCGTGGCTCGCCGAGTCGAAGGACAACCCCTTCTCCGGGCCGAAGCTGGAAAAGGCCGAGGCCGCCGCCGACGCCACGACGACCGCCACGCCGCTGGGCATCGTGAAGGAGGGGACGAAGTCCAACGTCAAGGCGTGCGAAACCTTCGAGTACACGCCTGAAGTCCGCCGCCGCCTCTTCTTCGGCAACGTCAACGGCAGCATCGGCGAGACCTCGGCGCTGGCGATCCTGATCGGGTTCGCGTATCTGCTCTTCCGCCGCGTGATCACGTGGCACATCACCGTGTCCTACTTGGGCGCGATGGCGGTGTTCGCCCTCGCGCTCCAGCGTTTCGCGCCGCTTGTGGCGATGCCCGTGGACTTCCACCTGCTCGCCGGCGGCGCGCTCTTCGGCGCCGTGTTCATGGCGACGGACATGGTCACGACGCCCATCACCCGCTGGGGCCATGTGGTCTTCGGCATCGGGTGCGGACTGCTGACGATGATCATCCGCGTCGTCCCCGGCGGCTCCTATCCCGAAGGCGTCACGTTTGCGATTCTCATCATGTGCGCGCTCACGCCGCTGATCAACCGCGCGACGCGCTACCAGCGCTGGGGCGTCGGCCGACGCGCCAACGTCAGAAAGGCGGCTCCATGAACGATTCCCTTCGACTTGTCGTTGTTCTCACCGCGGTCTGCCTGATCTCGGCGCTGCTTGTGGCCGTCGCCAACGAGATCACGCGCGAACCCATCCAAAAGGCCAAGGAACGCCAGAATCGCGAGGCCATCCTCGCCGTGCAGCCGGAAGGCGCTTCGGCTCCCGTCTCCAACGACGTCCAGGTGGCCGGCGTCTCGCCCGACGGCGGCGCGACGGTGTATTACGCCACGGACAAAGGCTACGCCTTCAAGATGGTCGCCCCCAACGGCTACGCCGGCCCGATCGAGCTGATGCTGGGTTTCACGAAGGACGGCCGGTTCTGGAGCTATCGCGTGCTCTCGGATTCGGAGACGCCCGGGCTTGGCTCCCATATCAAGGACAGCTTCCTCGACCACGTCAAGGAACGGTCGGTCACGGGGACGAACTGGAAGACCACGAAGGACGGCGGCGACATCGTTCCGATCACCGCCGCGACGATTTCGTCGCGCGCGGTCTGCGACGCCATCGCCCGCGGCGCCCGGGTTTACGACGCCATTCAGCAGCAGGAGGGCCGCTAGCATGAAAGCCTGGAAAATCATCAAGAACGGCATTCTCAACGAAAACCCCACCTTCCGCCTTGTCCTGGGCATGTGCCCCACGCTCGCCACGACGACCTCGGTTGAGAACGGCGTCGGCATGGGCGTGGCGACGACGGCCGTGCTCATCGCCTCCAATGCGCTGATTTCCGCCATCCGCAAGCTCATTCCGGCGGAAGTGCGCATTCCCTGCTACATTGTCGTCGTCGCCTCGCTGGTGACGGTGGTGGAGATGATCATGCAGGCCTTCGTGCCGACGCTCTACAACAGCCTCGGCATCTTCATTCCGCTGATCGTGGTGAACTGCATCATCCTCGGCCGCGCCGAGGCGTTTGCGGCGAAGAACACCGTGATCGACAGCGTTTTCGACGGCCTTGGCATGGGGCTGGGCTTCACGCTTTCCCTGACGTTGATTTCGATCATCCGCCAGATCATCGGCGGCGTGGCGGTCCTCGCCATTTTGCCCGCCGGCGGCTTCATCGTCCTCGGCTGCCTGCTCGCCCTCATCAACGCGCTCACCCGCTGGCGCGCGCTTCGCCGCGGCGAGCCCGAGCCCGGCCCGCTCCGCCTCGACTGCCGCCACTGCGTCGTCGGCTGCGGCCGGGAAGCGCTGGATCGGTAGCGGGGGGGATAGGAGGTCAGGGCGGGGCAAGCGTCGGCTTGCCCGCCTTGAGTTTGTGCTTTTGGCTCAATTCTGTACGCTTTTTGGAACCTGTCTTTCCAAAAACAATAGAAATTCAATCGGGTTTTTGCAGATTGACATAGTGTCTAACCTTCGTCTTTTGCTGGTATTGGCACAAGCCCCATGAATCCTTCATTTTTACGTGGGGAATTTTCATTTGTAATATACCAACGTGAGTCTGGAACCCAAGTCCTAGGTTGCAATCTTTCGTTAACCACCCATTCTGATCGGTGATACAGGCGGAGAACAATGCAGACAATTGCATTCCTTAGCCTAAAGCGAGGCGTGTCAGCTCGACATTTGCCAAAGATCGAAAAAGGGGATTGTAGGCTTGTGCAAAGTTTTTTGATTTTTTCATTTTCGAATGAAACTCCATGCTTTGCGTGGGCAAATTCGTTTCGGATTTTTCTTATTAATCCAATTTCGTTGTATTCAAATTCATCTATCAATGCTAGGGCATAACAGGCTTCTATCCTTGAAGAAAAAGTGCCAAGAGGAGCATTAGGTTCAGAAAGTAATTTCGTAGAAGACTTCCTTTTAACGAAGAATGCTTTTAAGGTTTCATGTAGTTTTTCGTCGATTACAGCTGCACCAACAAGTGGCAGTCCCCTATCAGTTTCGTGTTCAAGTTCGTCTAGAAAATAGACGAGATCTTCGGCATGCTCAAGTAGCATTTCATTCTCCTCTTTGAATAAGTTGATGCATTATTCTTTTTCGTCAAGAGTTGCTTCTGGTTCGCGAGTTCTCGTAATTCTAAATGACTCTTGAGATGTTGATATCTGAATGTTGTCAGCTTCCCACTCCAAGGTAATCGGTTTTGGCGGTGTGTCATCGTATGAGGCCATTTGCAGAAGAACAGGACGCAAGTATTTGTCGATAAATGTGCTCATGCAGTCGCCGGCTTTTGATTTTATAAAATCCCAAGCATCTCCAATATAAGTATAGCCCCCCGCATTCTCAAAGGCAGCTTTGAGCTCTGTAAGTCGGGGCGATGGTGTGGGGTCAAGCACAATGAGAACAGGGGTCAGGCCTGCAGCCTTGCACTCGACGGGGAAAGACAATTCCTCCCCAAATCGACCTTGACCGCTTGCTGCGATTGAGACTCTCAGCTTGAATTCGTATGCAATCTTGTCATTGGCATCTAGACAGTCAATTTGCCGTCCTCCGCCGATCTTCTTGCCTTGATCGTTGATTCGCCTAACTGGTGAATTGCTCGAACCTACAGAAACACCGCCGATGCAGGATGCAAGAATTGGCTCGAAGAGGTAACCCGTCTCTTGACCGCTTCGATTGTCGATGTCAAAAATCCATTTGCGCCAAAGCATCCAGTTTCCAAGAAGATCCGTAGGCATTACACCATATTCCAAAAGGCTTCGTGGTCCGATCTGATCCATGGTTGGTTTGGCCTGTGCCGTTAGAATTCGTTGGAACTTTATTCTTCTTTTGAAAATTGAACATAGGTTTGTAAAGTAGAGTCTTGCATCAGCTTTTTTAGCGCATAAATGCGAAAATTCTTCGAGAAGGGCTTCGCCGGTCAGGGAAGACCATTCTTCCGGAAGTTTTGGAGGAATGGGGGCTTCGTAAAAGGTGGGGGAATCACGAGGGGTGGAAAGGATTTTATTTGCATGAACGATGTCAAGATCAGAAGCTGTGATTTTCAGCAGCCAAGCAACCTCAGCTTCAGATAGAAAAATTCGATCGCTTCCTTGCCCCAAAACCCTTGCCCTCGTGAAGAGACTCTTTAGTTCTGTTGAAATCATGTTGTGATATACCTCCGTGTTTTTTCAAATAGCAGAAGTTGTTTTTCCTTGTCAGCAATGAGATCTTCAAGAAGTCGTTCGGTGTTTTTCAAAGCAGGGCTCTTCCCGTCCGATTGCGTTAAATTAAATTCAAGATGCGGTTGCTTGGGCGTGTGGACGACAGAGAAGCCGAACTCGTCTTTGATTTGTCGACCGATTTGTTCAGCAAGAAGTGGCGGAACTGCATTCGCTATTTGTTGAAGAGCTTCTACCGTAGAACCCCGAAAGCAAAAGTCATCTGGAAACGTCTGAAGACGAGCACACTCACGAAGAGACAGTGTTCGATTCTCCGTGGGGTGAACAAATTCACGCATAGCTGCTCCAGTTATTGTGAGTGCTGGTTCATCAGAAAAGAGGCGTTTAATTCCCGAAGGCGCGCCTCCTCGCTTTTCGGTGGGAGTGCCGTCTGATACACGTCTGTTTGCACGACGTCTGAACGAGGCATGTTGCATTTCGACTGGCAGGTCTTTCATTGTCTGCCCTGGTTTGAGTTTTTCAATGCGTACCTGCTGTTCTTCCCCTTGGACTAAATGGAAATGCTGAATGATTTGAGAAGTGTTTGCTCGTAACATCTCCTGGAGTTCATTCTTGGGCGGCGAGGCATATTCAAGCGTTGTAGAAGGGTCGTCTGTTGCGGGAGGAAGGTCGGATGTTGCCTGCGTAAAGGTCGCTTCTGATTTTCTGAATATTGCACCGCCAATATTATGACTGATAGGTGGAAACTTGAAAATGTGGCCAAGTCGGTTTCCCACTAGAACAACTCGTTTGCGGCGTTGTGGAATTCCGTAGGCATGAGCATAGACCTTTTCAAGAGAAACATTGTACCCAATGGACAACATTGCCTTGACGCATTCGCACAGGTACTGACCATTCCATGCAGTTAGCAGCCCTTCGACATTCTCCATCAGAAACCATTTGGGACGGACAGCGTCTAGAATTCGAACGTATTCTGAAAGCAATTTGTTTCGTGGGTCGTCCCAGAACTGTTGTCCGGCACTACTAAAACCTTGGCATGGGGGGCCTCCAAGAAGGATGTCCACGTCTTTCGGCAAGGAAGAAGGGTGAAGGTCGCGAATGTCGCTCTCAAAGGTAGTGGTCGTGGGGAAATAGGCAGCATATGAAGCTAGTGCGTCATGATTAATGTCCGTGGCAAAGGCGATGTCATATCCGGATCTCTTAAAGCCAAGAGAGAGCCCACCTGCACCACAGAACAAGGCTATTGCTTTCGGTTTATTCATCGTGACATCCGTATTGTTGAGACAAGTTGGAGAAGAACCTCATATAGATTCAAATATAGGCTTTCCAAAGCCTTGTGTCAAGGTTTCAAAGCCCATCAGATAAAAGGTTTGAAAATTTTTGAGGGTTCAGGATGGCGAACGGCCACGCCGGGACGGCGGGTTCCTGCGGTGCGGCTTCTTGTTCGCTGGTTTTAGGCCGTGTCCTGCTGGGACGGCGGGCTCCAGCGGTTTCCGCGGGCAATGGGCAAAGGATGCGGGGCGAGTCCGGAGCCTCGCGTTCCCAGGGTGGGGACTCTGCCACGGAACTGAGGCGCACCGCGCCGTCGGCGCGGGCGAATGGCGGCTCGCCGGGACGGCGTCGCCCCACCTTCCACACCATAATCTCGAAGATTTCTTCCAGATTACAGAAACCCATCCAAAGCCTTGAAAGGGCGTGACATATTTTCGTTCGCCTGCGCCCCAGCACGACGGCGCAGTCCAAACCCTGACGCCGTCACCTCGAAAAAAACTTCGGGATGACGGGAAGGCCTTCTTGGGGGGGTAGGGACAGACCCGAATGGCACTGATGAATCGACGAAACTGCCCTGCCGCTTCTCACGCACGTCTCTTTGGAAAGGCCTCGTCCCATTCGCAGACCATGGCGCCCCTGGCGTTCTTGGCGTGGGAAAGTTCACGCACAGGCCGCAGAGACCGCCCAGGAACAGGGGCGCGGGTTTTCCAACCCGTGGCACGGACAGGAATGTCCATGCCCCTGTTCCTGGGAGCACCAGTCAGGCGCGGGCGAGCGGTGCAAGGTTCGTAGACAAGCGACGACCACTGCTGGCGTGAAACAGTGTGAAAGCGCGTGCGAGTGCCGCCGGCGAGCTTGTTGCAACATGTTGCCATGCATAATGTTACGGGGGGGGGGGGGTAGACAAATGCCCCTAAATTTGCGACAATGTTCCCATCTTTCATCTGTTTTGGGCGCGGCATGGTGCCGTGCAGAAAACGATGCCAAAGGACTGAAAAACCAGGAGCAAACCATGAAACTGCATGCGAAACTCGTTGCAACGTTCGCACTTGTGGCGTTCTCGGCCGCGAGCATTTCAGCCGCGACCATCACCGTCACGTCCACTGCGGACGATGGTTCGGCCGGCACGTTGCGCACCGCAATCGCCAGCGCGGCGTCCGGCGATGTCGTCGCATTCGACAACGCGCTCGCCGGCGAGACTTTCACGCTGGATTCCGCACGCGGACCGCTCGAGCCGGCCGTGTCGCTTTCGATCATCGGCCCCGCCGCCGGCGTCACCCTCTCCGGCGGCAATGCGATCCCGCTCGTCTGTTCGACGAATCCGGTGGTTTCGCTCACGTTTCGCAACCTGACGTTTGCGAACGCCCAAGGAAATCAGAATGACGATCCCGTCATTGGCCCCGCCGTCTCCATCGTGGGCGCCGCCGACATCGAGAGCTGCACTTTCCGCGACAACGTGACGAACCAAGGCAACCTTCCCGAAGGCGAAGGCGGCGGCACCCTCCGCGTCGTGGGCAATCTGCGCCTCGTGGATTGCGACTTCCTGAACAGCGGCGTGGCGACAGGCGCCCGCTTCTCCATGGGCGGCGTGGGACATTTTTCCGGCGCCGACATCCTGGTTTCCGGCTGCTCCTTTGTCCACAGCAACCAAATCCGCAACAACAACGATGAGACGATCCGCGCGGGCGGGGCGTTCTCCGTCGGCGGCGCCTGCACGAACCTGCTCGTTGAAAACACGTTCTTCGCCAGCAACCGGATCGAGAACTGCCAAGGCGCGGTCGCCTTCCGCGACGATCTGCCGGCAAATGGCCTCATGCGCTTCCGTTCCTGCATCTTCCGCGACCATGGCCTTGGGAAATCCATCTGGCGACATGGTGGATTGATCGGTTACGAGACTGGCAACGCACAGCGCTTCGTCTTCGAAAGCTGCGAGTTCTACAACTCCATTTTTGCCGGCTATGGCGGTGTCGTCCGCATTACGCCAGGCACAAGTTCCGCCGTGTTTTTGAATTGCACGTTTGCGCATTGCCGCGGGAACGAATGGGGGAGCGTGGCGGACGCGCGCTGCCGGACCTACTTCATCAACTGCACCGTCGTCGGCAATGTCAATGCCCATGCAACGACGAAAGGCGGCACGCTGTTTGCGATCAACCATGTGCGGATGCTTAACACGGCGTGCGTGTACAACCATGTGGACAACGGAGCCGTCGCGATGGACATGTACAAATATGGGGGCACGCTGGCGGCCTACAACTGCTACACCCGCGCGCCTGCCGGCATCTTCGACCCGAGCGACAACGTGCTCGACTACGTCCGCCAGGGAACCCCGGGCGAGACGGCGACGCCGTTCTTCGTCGAGGCGTTCGCCGAAGCGAATTCGTTTTCGGCGAATGGCAACACGGTCACCTTCAGTCAGCCTGTTCTGGTTCCGGTCATGTCCGCCGACCCGCGGAATCCGGCGACCCCCCGCGTGGTCGAGCCGTTGCCGAACAACCAAGGCGGCGTTCTCGACAAGATGGGCTGGCCGGTGAAGGCCAATGCGGACTATTCGTACGTGGCGTACACGAAGGACGCCGGCGCAACCTGGATCAAGCTCCATTCGGCGATGGCCGACGATCCGACGGCCACGCTGATCACCGCCGATTCGCGCGGGCTTGCCTATCCGATCAACCGCGGCACGGATCTGCCAATGCCCCCGATCGGCTCCGCCACCGCGAAAACCAAGTCTGGTTCGCTGATTGTCATTCATTGATTTGCCTTGCGGGAGCAACAAAAACGCCGCATCCTTTTTCGGAAGCGGCGTTTATGTGAGGCTGGGGCGCCCGGGGATTACTTCGCGACGACGCGAACCATCTCGAGGGTCTTGTTGGAATAGCCCCACTCGTTGTCGTACCAGCTCAGGACCTTGACGAAGGTGTCGTCGAGGGCGATGCCGCCCTTTTCGTCGAAGATCGAGGTGAGCGGGCAGCCGCGGAAGTCCGTCGAGACGACGGCTTCGTTGGTGTAGCCGAGGACGCCCTTGAGCTCGCCTTCGGAGGCCTTCTTCATGGCGGCGCAGATTTCCTCGTAGGACGCGCCCTTTTCGAGCTCGACCGTCAGGTCGACGACGGAGACGTCGGACGTGGGGACGCGCATCGACATGCCGGTGAGCTTGCCGTTGAGCTGGGGGAGGACCTTGCCGACGGCCTTGGCGGCGCCGGTGGAGGAGGGGATGATGTTCTCCAGGATGCCGCGGCCGCCGCGCCAGTCCTTGGCGGAGGGACCGTCGACCGTCTTCTGCGTCGCCGTGGTGGCGTGGACCGTCGTCATGAGGCCGCGCTTGATGCCGAAGGCGTCGTCGAGGACCTTGGCGATGGGGGCCAGGCAGTTCGTCGTGCAGGAGGCGTTGGAGATGATGTCCTGGCCGGCATACGTCTTGTCGTTGACGCCGTAGACGAACATCGGGGTCTTGTCCTTGGAGGGGGCGGACATGATGACCTTCTTCGCGCCGGCGCGGATGTGGGCGCGGGCGCCGGTCTTCGTCTTGCCGGTCTTGGCGTCGACTTCGTCCTCGGCTGTGAGGAAGAGGCCGGTCGACTCGATGACGACTTCGGCTCCGACTTCGTCCCACTTCAGGTTGTTGGGGTCGCGCTCGCTGGTGAGGCGGATCTTCTTGCCCTTGACGACCATGCAGCTGCCTTCGACCTTGACGTCGTGCTTGAAGCGGCCGTGGACGGAATCGTACTTGAGCATGTAGGCGAGATACTCGGGGTCGAGCAGGTCGTTGATGCCGACGATTTCGATGTCGTCTGCGAAGTTGTCGACCGCGGCGCGGAAGACCATGCGGCCGATGCGGCCGAATCCATTGATGCCAACTTTGATTGCCATTTGTGTGTTACTCCATTCGTTTGTTTTGTTGCTTCGTGAAAATCCGCGGAACCGGGGGGTGCCTGCCTGGCGGCGGGAAGGACGAGCCTTCTCCCGCTCAAGGATGCCATTCGATTCTACGATTTCCCCGCCGTTAAGTCAAGAAAGCTGTGGTGCTGTGGTGGGTCGGGCTAGTGCTCCACGTCGACGCGGGCGCCCTTGGGCTGGCCGATCGCGACGAGCAGGTCGTTGAACCAGGGGGCGTCGATGTCGAAGGGCTTGCCGCCCTTGATGCGCTCGAATTCGCAGGCGCGCAGCTCGCCGTCGCGGTTTTCGTCCTCGCCGACGACGCCGCCGACGCCCGTGAAGGCGCAGTCCACGGCGACATGGGCGCAACGGATGATCAGCGCCTTGTCGGCCGCGTTCGAGGCTGCGGCGCGGCTGTAGTAGCCGGACTTCTGCACGAGCGTCTTCTCGGCGCCGAGCATCTCGGCGAAACGCTTCCCGAACCAGGCGCCGGGATTGATCTTGTCGAGCCGCGGATGGCCGAAGGCGTCGCGCTGGACCTCTTCGCCGCGCGCTTCCATCTCGGCGATGATCGTCTCCAGGCCGGCGCCTTCGGAGATGAAGATGTTGACGCAGTCGTGCTCGTCCATGATCTTGCGCAGGCGCTCGGCCTCGGCCTTGCCGTCGAACGCCATTTCGGGGATGTACACGCCATGGACTTCCTTGCGTTCGCGCGAGAGGCCGATGCCGGGGACGAAGCTCATGTTGTCGAGCAGCTTGCGGTACTCGACG
Organism: Kiritimatiellia bacterium; assembly: GCA_050942875.1. Taxonomy (GTDB): domain Bacteria; phylum Verrucomicrobiota; class Kiritimatiellia; order RFP12; family UBA3636; genus JAAZAI01. The sequence goes on from JBMNOD010000013.1 coordinate 31,696, forward strand.
GCGGTGGCCGCCGTGAGCCAGCCGCAGTTGCGGCCCATGACTTCGTGCACGATGAGCATGCGCGGATTGGCGTTGTGCTCGGCCACGACGTTGGCGAAGAAGCGGGCGCCCTCTTCGGCGGCCGTCCAGGCGCCGAGGCTCTGGCGGATCGGATGGACGTCGTTGTCGATCGTCTTCGGCAGGCCGACGACGGTCAGGTCGTAGTTGTTGCGCTTGAGGTAGGCGGCGAGGTCCGCCGCGGCGGTGTTGGTGTCGTCGCCGCCGATGGTGTGCAGCACGTCGACGCCGTCCTTCACCAACTGGTCGGCGGCGACCTGCTGGGGGTCCTGGCCTTCCTTGACGAGGCCGCGCTTGACGCAGTCCTTGACGTTGGTGAGCTTGACGCGGCTGTTGCCGATGGGGGAGCCGCCGTGGAGGTAGAGCGTGGCGATCTGCTTGCGGATTTCCGGCGTGACGTGGATGCTGTTGCCTTCGAGCAGGCCCTTGTAGCCGCCGATGTAGCAGATGATCTCCACGTCGGGGGCGACGTCGGTGTAGCGTTCGACGAGGGCGGCGATGGCGGAGCTCAGGCAGGGCGCGAGGCCGCCGGCGGTGAGGATGGCGACTTTTTTAACGGGACGTGTCATAGTGAATGCATGGGGGCTTGGGGTTCAACGTCCGGCAAGGGATTCAATTCGCCGGACAAATTCAAACAGGATAAATCAAAAGAAGGTCGTGAGGCAAGCTACAATTCTTTCCGCCCCTTGAAGCGGGTGTGTGTCAGAATCGTAACATGCTTCCTTGAGTTTCCATGAAACATGGAGGCATTCCCGATGACAAATTCAAAACCAATCCCCCTCTGTGCCTCTGTGCCCGTGTGTTTGGATCAAAAACCTCCACCTGCCCCGCGTCACCCACATTACCAACACAAAAAGGCACAAAAAATTTCCGTGTGTTTCGCAGTTGAAAAAACCGCCACGCCCGCCAAGTTTCTTTTTCTTTTCATTTTACCAGGGACACGGAGGCACAGAGGCGTGCAGGGAGGGGCATGGCAATGAAAACACACTTCCTTCCAAAATCAGAAAGGCACGGCTCGATTGCAGTGAAAGCACTGCACCAAATTCCCTTTCAATGCGCATGACATAGGCAATGCCGGATTTGTCTGTCACTTTTCTGACACACACCCCTTGAAGCTTGAAGCGGCGGCTTCCGTGTGTTAATATCTTTTTATGTAAGCAAAGGAGATTCAACACATGAAGATTTCACCTTTTCCCGCTCTGCGCCCTTCCAAGAACAAGGCCTGCGAAATCGCGTCGCCTCCCTACGACGTCGTAAGCGGAGCCGAGGCCGCCGCGCTGGCCAAAGGCAAGCCGGATTCCTTCCTCCACGTCATCCGCTCGGAAATCGACCTGCCCGCCGGCACCAATCCCTACGACGACATCGTGTACCAAAAGGCGCGCGAGAATCTTGACCGCATGCTCGCCGATGGCGCGCTTGTGCGCGAGGACGCCGCCGCAATCTACATCTATCGCCAAACCATGGGCGACCATTCCCAGACCGCCGCCGTCGCCTGCTGCGAGATCGACGACTACGCGAACAACGTCATCCTCCGTCACGAAAAGACGCGCCAGGACAAGGAAGACGACCGGATGCGCCACATCCTGGCCACCAACGCCAACACCGGGCAGGTGTTCCTCGCCTACCGCGAGGTCGCCGCCATCACGTGGCTCGTCGAGTCCGAATGCGAAGCCGAACCGCTGTACGACTTCACGGCCGACGACGGCGTCCGGCACACCGTCTGGAAGGCCGTGCGGACCGACGCCATCGCGCAGGCCTTCCTCAACGTCCCCAAGGCGTACATCGCCGACGGCCACCACCGCAGCGCCGCCTCGTTCCGCGCGGGCATGGCCCGCCGCGCCGCCGCAGGCGCGGCCGCCGACCCCGCCGCCGAGTACAACCGCTTCATGGCCTGCCTCTTCCCCTCCACGGAACTCAAGATCCTGCCCTACAACCGCTGCGTCAAGAACCTCAACGGCTTCACCCCCGACACGTTCCTGAAGCGCGTGGCGGGTGTGTTCAAGGTGGAAGACGCAACGATCTCCACGCCCCTGGCTCCCCGCTCCTGCTTGATGTACCTCGCCGGACGCTGGCGCAAACTGAGCTGGGAGATTCCGGAATCCGCCGACTTGGATGTCGTTTCGCAGCTCGATGCGAGCCATCTGCAGGACAAGCTGCTTGAACCGATCCTCAAGATCGGCGATCCGCGCACCGACGAACGCCTCGTCTTCGTCGGCGGCATCCGCGGCAACGAAGAGCTTGTCCGCATCGTCGATTCGGGTCGCGCGTCCGTCGCCTTCGCGATGCATCCCACGTCGATCGACCAGATGATGGACGTCGCCGACGCCGGCCAGATCATGCCGCCGAAAAGCACCTGGTTCGAGCCGAAGCTGCGCAGCGGCCTGCTCGTCCATACGCTGGATTGACAGAGTGGGGGTAAGAACAGACGAGTAAGGGTGGGAGACGAGGACGAGTAAGGGTGGGAGTAAGGGTAGACGAGTGAGGGTGGGAGTAAGGGTAGACGAGTGAGGGTGGGAGTAAGGGTAGACGAGTGAGAGTGGGAGTGAGAGTGGGAGCAAGAGGCCGAGGGCAATGATGGCGCAACTGTTTGGACATGAGAGACTGGTGGTTTACCAAAAAAGCATGGCGTTTGTGAAAGTCCAAAGTGAATTGCTTGAACAGACGTCTCGACGAATCTCTGCTTCCGACCATCTTGCTCGCGCCGCGGAAAGCATCCTCTTCAACATCGCCCATGCAAGCAGTTCGTGGACACCGAAAGAGCGGTTGGCCTACTTGGGATATGCGAATGGATCTGCCCTTGAATGCGCCGCATGTCTCGACATCTTCGTTGCAAAGGCTTTGTTGGCCGACGAAATCATTGACCCGATGAAAGCCTCGTTGTCAGAGATTGTCAGCATGCTCATTGCCATGAGGAAGACGGCAGCAAATCGAATTTGCGAAGAGGCTTCGGAATATCGCACGGCCAAGGGGCGACGGTTCAGCCATGAAGACCTTGAAGTCTATCAAACGGCGCTCCGTTTCACGGGCTGGGTTGAAAGCGCATCCAAAACATTTTCATGCAGCGAAGACCTGCTTTTCAAACTCGACTCCTCATCAACCACAACCGTGCTCAACATTGCCGAAGGCAATGGCCGCTTCAGCGGAGCCGATCGAGTCAAATTTCTTGCAATCGCCTACAAAGCAACCGTTCAATCGGCATCTCTCTTGGACTTGGCTGTAATCAGAAGTCCCTCTAAACCACTAGTCGAAGACGCCCGTAACATGTTAAGATCCACCGCAGCAATGCTAAAATCCCTCTCAGCCGCCATCAAACAAGACTCTCTCTCCCCCACTTAATCCCCCACTTACTTCCCCCTACCCTTACTTCCCCCCACACTTACTCCCACACTTACTCTCCTCTCTTCTCACTCCTCACTAAAACTAGCCGCTAGCCGCTAGCCGCTTCACTAACCCCTAACCCCTAACCCCCATGCCCCTTCCCTCCTCCCTCTCCCCCTCCCTCTCCGACATCGCCGGCATGATCGACCACACCGTCCTGGCGCCGAACAGCCGCCGCGAGGCGTTTGTGGAAGCGTGCCGCTTCGCCGCGGAGGCGCGTTGCGCCAGCGTGTGCATCTGCCCCTTCTTCGTGCGCGACTGCGCCGCGCTGCTGCGCGGCACGGGCGTGAAGACGTGCACGGTCGTCGGCTTCCCCCATGGCACCACCACCACGGCGGCAAAGGTCGCGGAGGCGAAGATCGCCATCGACGACGGCGCCGAGGAACTCGACATGGTCGTGAACATCGCCAAAGTCAAGGACGGCGACTGGGACTGCGTCAAGGCCGACATCGCCGCCGTCACCGAAGCCGTCCACGCGGCGGGCCGCAAGATCAAGGTGATCTTCGAGAACTGCTACCTCGAACGCGAAGAGAAGATCCGCCTCTGCCAGATCTGCACGGAACTGCGCTGCGACTGGGTGAAGACCTCGACGGGCTTCGGCACGGGCGGCTCGACGATCGAGGACTTGCAGCTCATGAAAGCGCATGTCGGCCCGGACGTGCAGATCAAGGCGGCGGGCGGCATCCGCACGCTCGACCAGCTCCTCGACGCCCGCGCCGTCGGCGTCACCCGCGTGGGCTGCTCGCGCTCGAGCGACGTCCTGGCCGAGCTGCGGACGCGCCTGGCGGGAGGTTGATCGGCGGTGCGCGGCAACATCGTTGCCGCACACGAAGGTTCAGAGCACAGGGTTCAGGAGGCAGTCACCATGAGCGGTTGGAATTTTCACATCGTCAAACGGGGTCACAACACCAAGCCCTCGATCGGCGGATTGCTGGGATCGACGATGTTCGGCCTGGTCTTCGCCGGCCTGGCCATTTTCATGGGTCACATGATCCTCAAGGGGCACCAAAAAGACCTGGCCATGCTGGCCTGGGAGACCGTGCCCTGCACGATCGTCAAGTCGGCGATCGACACCGTCGGCGAAGGCAAGTACTCCTTTGCCGCGGAATACACGTACGAGCACGGCGGGCGCGCGTACACCGGACGCCGGTACAGCCGCACGGAAAACGCGCATGTCTTCGAAACGGTCTCCGAAAAAGGGCCGTTGCTCAAGCGCTACCCCGTCGGCATCGGCGCGACCTGCCATGTCAATCCGGAGAACCCGGCCGACTCGGTGCTGACGCGAAGCGAAGGCGCGTTCCCCTGGCTGCCGATCATCTTTCTCGTGCCATTCGTCCTGGCCGGTCTCGGCCTGTCCTTCGGGTCGTGGGTCGTCTGGGCGCGGCAACGCCGCGCCGCAGGAACCGGGCAGCCCGAACCCGACGGCAAAAACCCGACGCGCCCGTGGCGCTTCCTTCTCATCGCCTTCGGGCTCCTGTTCGCGTGCGCCGGGGTGGGGGTCGGGTTTGCCATGTTTCCGTCCATCGCCCAATGGCGCGCCTCCTCCGCCTGGGTCGAGACGCCCGCGGTCGTCACGGCCAGCGCCGTGCGTTCAAGCCGCAGCAATGACAGCACCACCTACCGCCCCTACATCGCCTACGCCTACACGGTCGATGGCACGACCTATGAAAACGACGACTACGATTTCTGGGGCGTCTCCAGCGGCGGCTACGACAGCAAGGCCGAAATCGTGCGCGCGCACCCGGTCGGCCGCGAAATCAGCGTCTATGTCAATCCGGAAAACCCCGGGGAGAGCGTGATCAGCAAGCGGGCAGGCGTCGGGCTTTTCTTCGCCCTCTTCCCGCCCCTCTTCTTCGGGGTTGGCTGCGCCATTCTGGCGGCCGGCTTTCGGGCCGGACGCGCGAGACCGGACGCGCGAGCGGGCGGCTCTTCGCGAGAGCCGCGCGGCGTGCCGATCTCCCAGAAAACGCGTGGTCGCGTCATTGGATCGACGCTTTTCGCGCTTGTCTGGAACGCGATCGTGTCGATCTTCGTCCATCAAGCGTGGCGCTCGGTGAAGGCCGGGCGCCCCGATTGGTTCCTGATCGTGTTTTTGATCCCCTTCGTGGTCATCGGCCTCGGCTCGCTCGTCGGCGCTGTCGTGGAGTTCCTGCGGCTCTTCAACCCCAAGATCGAAATCCTGCCTGACGTCGGCGACATCTGCCTCGGCAAGCCCTTGCGCCTCGGCTATCGCGCGCTCGGATCCGTCCATCGCATCACGAAACTGCGCATCAGCCTGCACGGCATCGAGAAGACCATCGATTCCGAAGAAGATTCGCCCCCGAACGAGGAGGAATTCTTCAGCGCGGTGCTCCTGGAGACCACGAGCCCCGCCAAGATGATGCAAGGGCGATTGGAGACGGAACTGCCCGCCGACGGGAAGCCGTCGTTCCAAGGCGACGACGTCGTGGTCGAATGGCTCCTCAAGGTCGAAGGCGACGTGGCGCGTTGGCCGGACATCCAAGACGAGCACCTGCTCCACGTCCAGGAGGCGGAAGTCAAGTTCGGCTAGCCGGACTTTAGGCTTTGGACAGCGTGCGGCAACGCATGTAGTACTCGTCGAGCAGATGCGGCGTCATTTCGTCGTCGCGGACGAGGCGGATCACGTTGGCGAGATTCGTCGCCCACAGGTCAAGAAGCCATTCGCCCCACTCCGCCCTGGCCTCCGACGGATCGCCCGCGATGTGGTTGGGGTAGTCGGCGTACCAGTCGAGCGGTGTCTCGACCGGAAGCCCCTTGAACTTCCCGAGGCGATTGAGGCGATGGGCCTCGGAGACGTCGACGCGATCCATGCGAACCGTCTCCGGGCGCAGCGCAAGCACCTCGGACGTCTCGATCACGCAGGCGTGACCGTACTCCGGCAGCGCGTCGCGTCCCATCAAGTGCGCGAACGCCTTCGCCTGGTCGCCCACCCACGACTTGGACGCGAGGTAGACCGCATAGGGCTTGCGCGTGTCGAGGCTCTGGCGCTGGAAGTAGCGAAGCAGGGGCGCATTGCCGCCGTGGCCATTTTGGAAGATTATTTTCTGCAAGCCGTTCCGGGCGAGTTCGTCGCAGAGATCGTTCAGGAGCGCGAGCAAGGTCGAGCTCTTGAGGCTGACCGCCCCCGGCCAGTGTCGGCACTCCGCCACATGGCCGAACGGGCTGAACGGGAAGACGACCGCCTTCTCCATCATCGCCGCGCGTTCGCAGACCTCGGTCGCCACAAACGAATCGGTGGCAAGGGGCAACTGGTTGCCGTGCTTCTCAAGGCAGCCGAACGGCACCAGCACGACGCCCCGGGTCTCCACGACGGCATCCCGGAACTCCTCCCACGTCATGTCCGCCCACTTGCAGGGCTTGTGCAGCTTCGGCAACATCTCTATGGCTTGTGTTTGCTTCATTGTTTCGTCGGTGATTTCCGCGCTTTCTTTTGGCAACGATTCTTGATTGTCCATAGGCTCCTTTGCTGAAAACGCAAACGCGATTCTCATGGTTCTGTTTTCTCTTTTTCCAGCGCGGCAAGCGCCGGGCAGATCTCGGCGGAGTCCGCGTTGCGCCACGAGAAGGGGAAGTCGCGGCATTGGCGCGGCTTGACATCGTGGACCATGCACCGCCCTTCGTCGTCCAGCAGAATGCAGCCGCCGTCGGGATGCTCCCGAAGCACAAGCCCGCGCCTGTCGGGCGCCAGCACGGTGAAACGCTCGGTGAAGGCAAACGCATCAAGCCCCAGGCTCTGGGCGATCGCCGCCTCTTCGCCCGGTTGCAAATTGACATAGCCGGAAACACGACAACAGGAGCCACATTGGCGGCAATGGAAATTGGCGAGGCTCGATATCGGCATGGCGGATTTCAGGCGGATTCCAGATGACTTACGGCGCCAAAAGCCAGTTCATCAAGACGGGTGCCAAAAAGGCAAACGCCATGAAGACGGCCAGCAGCAGCACGGCGTGCCAGAGCGTGGTCATCCGGTTCGCAAAGGAGTGCCGCAGGGCGATGAAGCCCAGCCATTGCGTGAACTCCGCGCCACAATTGCTGCAGCGCATGTTGCGCATGCGCCCAGGCGTCGCCCGCATCCAGCGTTGGCGCATCATTCGCCAGGAGTCGGTGGAACGGCAGTAGGGGCATTTCATTGCAAGGCATCCTTACGAGAGGGCGGGATGGCGGCCGCGCTGAGCGTTAGCGCATGGCGATTCCGCAGTCGAGTGTTGCGAAGAGATCGTCGAGCGTTTCCGCGCGGCGGATGAGTTGCGGGGCGCCATCGGTGCGGATGAGCCACTCCGCGGAACGGAGCTTCCCGTTGTAGTTGAAGCCCATGGCGTGGCCGTGGGCGCCGGCGTCGTGAATGACGACGCGATCGCCGCGCTCCAGACGCGGCAGCATCCGGTCGATCGCGAACTTGTCGTTGTTCTCGCAAAGCGAGCCGGTCACGTCGTACATCGTGTCGCACGGGGCTTCCTCCTTGCCCATGACGGTGATGTGGTGGTAGGCGCCGTAGAGCGCCGGGCGCATGAGGTTGGCCATGCAGGCGTCGACGCCCGCGTAGGTCTTGTACGTCTTCTTGATGTGCAGCACCCGCGTGACCAGCCAGCCGGCGGGGCCGGTGATCATGCGCCCGCACTCCATGACGATCCGGGGCATGGGCATGCCGGCGGCGACGAGGATGCGTTCGCATTCGCGCCGGACGCCGGCGCCGACGCGATCCAGGTCGACGGGATCCTGCTCGGGACGGTAGGGGATGCCGATGCCGCCGCCAAGGTTGATGAACTCGAAATCGATGCCGACCTTTTCGCGAACCTCGGCGACCAGATCGAAGAGAAGACGAGCCGTCTCGACAAAGTAATCCGGATTGAGCTCGTTGGAAGCCACCATCGTGTGGATGCCAAAGCGCGTCGCGCCCTTTTCCTTCAGCAGGCGATAGCCTTCGATGATCTGCTCGCGCGTGAAACCGTACTTGGCTTCTTCGGGCTTGCCGATGATCGTGTTGCCCGCCTTGGCCTTGCCGGGGTTGAAACGGCAGCAGACGAGCGACGGCAAGGCGCCGCAGGCGCGTTCGACGGCGTCGATGTGGGTGATGTCGTCGAAGTTGATGATCGCGCCCAGCTCGAAGGCTTTCTTGAACTCCGCGTCGGGCGTGTTGTTCGAGGTGAACATGATGTCCTCGCCCCGGACGCCGTTGCGCTCGGCAAGCACGAGCTCGGCCATGGAGCTGCAGTCGAGACCGGAGCCCTCGTTCACGAGCACCTTGAGAATGCTCGGATTCGGCGTGGCCTTGACGGCGAAGAAATTCCGGAAATCCGGATTCCAGGCGAATGCCTTCTTGAGACGGCGCGTGTTCGCAACGATGCCGGCCTCGTCATAGACGTGGTACGGAGTCGGCGTCGTTTTTTCGATCTCGTCGAGAACGGCTGGCGGAAAAGGAAAGTTTTTGGCGTTCATAAATCCAACAAATTCTATAGAATTTCTTCTTGCAATGCAACCATTGAAAAATGCGGGCGTTGAATTAATTGCGGAGTTGTGGTACAGTTGATCGCCATCACGCTTAAGCAACCGCAATTCTGGAGGATTTATGAAAGTCGCTTCTCACGATGTGCGTCCGCTCCGCAACCATCTCCGCTTCCAGATTCTACCCGGAACCCGTTTGGAAGCCGATGCGCGTGAGCTTGCGGATTTCTGCCACCGTCATGGAGTCGAGGAGGTGGTCCTCTTCTTTGCGGCCGAGGAGTGGAACAACGGCCTGCTCACATGCGCCGATGAAGACCGCTGGTTCAAAGCCGTCCGCACGGCGAAGGCCATTCTGGAAGACGAGGGGCTGGTTGTCAGCCTGAACCCTTGGATGACGAGCTTGCATGGTTCGCGTGGACGGTCGTTCCCGCACGACCGCAACTTCATTCCAGCCGTGTCGCCGACAGGGCAGGTCTCCACGGCGTGCGCGTCGTTTGCAGATCCTAATTTACAGGAGCATCTTGCGCACCTGTATGGTCGTTTCGCCACTCTCGGCTTTCGGGTCGTCTGGATTGAAGACGACTTTCGCTTCCACAACCACGCCCCCCTCGACTGGGGTGGAGGATTCGAGCAGCCGGTGCTTGATCGTTTTGCCCTGAAAATCGGCAAGCCTGCGACACGCGAGGAAGTCGTGGAGGCGTTGCTGAAGCCCGGCAAGCCCCACCCCTGGCGTGCCATTTGGCTTTCCGTCTGGCGTGAAGTTTTGTTGGAAGTGGCGGAGAAGATCACCGCCGCTGTCGCCTCGGTCGCACGCGGTCGCACGCGGATCGGATTGATGAGCTCCGCTCCGGCGTCGCACAGCCTCGAAGGGCGGGATTGGACCGCGTTGTTCGAGGCGCTTACGATTGAGGGCCAGGTCGCCCACCGTCCGTTTTTTGCGCCGTACACCGAGGAGATTGGCACTGGCAAGCCCACGTCGAGCTTGTTGCTGGATGTGCAGAAGGCGTTCCGTCCGCCTGGCAGCGAAGTCGCGGGCGAAATCGAGAACTGCCCGTTCACCAATTGGACCAAGTCGGACACGCAGACGTGGTCGGAGATGGCGCTTTGCCAAATTCATGGGTGCGACGCGTTGTTGCTCGACCTTTTCCCATTTTCGGGAAATCCGGCTTCGGCAGAGCCTGAAATCGGCGAGATGCTCGACGCCGTCCGTCCCGGGCTCGTCTGGTTGGCGGCACATTTCCCCAAAGGGCTGGAAACTCGAGGGGTGGGTGTGCCCTACAAGCCCGACGCCGCGTGTTTCCAGCGATTGCCCCAAGATGCCACGCTCAGAGATTTTGCAAAGGCCGGACCTTTTGAGGCGGGGCGGTTTTTCATGCAATACGGAATTCCCGTTGCTGCGCGTCCTCAGACGGTGAATGCGATTTTCGGCCCGCTGGCATGGGCGTTCTCTGATTCTGAAATTGAGGCGTTCTTGCGTGGCGGGCTCTTTCTCGACGCCACGGCGGCGGACGTCTTGCTAGAACGCGGCTTCGGGCGCGAGATCGGGCTGTCAAAGATTGAATGGCGCGGTCGAGAAGAAGACGCCTTTTCGGTCGAGGAGACATTCAATCCGGCCTGTGGCGTGGCACCCGGCTTCTTCCTGAGTGCAAACATGGGGAACGCCATGGCCAAATTAACCCCCAGCCGTGGCGCCGTTGTCTGGACGCGCATCCTCCGCCCGGATCGGACGGTGTTTGGCCCGGGGTGGTTTGTCTTCGAGAACAAGCTTGGAGGACGGATTGCCGTCTCTGCCTCGCCGGATCCGAATCAGCTCCCTGCGTCCTATCAGCGCCAGACGATTGCCCAATCGTTGCTTCGGTTCGTCAGCCGAGACAACTTTGCTTCGCCCGTCGCGACCGGCGAACCGCATCAGCTTGTAATTCACATGGGGAAGGGTGCCCAGCAACGAGTCGTGTTGATCAACTGTTCGACTGATCCTTCTCGCCCCCGTTTCGTCTGGAGCAAGCGGAAGCCGTCCCTGGAATGGACACAGCTTTCGCCCCTGTGCCGCCCCAGGGCATTTTCGAAAGCCGCCAAGCTGCCTTACCTGGGTCTGCTCGTCGGCACACCAAAGAGCAACTAAGCTGATCTGTAATTTTCCAAATAATTTCCAAAGCCTTTTTTAGAGTCTGCCCCCTATTTTATGAGGCCTCCGGGGGCAGCCACGGAGCCTTCAAGTCAATCAATTCACCACGTCGAGAAGTCATTGCTTAGTTTCTGGAATAAATTGGAAATGGGCTGAAATCAATCATGGTCGATGTTTGTTCCTTCTCGGTCAACGCCAAAATCTATCATAATTGCGCCCTGCCTTCAACACCCGGCACGAAATCGGTCTGGCGAAGGCCAAGTTTTTAGCTTGCTTTTTTTCGGGAAAACCGCCAGCATGGACGAATCAGGAACAAGCCCCGCCCGGATGGTGAAATGGCAGACACATGGGACTTAAAATCCCTTGGAGGAAACTCCGTGCGGGTTCAAATCCCGCTCCGGGCACCATCCCCCTTTTGCCCATGCCCACAGACTCCCGCCATCCCCTCCACGCCCTCGCCGCCTCCCGCGTCCTCGTCCTCGACGGCGCCATGGGCACCATGCTCCAGCGCCTCAACCTGCAAGAGGACGACTTCCACGGCGAAGGCATCCCCGTTGGACAGCCCCAAAAGGGCAACAACGACGTCCTCTGCCTGTCGCGCCCGGACGCCATCGCCTCCATCCACCGGCAATACCTCGAGGCGGGCGCCGATCTCGTCTCCACCAACACGTTCAACGCCAACGCCATCTCCCAGCAGGAGTACGGCACGGACGCCCTCGTCTGCGCCATCAACCGCAGCGGCGCCGAAATCGCCCGGCGCGAAGCCGACGCCTTCTCCACGCCGGATCGCCCGCGCTTCGTCTGCGGCAGCATCGGCCCCACCGGCAAATCCGCCTCGATCGCCGCCAACGCCGACGACCCCGCCGCCCGCAACGTCACCTTCAAGGAGCTCGCCGACGCCTACCGCGCGCAAATCCGCGGCCTCCTCGATGGCGGCGTCGATGCGCTGCTCGTCGAAACGGCGTTCGACGCCCTCAACGTCAAGGCCGCGCTCTACGCGGCCGCGCTCGAATTCGACGCGCGGGGCGCCGTCTCCCCCGTCATCGTCTCCGCCTCCCTCGCCAGCGCCGACCGCCTCCTGACCGGCCAGACGGTCGAGGCCTTCTGCGCCGCCGTCTCCCACGCGCCCGGCCTCCTCGCCATCGGCCTCAACTGCGGCTTCGGCGCCGCCCAGCTCGCGCCCGCCCTCCGCCGCCTCAAGGCCGTCGCCCCCTGCGGCGTCTCCGCCCACCCCAACGCCGGCCTCCCCGACGCCTTCGGCGAGTACGCGCAGACCCCGGCGATGATGCGCCAGGAGCTCGAACCGCTCCTGCGCGACGGCCTCCTCGCCATCGTCGGCGGCTGCTGCGGCACCACGCCCGCCCACATCCGCGCCATCGTCGAGGCCGTCCGCGCCATCGACACGCCGCCGCGCGCCCCGGCCCCGCCGGCCGGCGCCGCCTTCTCCGGCCTCGAACGCCTCGACGTCCCCGCCGCCCCCCACCCCATCGTCAACATCGGCGAACGCGCCAACGTGGCTGGGTCGAGACGCTTCCTCAGGCTCGTCAAGGAAGAGGACTACGCCCAGGCCATCGACATCGCCCGCGAACAAGTCGCCGCCGGCGCCGCGATCATCGACGTCAACATGGACGACCCGCTGCTCGACGCCCCCGCCGCCATCCGCCGATTCCTCAACCACGCCGCCACCGAGCCCGGCCTCGCCGACGTCCCGGTGATGGTCGATTCCTCGAACTGGGACACGCTCGTCGCCGGCCTCGAATGCCTCCAAGGCCGCGGCATCGTCAACTCCATCAGCCTCAAGGACGGCGAAGCCGAATTCCTCCGCCGCGCCCGCGAAATCCACCGCTTCGGCGCCTGCCCGCTCGTCATGTGCTTCGACGAAAAAGGCCAGGCCGACACCCCCGGGCGCCGCCGCGAAATCGCCGAGCGCAGCTACCGCCTGCTCGTCGCAAACGGCATCCCGCCCGAACACGTCATCATCGACGCCAACGTCTTCGCCATCGCCACCGGCATCCCCGGCCACGACCGCCTCGCGGCGGACTTCATCGACGCCGTGCGCTGGATCAAGGCGAACCTCCCCGGCGCGCTGACGAGCGGCGGCATCAGCAACGTCTCGTTCGCCTTCCGCGGCAACGACGCCCTGCGCGGCTGGATCCACGCCGTCTTCCTCCACCACGCCGGCCCCGCCGGGCTCGACCTCGCCATCGTCAACCCCGCCGCCATCCCCGCCTATGACGACATCCCCGAAGCGCACCGCCGCATCGTCGAGGACGCCGTCCTCTACCGCGACCCCGCCGCCGCCGCGCGGCTCTCCGAGCTCGCCATCGAAACGATGGCACGCCCCGCCGCCGCGCCTTCCCCCGCCGCAGGTGGCGGCGTCGGGACCCTCCCCCCGCAGGCCCGCCTCGAAGCCGCCGTCGCCGCCGGAAGCGCCAGCGGCCTCGAAGCCGCCGTCGCCGAAGCGCTCGACGAACTGCGCCAGGCCGGACGCCCCGCCGCCGACGCCGCGCTCGCGCTGCTCGAAGGCCCGTTGATGGCCGGGCTGGCGACCGTCGGCGAAGCCTTCGGCGCCGGACGCCTCTTCCTGCCGCAAGTCCTCAAAAGCGCCCAGGTCATGAAGCAGGCGTCGGCCCTGCTCGAACCCTTCATCGCCTCGCGCGAAGCCGACGCCGACGTGACGGCCGCGCGCAAGCCAAAGATGCTCGTCGCCACCGTCAAGGGCGACGTCCACGACATCGGCAAGAACATCGTCGCCACCGTCATGCGCTGCAACGGCTGGGACGTCACGGATCTCGGCGTCATGGTCGAACGCGAACGCATCCTCGCACGCGCCCGGGAGCTCGACGTCGACGTCGTCGGCCTCTCCGGCCTCATCACGCCCTCGCTCGACGAAATGACGCGCGTCGCCGAGGCGTTCGAAGCGGCGGGGCTCGACATCCCGATCGTCGTCGGGGGCGCCGCCGTGTCCGAACTGCACACCGCCGTCAAGATCGCGCCCGCCTATTCCGGCATCGTCGCCTGCGGCGGCGACGCCTCCTCCATGCCCGGCCTCTGCGCCACGCTGCTCCCCGGCCCGGGACGCCGCGTCGCCGCCGCCGCGCAGGCGCAGCGGCAGGAAACGCTGCGGCAGCGCCACGCGCAGTCGCGCCAGCCGCGCATCTCGCTCGACGACGCCCGGGCGCGCGCCGCCGCGCAAGCCCAGGCGAAACCCGACGTCGTCGTCCCCCGCGACCCAGGCGTCAAAGTCTTCCGCGACATCCCGCACGCCGAGCTCGAACCGCTGATCCCGTGGCCGATGCTGCTCCGCGGCTTCGGCTTCAAGAACGCGGAAGAGCAGCGCTCGACCGAGGCGCGGGAACTCTTGCGCGACGCCAAGGCCTTCTTGGCAAGCCTGCCGCTGAAGGACGGCGCGACGCTGCCCGTCCATGGCGTCGCCGGCATCTTCCCCGCCTCCGCCGAGAACGAAACGATTTTCGCGACGATCAACGGCGACGACGTCCCGCTGACGATGGGGCGCGACCTCTCGGCCGCAGGCACGGGCGCATGCCTGGCCGACCGCCTGCCCCGCAAAGGCGCCGCGCCGCACGGCTGGATCGGCATGCAAGCCGTCTGCGCGGGCGCAGGCCTCGACGCCGTGATCGACGCGCTCGGGGAATCCCGCAGCGGCTACCTCGCCATGGTCGCGGCCGTGCTCGCCAACTGCCTGGCCGAAGCCGCGGCCGAGTGGCTGCACCGCAAGACCGTCGAAGCCTCCTGGGGCGGCGACGGCCTTGGCGAACGCCCCGCCCCCGGCTACCCCGCCTGCCCCGACCACGCGCTCAAGCGCGTCATCTTCGACGCCCTCGACGCCGAACGCGCCATCGACGCCCGCCTCACCAGCTCCTTCATGATCGTCCCCGAAGCCGCCACCTGCTGCTTCATCATCCGGTAGAAAACGTCGCTCGAAAGGAGAACGATATGAAACTGGTTCCATACTTTTAGGGGACAGGCCCCAAAAATGCGCACCTTGGTGCGGTGCGCCCCGCCTCTCCCGTGGGTGGGCACCGCGTGCCCACCCAATCCGCCATCTCCGCCTCTTCGCCCACGCCCGGCGCGGTGCGCCCCTCTCTCGTACGGGCGGGGCTTCGCCCCCGCCCCACGAACCCAGAGCCGCCCCGCTGGAGACCGCCGTCCCGGCGAGCGTTCGCCATCCCGGATTTTAGATCAGGTTAGATCAGGGGACAGACCTCTAAAAATGCTGGGAATGGATCAACGCCGAAACCCGATCGACATCCTGCCCCGTCTTCGACCCCTCCGCCACCCTCCCCTACGCCGTGCTGGCAAAACAATAGCAAATTGCGAAAAACGCCATTTCCTCTTCAGCCTGGATTAATCGGCCCGTTCCTCATGAATCCAATGAGGATAATTGCGAAGTACAAAGCGACAAGCGCACCAAAGAGGTTGATCGTGCCAACCGCATGTCGTTTCGCCGCCAGTTGTTCACTTGTCATTGCCACAACGACCGCTACAAGCAAGAACAAAAACACAACCGGACTGCTCAGAACCATGCAAATTAAAATAGCAGATGATGTTGAATGAACATCCAAATTCTGCAACTCAAACACAAGCAAATGTCCCCAAAATCCGTAAAAGCGCCACCCCTCTAGCGCCACCCCTCTTGATGCGCGCCCTCTGCGGCGCGCGCTTCGCCCCCCTCGCCGACATTGACGCCTGAGCACAAAGTAGATTAAAATGCCTTGTCTATCTAAAAGTAAAAGAGAACCAATCCAATCCATGACGCCCCCCAACTCACCCACCAACAGCGCCAACAGCACCCTCAGCTTCGAGCTCCCGGCATGGCTGCTCGACTGGGAGCGCACGCTCCCCGAAACGCTGCGCAGCGACGAGGCCGCCATGCGCATAGCCATCGAAGCCGCCGAAAGAAATGTCCGCCACGACACGGGCGGCCCCTTCGGCGCCGTCGTCGTCGACGTGGCGTCCGGCGCCATCGCCGGCATCGGCGTGAACATCGTCGTCTCCGGCGGCTCCTCCGTGCTTCACGCCGAAATGGTGGCTCTGATGCGGGCGCAACGGCGGGGCGGCTTTCACAAAGTGGGCGGCGCGGACGGATCCCCCACGGCGCTCTACAGCAGCGCGGAACCCTGCGCGATGTGCCTGGGCGCAATTCCCTGGAGCGGCGTGGATCGCATCGTCTGCGGCGCAACGGATGCAGACGTCCGCGCAATCGGCTTCGACGAAGGCGACAAGCCCGCCGACTGGCTTTCAGCCTATCGGCGGCGCGGCATCGCTGTCTCAACCGAAGTGCTGCGGGATGAAGCCGTCGCCGTGCTGCGCGCCTACCGGACGTCCGGCGGCATCGTTTACTGAGGCCGCTTCCCCGCCCCTGCGCCTAAAGCCCAAGGCCTTCACGAAGCACATCCGGCGGCACCTCGGGCAACAGCAGGATTTTGCGGCGGCTCGTCGAACCCACCGCCAAAGACACCTGCCGAACAGGAACCCCAAGGTGGCCAGCAATGAACTCGCAAAGCGCCTTGTTGGCCTTGCCATCAACAGGCGGCGCTTGGAGACGCACCTTCAGGGCGTCGCCCTGAAGTCCGGAAATTTCCGATCTCGATGCGCGCGGAACGACCTGCACCGCGAGGCGGGAGCCTCGACCATCCGGCACAATGCAAGGCGGCAACGGTGTCGCACTCATCTCAACGCCTCCAAAAGTCGGCTCGGCGTCGAAAAGCGAATGCGGAAAAGCTTCGAACCCGCAGGAATGGAAAGCATCTCCGAAGGTGCCGGCGGCGGCGTGACCTCAGCCGGAGGCATGTCAGCCGGAACCGGCGACACTGTCTCTGACGACGGAGGCCGCGGCTCAAACGCATGCCTTTTAAGCGACACAGGCTTTCCATCAAGAGCGAATGCCTCGACTTTCTTTTTGTCGAGACCATGGAAGGCAACGAAAAAACCGACGTCAAGACGAGAACCTGAAGCAGGTTCAAAGGCATAAGCGCTCAAGACAAGCGATTTCGCGGAATCAATCGGCGCGCCATCCGCCGACTGGATCGAAAGCACGAGGCGCCCGGGCGTCGGCGCCAGCGATGTCGCAGTCGAATCGTCCTGTTGCACCGCCGAGAAAAGGACGATGTTGGTGAAGACGACCGACGACGCCGTAAAAGCGACATGCGCGCCATTGGTGGGAATGTCGGCCTCGACGAAGGCAAGACTGGGCAGGTCGATCTGGCCCGCCCCCCCCGGCACGACACCGGAAAGAAAAACCTGGGAGGCAAACACGCTTTGCGCCGGCGAAACGATGGACGGCAGCGCCAGCACGGAAACCTGGTTCGAGACGGCGGCGGCAGCGGCGGCAAGATGGAGCGGATCATCGCGACCGGCGGATTCCACGATGTGGATGAGCGGCATGGGGTCGGCATTCGCCAAAGGCGCCGCCCCGAAGCGCGCCGTGGCGCCAACGGCGAGATTGTCGTGTTGGAGATTGTAGCTGATGGCGACGGGCGATTGCCGGGCGGATTCCCCGAAACTCGAAAAAGGCCCGACGACACGAAGAATGTGCGCCGCGTAAAGGTTCACGAGAAATTTGTCCTGCATCGCTTGGCGCGGGCACGCGGATCGAGGCAGTTGCGCTTTGGCGCAAACGGGGCAAGGCGCCGACGGCAAGAACCGGACATTGCCCCGCTCAACCGACTCCGCTTCCGGGATGTCCGGCAGCGCCTTGCGTAGCTCGTCATCCGTCGGGAAGCGTTCGTAGAGCCAACTGTTCCACGCCACGTCGAGACCGTGGCGGAAGAAAGGATGGAGCGGATTCCTTGGGGCGTGGATGTCGTCCCACCAAAACTGCTCGAAGCTCCAGAGCGAAAAGACAGGGTCGTCGGCATGACGCAACCCAGTGTAAGGGTTGAAACTGCGCGCCCACGCGCGCACGCGGCGCTGAATCAGAACCTCAAGCCTCGGATCCCACGGCGCGGCGAGCATCTGCTCCTCGGCCAGCGGCGTGCTTGCAATGGCGTTCGTCCACGCCGCAGCGGAGGACGGATCATCGAGGCAGTCCACATCAGCAACGCTCGCCGGCCGGCTCGTGGCCGGGTGAAGCACCTCGGCCCAGATTCGCAACCCGTCCGCTTTGCAGAAATGGATGAAGCGCTCATGCAGTTCCGAGAGCGTGAAGTCGCCCTGGATCCCGGAATCCCCGGCAGGGATCGCCCCAAGGCGGATCATGTTGAAACCGGCGCCGCGCAAATCGGAAACCAGCGCCTCGCCCGCCTCTGCCGCCGCGACCCAGTTCGTCCGCCACAAATCGCCATCGCCCTCAGACGCGGCGGGCATCGGCACCGCGACCCCGGTGGCGCAGAGAAAACGCGCCGGCGCACCAGCCGTCTTCAACCCGCCGCCGCTCACAACGACAAAGTCCTGGACTCCCTCAGACGCCACGAAACCCTGCGCCAAGGCCGAAACCACCCCGACGCAGAAACATGCCAAACCTGTTGCGACTGATTTTAACAAAACCCTCCCTCCTCTTGCCTCCAGAATCTACCATATTCGCTTGAAACTGGAAACTGGAAAACACAATGCCGTACAGACGTACAGACGGGGCCTCGCCCCCGCCAGAGCCGCTTTAAAACGTAATTCCTCGTTTATGCAACGTGGCAGTTTGCATGAACAGCCAAAAACTCGAAACAACCCCGAAAGCACTGAAGTTTTGGGTTGACATTCGCATGTCATTGGATGTAGCTTGATTTCGACAACAACGTGTTGAACGAGGATGGCCAATGACAACATCACAGAAACAGACAGTCGGTACGGCAGTGGCGAGCTTGGTGCTCGGAATTCTCGGTTTGATCCTGATCGGCCCCCTCGGATCCGTCCCCGCAGTAATCTGTGGGCACATCGCAAAATCGCGAATCAAGAAGAACCCAGACATGCTGACCGGCGACGGCATGGCTCTTGCCGGCCTGTTTTTAGGCTACCTTCAAATCGGCATCACGGTCGTCGTCATGATCCTGACACTCCTTGCACTCCCGTCATTCTTGAACGCAAGAGACACCGCGCAACTCCATGCGTGCATCAACAACATGAAGAAAATTGACTCGGCAAAGGAACAGGTCGCGCTCAGCAGGGGTTGCGAGGACGGCGCGGAGATCACAGAGGAGGAGATCGCAGAGTACATCACGACCGGACTCTTGAACCTGGTTTGCCCGAAAAACGGAATCTACACAATCAACCCTCTTGGGCAATCTCCATCGTGTTCCAAACATGGAACGTTGGAAGAGGCAATGGAGGGAAAATGAACGAGCCGATTAATGTGGAGCCAACACCTTGCCGTGCAACGCCTGCCCCCTGGATCCCGATCCCTCGTGCCTTTGCGGGTCAACTTGTTTGACTCGCGCCCGGCTCCCGACGGCCTGTAAAATCGGCTTTACTTCAGGGAGCGTATTTGGTTCAATAGTCACTACTTACACGTCCAGACTTCCCCCCTGTTTTCTCAAACCCCCTTCTTCACCCGAAAACCAAGACTTCCATGAGCGTCAAATACCGTAGAATCCTCCTCAAGCTCAGCGGCGAAGTGCTGCTGAACCGGGAGACGTCCCAATGCATCGACCCCGACGTGGTGATGCGGATGGCCGAGAAGATCAAGGCCGTCCGGGAGCAGGGGGCGGAGGTCGCGGTCGTGCTCGGCGGCGGCAACATCTTCCGCGGCGCCATCGGCGAAAAGCTCGGGATCGACCGCTCCTCCGGCGACTACATGGGCATGCTGGCGACCGTCATCAACGCCATCGCCCTGCAAAACGCCCTCGAGAAGATCGGCGTCCCCACCCGCGTGCAGACCGCCATCGAAATGCACGAAGTCGCCGAACCCTTCATCCACCGCAAAGCCATGAGCCACCTCGAAAAGGGGCGCGTCGTGATCTTCGGCGCCGGCACCGGCAACCCCTACTTCAGCACCGACACCGCCGCCGCCCTCCGCGCCAGCGAAATCGGGGCCGACATCCTCATCAAGGCCACGAAGGTGGACGGCATCTACACCGAGGACCCCAAAAAGAACCCCGACGCCAGGAAATTTGACACGCTGACATTCCGCGAAGCCCTCGCCTCCTCCATCCGCGTGATGGACTCGGCGGCCTTCGCCCTCTGCATGGAAAACAACATCCCCATCATGGTGCTCGACTTCTTCGCGGACGAAAGTCTCGAACACGCCATCCGAGGCGACGACATCGGCTCCCTGGTCACCAACTAAAGGCCGCGCAACGCGGCGCCCACCCTCAACCCACACTCAAGAAACACTATGACAGCTCTCGACACCCTGCTCAAGGAAACCCAGGACAAGATGGACAACACCATCAAGGTTCTCCAAGGCCAGCTTTCCGGCATCCGCACGGGCAAGGCCTCCCCCGCCCTCGTCGAAAACATCAGCGTCACGTACTACGGCGCCCCGACCCGCCTGCGCGACCTCGCCAACATTTCGACCCCGGAAATGCGCCTCATCGTCATCTCCCCCTTCGACCCCTCGATTCTCGGCGAAATCGAGCGCTCCATCCTCGGCGCCAACATCGGCGTCACGCCCGTCAACGACGGCCGCGTCATCCGCGTCCCCGTCCCCGAGCTGAGCGAAGAGCGCCGCAAGGAGATGGCCAAGGTCGCCAGCCGAATGGCCGAAGAAGCCCGCGTCTCCGCCCGCAACGTCCGGCGCGACGCAAACGAGACCTGCAAGAACCTCCAGAAAAATGGCGACATCTCGGAAGACGACGCCAAGACCACGCTTGACAAAATCCAAAAAATCACCGACAAGACAATCCAAAAGATCGACGCCGACTACAAGGCCAAAGAGGCCGAAGTCATGGCAGTCTGATCTTCTCAAACACTCTCGAACAACTCACAGCAGAAAACGGAGCACCCCATGGCCGACGATTCCAACACCAACATCCCGCGTCCCATTGGCATCAAACCCATCACAATCAAGCCGATGACACCGCCTGCAACAGCGCCTGAGGCAACGGAACCCAAGGCGCCAACGGCGCCTGAAGCACCTGCGGCACCTGCGGCAGCGGCTCCAAAAGCACCGGAAGTGCCCAAGGCTCCCGAAGCACCCCAAGCGGCAACAGCAAAGCCTGTTCCAGCCGCTCCGGCCGCCGAAGGCAAACCCCTCGGCTCCGTCACCACGGCCACGGTCCGCCTCAAGCCCGTCATGCCCACGCAGAGCGTGACCGCCGTCCGCCCCGACGCCCCGACGGCTCCGATGAAGCCGGTTCGCCCACAGACGATCCAGCCGCCTACAATCAAGCCCTCGGTCCAGCCCACGCCCGAAGCGGCCGCCAAAGCGAAAACCGCGCGCATTCTGCTCGACGCCGCCCTCAACGAAATGCCCGGCGGCATCGGTGAATCCGGCCCGCCCGCACCTGTCGGAAAAATCACCTCAAGGATCACCTCGAGCATCGCCGCCGACATCATGGGAAAGAGCCAGACCTCGAAACTCGGCCAGCCCCAGATGCCTGCCGCCGAATCCGGCCAGCCTCGCACGCTGCGCCTGAAAGTTCCGGCTGCAAGCGATCCATCCGCCGAATCGGACGAATCGCTGGCCGATGCGCCGACGGTCAAGAAGAAGAGACCGCTTGTCCTGAAAAAGGATGCGTTGGAGGCCGCGCAGAGCGGCCAAGGGCCGACAATCACTGCCGAAGGCGATTCCGGAGAACCCGCCACCATCTCGGCCTTCTCGGCCTTCCAGGCCATGCCGGCCAAGAAGGTGAACCCCGTCTTCCCGATCCTGGCCATCGCCGCGACCCTGGTCATCGCCACGCTCGTCGTCCTCTACATGTCACAGGCCTGCGGCCTCGACCGCTCGCTGACGAACTTCGTGTCGTTCCCCGGCCTGCCCGCCCCGAGCTGGCCCGGCAAGGTCCTCTCCTTCTAACCCGCCTCCAGCCCAGACCGCCGCCCCGCACGGAGCGGCGGCCGGCTTCCGTTCCTGTCGGACGCCTCGACCCGGGCGCTTGAATCCTTAACCCCCAACCGATCCATGTCCGATTTCGAAAACGCCGCCTTCCCCGCCCCGCGCACCAGCGCCCCGGGGCTTGACGCCATCCTCGGCAAGCCCTTCAAAGTCCTCGACGACGGCTTCGTCCGCGCCGTCGACTACATGGGCTCCGACGCCTCCATCGTCCAGGCCGCACGCGTCTCCTACGGCGCCGGCACCAAAAAGGCCTCCGACGACGAGCACCTCATCCGCTACCTGATGCGCCACCGCCACACGACGCCCTTCGAGATGTGCGAGCTCAAGCTCCACGTCCGCGTCCCCATGGACATCTGGCGCCAGTGGGTGCGCCACCGCACCGCCAGCATCAACGAATACTCCACCCGCTACTCCATCGCGATCGACTCCGCCCACGCGACCGCCCCCGACGCCTGGCGCCTCCAGTCCGCCACCAACCGCCAGGGCAGCGACGGCCTGGCCGACCCCGCCCTCGGCCAGGCGCTCACCGCCGACGAAGCCGCGTTCCACGCCGAATGCCGCCGGATCTACCTCGACCGCATCGAACGCGGCATCGCGCGCGAACAAGCCCGCAAGGATCTCCCCCTCTCGACCTACACCGAAGCCTACTGGAAGTGCGACCTGCACAACCTCCTCCGCTTCCTCTCCCTCCGCATGGAAGGCGGCGCCCAGCTCGAAATCCGCGAATACGCCGCGACCATCGGCCACGAAATCGTCTCCCGCTGGGTTCCCTTCGCCTGGAAGGCCTTCAAGGACTACACGCTCGACGCCATCGCCCTCTCCCGCCACGAACGCGCCCTCCTCGGCATGATCGCCCGAGGCGAAACCGAACCCGCCCGCGCCTACGCGACCGACAACGGCCTCGTCCGCGACGGCAAGCCCGGTCGCGAAATCCGCGAACTCGAAGGGAAGCTCGCCGACATGGGGATCCAATCGCCTTGGGCCTGACACACTCCCGCACGCCGCCCCGCCTCGCCGCGGCGGCGCTTCTCGTCGGCATCGGCGCCGCCCTCGCGCTCACCGGATGCCGCCGCACCCCCAGTGAGGAGCCTGGCGACATGAACCACAACGCGCCACCCACCCCCGCCCCGGCAGCCGCCCAGCCCCCGGCAGCGCCGAACCCCGTCCCGCCCCCGCCCGCCCGACGCTTCACCCTCCCCCGCGCCGACGCCCAAAAGGCCTTCGCCGACGCCCGGCGCCGAGGACTCCCCGCCGACGGTCTCCTCGTCGTCGCCGACATCCGCAGCCAGCGGCTCCACGTCATCGACGCCGACGACGTCGCCTGCGAATACGTCATGTCCTCCTCGAAGTTCGGCACCGGCAACAAAATCAACTCCAACCAGACGCCCCTCGGCTGGCACCGCATCAACGAACGCATCGGCGGCGACCAAATCCACGGACGCTCCTTCACCTCCCGCCGCCCCGACCCCGTCGTCCTCGAACCCTCCCAATGGCGCAGCGACGGCGGCAAGGACTACGTCCTCACCCGCATCCTCTGGCTCGAAGGCCTCGAACCCGGCGTCAACGCCGGCGGCGCCGTCGACACCCACGCCCGCTGCATCTACATCCACGGCACCAACCAGGAACACCTCCTCGGCCAGCCCTCCTCGCACGGCTGCCTCCGGCTCTCCAACCGCGACGTCATGGAGCTCTACGACACCGTGGAACGCCGCGAGACCTACTGCCTCATCCGCTGACCCGCGAGGGCGCCGCCATGCCCGACTCCCCCGCATCCCCCCGCATCCCCTACCGCGTCCGCGTCAGCGCACGCGCCAAACGGATGCGGATCATCGTCCGCCGCGACGGCGTCGAAGTCGTCGTCCCCGAACGCACCTCCGCCGCGGTCGCCGAACGCTTCGTCGCCGACAACCGCGACTGGATCGAGCGCGCGCTCGCCCGGCTCCCGCCCCCCGAACCCGCCGAGCCGCCCCCGCCGCCCGACCCCTTTGCCGACCTCCCCCTCTTCGCCCGCGCCGCGCCGCCGCCCCCCGCCAACCGCATCGAAACCATCGCGCTCCAAGGCCTCGGACGCACCATCGCCGTCAAATACCTCGAAGCCCCCATGCTTCGCGCCAAAGCGACGATGACCGAGCCGCCCCACCGCCCCGACACGCTCGTCATCTACTGCGCCAACCCCCTGGAGCCGCCCCGACGCGCCGTCCGCGCGCTCCTCAAGGAATGGGTGCGCGAACAAGCCAGGACCTTTCTTCCCGGCTACATCGACGCCCTGGCCGACGAACTCGGCATCCGCCGCCCCAGCGACATCCGCATCGGCTTCCAGCGCACCCTTTGGGGCAGCCGCTCCACGACCGGCCGCATTTCCCTCAGCGCCACCCTCCTCTTCCTGCCCCCCCATCTCCTCCGCCACGTGGCCGTGCATGAACTCTGCCACACCCTCCACATGGACCACGGCCCCCGCTTCCACGAAGCCCTCGCCCGCCACGACCCCCTGGCCGACCGCCACGCCGCCGAACTCAAAACCGCCGACGCCCACGTCCCCTCCTGGCTCCGCACCCCCTGACCCCGCCCTCCCCCCCAAAAATAAGGGACAGACCCCAAAAAACGCTGACGCCTCTCCCATCTCGGAAAGAAATGTGTACAAATATCCAGTTCGACGAAGTCAGATTTTCATTGATGACGTACATGCCTGACGATTGATGGCAGATTTCGAGTTGTTTTGCCAAAAGCTCCATCTTTTCTGTCGCGCCCGCCAGCCAGTAGCCAGCGCGTTGCGCTGGCTACTGGCTGGCGGGTGTCCCTTTTTACGGGTTCAACCGTGTTTTTGCCCAGCAGGTGACGGAGTCCACGTCCGTGGTCTCTGTTCCGGGGTGTTCTTCGCTGGCTTTTCGGCCTTCCGGCTAGACGATGTGGGATTTTGGCACGCTCAGCTCACCGCCGCCGCGCAAGGGTCGTGCCGTGTACAGTTCCAAATCGTCGCAACCTTCGCATTTGCGCTTGGTGTCCCTGCTCCGCATCAGACGTCTGGCGACCTCCATCGCAAACTTGGCCGGCCCGACCGCGACGCCATGGCTGAAGTAGCGCACTTTGCAACGTATCGCCTCGAAAAGCGTAATCGACTTGCCTTCCCTAAGCGCCGCATCGACCTTGGCGGCATCGAAATCTGACTCGTTGTCGGCGCCGTGCTTGGCAGTGGCCGCAGCGATGTCGTCGACCGATTCAGGTGCATCGACATACCCTTCCTTCGCCGCGTCGCAGGCGGCAAGCGCAACCTCGAACGGCACGGCTTCCTTGCGTCCGAGCGCCGTGGC
>JBMNOD010000088.1:0-14280 GCA_050942875.1 Kiritimatiellia bacterium
TTTGAAGAAGCAGCCCGCTCGCGCCCCTGAGCCGACTTCGACCAAATCTTCTCATAAACTGTTGCCAAGGAAGGGCTTAGACGAAACGGCAAAAAAAGGAGCTTGACTCACCCACATACTTGTTTTTCGTGGCCATTCCCCGCCCGGCGAAGCCGCCGCGGCCGCGCCCCAATTCCGAGTTTCCTTATTGCAGTGAAAGCACTACACCAAATTCCCTTTCAATACGCATGACATAGGCAATGCCGGATTGGTCTGTTGCTTTTTCGACACACACCCTTTTTTTAGTGAGGAGAGCGTGGAGAGGAGTTGGGGGTCGGATCGGCCGGATCACTGGTGGAGGGCCAGCAGGGCGAAGTAGCGGATGCCCGTTTCGAGGAGCCGGTCGTCGAAGTCGTAGCCGCCGGAGTGAAGCGGCGGCGAATCCCCCGCCCCGAGGAAGCTGAAGACGCCGCGGTGCGATTGGAGGAACCAGGAGAAGTCTTCGCTGCTCATCATGTGCTCGGACAGCTCGTGGAAGGCGTCTTCGCCAAGATGCGTGGTCACGAGGTCGCGGACTTCGCGGTAGTCTTCCGCCCGGTTGACCAGAGGCGGGTACGGCGTCGGGCAGGCGAATTCGCAGCGGACGGAGCGTCGCGCGGCGATCTGCCTGGCGGTGGCTTCGAAGTCGGCGACGAGCCGCCGGCCGCCGTCCGGGTCGAGGAAGCGGACCGTTCCGCGCAGCTCGGCGCTGTCGGGGATCACGTTGCTGGAGTCCGCGCCGGCCGTGCAGGCGCAGAAGGTCAGCACGCGCCCGTCTCCGGGCAGCTTGTTGCAGGCGTCGATGATCTCGGCCGCGCAGTCGATCGGGTTGATGGCGAGCTTGGGCATGGCGCCGTGGCCTCCTCGTCCGTGGAGCTTGATCGTGAAGGAGCCGGCGGCGGCCAGCAGGATGCCGGGCTTCGTGCAGATTTTCCCGTAGGGCTTGCCCGGCCAGTTGTGCAGGCCGGCGATGAAGTCCGGCGCGGGATCGCGGAGCGCGCCGGCGTCCAGCAGGTCTTTGCCCATCGCGACGATTTCCTCGCCGGGCTGGAAGAGGAAGCGCACGGAGCGGCGGACCCGGTCGCGCATGCCCGACAGGACGCGCGCGGCGCCGTAGAGCATGGCGGCGTGCCCGTCGTGTCCGCAGGCGTGCATCATGCCGGGGTGGGTGGAGCGCCACGGAGGCGTCCCGGTCTCCTCCAGCGGCAGGGCGTCCAGTTCGGCGCGCAGCGTCAGGTTGCGCCCCTTCCCGCGGTTCAGCAGCGCCACGACATCCGTCTGCAGGTACGGTTTTCGCACGTCGAGCCCCAGCGGCGCCAGCGCGTCGCGAATCCGGGCGGACGTCTTGTGTTCGTGGCCTGCGATTTCGGGCATTTGGTGCAATGCGCGACGGAGTTCGATCACGTCGGGCATCGCCTCGGCGATTCTTGCGTCAAGTTCGGCATCCACCATCATGTCGTCAATCTCCTTCAAAATTCAAATGGAACGGTCGTGCGGCCGTCTGCGTGGCTTGCGCTCGGGGCCGGGGCTCAATCGGCGAGCCATTCCTCGAGGCGGGCCGCCACGAAGGCGTCGTCGTTCAGATCGGGGTGGGCCTCGCACACGCGCTGGATCTCGTCGGCCTGGCCCGGGGAGAGCGTTTCGTTTGGATCCAGGCACCAGATTCCTTCCAGCAGCCCTTGGCGCCGCAGGACTTCATGGAGCCCCGGGATGCAGCCGGCGAAGTTGTGCGCCGCGTCGAAAAAGGCCGCGTTGCAATCGGTGATCCGGATGGCGCGGGCGAGCAGTTCCTGCGGAACCGCCGCCTGGCCCTCGACGACGGCCCGGACTTCTTCAAGCAGCTCGACGGCCTTGCGAGTCCAGACCGACCAGTGGCCGAGCAGCCCGCCCCGGATTCGAAGCGTGCGCCCGTTGAACGCGAATTCCGAAAGCAGGTCGATCAGGATGTTGTCGTCGTTCCCCGTGTAGAGCGCGATGTCGTCCCGGCCGGATTCGGCGACCGCGCGCACGACGTCCAGGGTTCCGTAGCGGCTGAACGGCGCGATCTTGATGGCGAGGACGTTCTCGATTTCGACGAATCCGCGCCAGAACTCGAACGGGAGGATCCGCCCGCCGACGCCGGGCTGGAGGTAGAAGCCGATCAGCGGCAGCACCGTCGCCACGTCGCGGCAGTGGGCGAGCATCGTTTCGACGGCGTCGTCCTTGAACGCCGCCAGCGAGAGGAGCGCGGCGTCGTAGCCGTTTTGCGCCTCGAAGGCGGCCTCGTGGAGCGCCTGGTCCGTCCGTCCGCACACGCCGCCGACCTTCAGGATCCGGCGCCCCCGCCGGGCGCACCATTCGTCGATGTAGCGCGATGTTTCGCGCAGCACCGTCTCGAAGAGGCCGATGCCCGGGTCGCGGATCGCGAACTGCGTGGAATGGACGCCCACCGCGACTCCGCCGGCGCCGGCGTCGATGAAGTAGCGCGTCAGGGCCCTGTGATGTTTCGGAGAGAAGCGCCTGCGCGAATCAAGCGCCAGCACCTGGGCCGGGACCACCGTGCCGCGGCGCACCGCGCGCAAGACCTCCGGATGGATGTCGGAAACTCGCTTCATTCAAAACCTTCCGTTGCTGACTTCGAAATGCGTCGGTTTGCCGATCGACACGCCCCCGTTCATGATCCATTGGGCCTGGAGCCGTATCATGTCGTCGAGCGGCATCTTGGGGCGGCCGAGAAGACGCGCCATTTTCGACGCGTCGCTGAGGTAGCATCGATCTCCGGGCTCGCCGGTGAAGAACACCTCGCGCCCCATGAGGCGGCCCATGTCGAGCGCGGCCTCCTCGACGCCGACCATGTCGAGCCCCGTCACGTTGAGAACGCCGGGCGGACTCTGGGCGAGTTCGAAAGCGCGCAGCGCGCAGGCATTGGCGTCCCCTTGCCAGATGACGTTGAAGTGGCTGACGGCGTTGTCAACGGCGCGGCCTTCCCAGACCGCCCGTCCGATGTCGTGCAGGACGCCGTAGCGCAGGTCGTTTGCGTAGTTCAGGCGGAAGAGCAGCAGCTCGGTTCCGTATTCCCGCGCGTAGTGTTCGAGGACGCGTTCGCGTCCGAGGCACGATTGCGAATATTCGCCGATGGGATCGGGCGGGACCTCCTCGGAGCAGCCGCCCTCGTCGGCGCTGCGCAGCGGATAGACGCAGCCGGTCGAGAACGCGACGATCCTGCTGGCGTGGAAATGCTCCGCCACCCGCGCCGGGACGACGGTGTTCGTCGCCCAGGTCAGGGCCTCTCCGCCTTCCGTGCCGAACTTCCGTCCGGCGAGCAGCAGCACGTTTCGCGCGCGCGGCAGCGTTTCCACGGCGCCCGCGTCGAGGAGGTCGGCCTGCAAGGGCACGGCGCCGCAGGACTCCAGCTTGTCCCAGGCGGAGGGATCCGTGAATCGGCTGACGCCATAGACCGTCCTGGGCACGCGGGACTCCCGGACGGCGTTCACGGCCAACGACGCCAGGGAAAGCCCTATTTTCCCCGTGGCGCCCAGGATGATCACGTCGCCGTCGAGGCGCTTCATCATTGCGACGAGATCCGGATCCGGAGTCGCGAGGATGGAATCAAGCGCCGCTTCCATGGCGCATGCTCCGGGCGATGATTCAAATGGGCTCATGGGCGGTCCTTTCTCCTCGGTTGCGTGGCCTCGCCGTTGTTGCTCCGGCTGCGGTTGGCGGCTTCGATGATGGCCACCACGTCCAGCATTTCGGCAGTCGGGACGAGCGGCCGGTTGCGTGGC
Organism: Kiritimatiellia bacterium; assembly: GCA_050942875.1. Classification (GTDB taxonomy): domain Bacteria; phylum Verrucomicrobiota; class Kiritimatiellia; order RFP12; family UBA3636; genus JAAZAI01. The sequence continues at coordinate 3,783 of JBMNOD010000088.1, forward strand.
AGCGTCTCCAGGAGCGCGTCGAGGAACGCCGCCTCCCAGGGCTTTCCGGCGTAGAGATCGACCGGCTCCGTGCCGGCGCGGCAGTGCAGCACCAGGCCGAATTTCGACGCGGCGCCCCGGACGCCGTGGTAGGAGGCGACCCGGCCGTCGTCCCAGACGGCGGTCAGCAGGTCGTGTCCGTCGGTGCGCACGCACCGCACCTCGCGGCACCCGGCGCCCATGGCCGCGACGAGCATCTCGACGCCGTGGCACCCGTACCAGAAAAGCCCCGGCTGGGAAGGCTGCTCGTCCATGGGGCCGTACGCGTCGCAGCCGACGATGCTCTCGCGATCCCAGGCGATCGCCGCGGGCAGCTCCCCGGCGAACCTCAGCATGGAGCAGCTCGCCACCGTTGCGCCGGCCGAGTCAGCCAGGCGGACGATCTCGTTTGCGTCGGCGAGCGATGTCGCAAGGGGCTTGTCGATGAAAACCGGCTTTCCGCGTGAGGCGATCCGTCGGTACAGCTCCAGGTGCGTTCGCCCGTCGACGGACGTGATGAAGACCAGGTCGGCATGATCGGCGACGGCTTCGGGCGTGTCGAGGATGCGCACGCCGTGCAGCTCCCGCAGCTCCCGGGTGAATCCCTCGACCCGGTTCCGGCTGAGCGGGACGTCGTCCGACCCTCCCGGCCAGCCGACCGCGATGCGCGCGCCGGGGTGGGGCGTGGGGCCGTTCAACAGCCGGGCGAAGGCGATCACGTGCGAGGTGTCGAGCCCGATCAGGCCGATGTCCAGGGGCGGGGCGGTCGTCATGGCGCGGCGGCCCCCGATGCCGGCTTTCCATGGCGCATCAGCGCTTCCGCCTGGAGCGCGACCTTCCGGTAGGCCTCGGCGTACTTTTCGATCTCCTCGGGTTGGTCGTGCTTGAACCAGGGGACGCCGAAGGTGATCTCGGCGATTCGCTCCGACACGGGCAGGGCGCCAAGGCCCTGCCGGGTGTCCCGCTGGCCGAAGGCGACCGCCGTCGGGCGGCCTTGATGGAAGAGGTCGGCCTCGTGGAACACCGGATGCGGGTGCAGCGGGAAGTTCGCCCCCGGGCTGCACGCCTCCACGCCTTCGGCGCGGACGGCCTCGCAAAACGTTTCGCACGGCAGCCCTCCCAGCTCCTCCTCGCGGTAGAGGCCGCGGGGGAAGTACCAGCATCCCATCGTGCTTCCCGAATCCCTGGGCGGACGGTGCGCGCGGATGCCGGGGACGCCTTCCAGCAGGTCCCAGAAGCGGTTCATCGCGCGCTGTATTTCCGCGATGCGCTCCGGGAAGTATTTGAGCTGCACGCGCCCCATGGCGGAGCACGTCTGGTTCATGCGGTGCTTGTGCCCGCCGATCGGGAGGCCGCGGAAGCGCGCCAGCTCGCCGTGGACGGCCGCCTCGGCCTTCGCGAAGCGGCTCGGGCCCCCGGTGCGCTCGTAATGGCCGAAGGCGATCGCCCGCTCGTAGATGTCGCGGTTGTCGGTGAGCAGCATGCCGGCTTCGCCGATGGCGAAGCCTTTGCCGGCCATCATGCTCAGGGCCGCGACGTCGCCGATCGTGCCGCACTGGCGGCCCTTGTAGAGCGCGCCGTGGGCGTGGGAGACGTCCTCGACGACCTTGACGCCGTTCCGCCTGGCGATTTCCATGATCGGATCCATGTCGCAGGGATGCCCGCCATAGTGGACGACGACGATCACCCGCGTGCGCGGGCCGATGCGGTGCTCGATGTCGGCGGGGTCGATGCACAGCGTCCTGGGGTCGATGTCGGCGAACTGCACCGTCGCGCCGAGGCCGAGAACCGATGTGCAGCTGGCCCAGTAGGTGATCGCCGGGCAGATGATGTCGTCTCCCGCGCCCACGCCGCATCCCCAGAACGCGCCGAACAGCGATGCGGTGCCGTTGCAGTACCCGAGCGCATGGCGCGATCCGACCCATGCCGCGTACTCCGCTTCGAAATTCTTGGTGATGTCGGTTCCCGACATGGCGCCGGCGCGCAGGACGTCCAGCACGGCCTGTTCGTCTTCCGCCGTGATGATCGGCCATTTGAACAGGGCGGGATTTGTCTCGGGGACCGCTTTGGGGCCGCCGAAGAGGGCCAGCTTCGATCTTGCCTGTGTCATGTCGTCTTCCTTTCTTCTTTCAGTTCCCGGGTGGTCGAGGCGAAAAGCGCCGCTGCGGTTTCAAGGACGGCTTTCTCGGATCCCTCGGCGAAGCCGGCGGGATACCAGAAGAACTTGTGCCAGTCGTAGCGCGGCTTGTCGCCGTCCTCGCGGCAGCTGGCGTCGGACGGCAGGTAGCCGGCGTAGCCGTTCGCATAGCCCGCGATGAAGAGGTTCTTGCAGTCCAGGCGTTCGCGCATGGCGAGCCCGACCGCCGCGAACAGCTCGCCCGGCACGGCCGCGATGGCGACGTCGGGGCCCAGGCGCAGCATCTGCACCTCCCCTGGAATGAACGACGGCGCGGTGTTGTCGCGCAGTTGCGGCAGGATTCGCTCCTCCCAGGCGCAGTTTTCGCCTTTGGCGCGCTTTTCCTTCAGAATCCGCTCCACTTCCGCCGCGGAGGGCGGCGTCAGCAGCGGGAACCGCGCGTCCCCCGACGCGACGGCCAGGCGGCAGTCGCCCACGGGCTCGGACAGCTCGAACGCCTTGATCGCCTCGCCGGCCAGCGCGACCCCGTAGCGCTTCGCCGGGCCGTCGTCCTTGCCATAGCCGAAATCGAGCTTCCCCTCCTGGGTTCGCACCAGCCAGTTGACTTTCAAGTCGCCGCTGGCGCCGTTCATGAACTGCGCCTGGAAGTCCGGGCCGTACAACTTCTCCAGGGCCGCCTGCATGTAGCCGGGGAAGTCGGCGGAGATGTGTTCGCCCCAGGTCGCGACGCTGGCGTGCGCGGCGTAGTTCACGATCGCGCAGAAGGGCCGGCCGGCCGCGTCGTCCATGCGCAGGACCGACAACGCGCGGTCGGCCGGCCCGTCGGGATTCGGCGCCCATTTCGCGCCGTCGGGCGTCGAAATCCAGCGGTTGACGTTCAAATCGACGTGGCTTCGCCCCACGCGGACGCCGGCCTCGACCAGCCTTGAATCCGCCTCCGCCACGACGCCGGCGATCTTCGCGACCAGCTCGTCCACGCGTTTGGGGTCGTACACCGCCGTCCCCCAGACGTCGCGCATCGGTGAACAGCCGCCGCCCGAATGGGTGTGGCTGGCCGCGAGGAGGATGTTCTCGGCGGGGATCCCGGTCTGCTTCTGCGCCAGCGCGCGCGCCTCCGCCACGACGCATTTGCCCAGCAGCAGAATGTCGATCGTGACAATGGCGGCTTTTTTCCCGCCGTCGTCCAGAACGAGCGCCTTTGCGTAGAGGTCGCTTCGGATTTCGCGTATGCGCTTGCCGTTCGAGCCGGGCGACCCGACCGGCGGCGTGATTTTGACTCTTGCCGTTCCTGCTCTCATGTCTTTGTTTCTGCCTTCCTGTGATTTTCGTTGTCGCGCGGCCTTGGCGGCCGGCAAATTGTGTCAGCGGCTCGACTCCTGTTGGGTCGTGGCCCGTCCGCCGCCGACGAGGCGCGAGCCGCGCAGCAGCAGCAATTCGGGTTCGTCCGCGCCCTTGCGCTCCCGCACCACGCCGAGGCGTCCGACGAGCGCCAGCTCCCGCTTCGCGTCCGGGTCCGCGAACACCGTTTCCGCATCGTCGTGGAGGGTCGACAGGACGAAGTCCGTCCCCTGGTCGTGGACGATTTTCACGCCGACGGCCGACGGGTCCCCCCGCACGACGGCGAGCCGGCCGACGCCGTGGTGGGCGTCGGCCGGACTCGGACGCGCGTCGATGACGGCCACGAAGGCGTCGGGCGTTTCGCGATACGCGTCCGCCTGGCGCCGGGCGCAGAGCACGTTGACGCGTTGTTCGACGTCCCGCTGGTCCATGTACCGCTGGCCGAAGGCCTTGCCGAGGAACACCTCCGTTCCGGGTTCGGCGAGCATTCGCATGCGCGCACGCGCCTGCGCGTCCCGCCTGGGCGGCACGTCGCGCCAATCGGCCATGTCGCTCCAGACGGCCGTGAACGCGCCGTCCGTGCGCCCCGTCCGCAGGCTGTGGATGGCCTTCGCGCCGGTCCTGGTGCGGTAGCCGAAGCCGCTGGCGTCGTAGAGGGTGCGCGCCGGATCGTCCGCCTTGGCCACGTCCAGCCCGGCGACCTCGAGGCGGTCGCCCAGGGCGTGGATGAAGTAGTCGTGCGTGGCGCCGCCTTGCAGGCGGAAAATGTCCACGACGTAGGCTCCCCCCGGCGCGGCGGTTTCGATCAGCGTCACCGTCCGCTGGAAGAGGGCCGCCTCGTCGGCGGGCATGCCGGCCTTCAGCTTGGCGGCGTCGGTCTCCGCGGTCTCCACGGCCTTGACGGCGGGCGTGTCGGCGAAGAAGCGCAGGGCGCCGCGCCAGGTCGTGCACCGGCCCGGGTCGCCGTTCGCGGTGCGCACCAGCGCCGTGTTGTGCGCTTCGGCGCTGTTCATCCAGTCCTGCGTCGGCGTCACGTTGTTCAGATAGCCCTGGTCGAAGAAAACCTCGTGGCGCGCGCTGTAGAGCAGCAGGTTGAACGGGCCGTCGTGGCTGTGCCCGGTGGCCGCCGACCAGTCCACCGAGGCGAACGTCTGGTCCAGGCCCTCGCCGACGCGCATCACGGCCATGCCGTTGTCTTCGAGCACGTAGCTCGGCAGCGTCGGGGCCTTCTTGAGGCGCAAGGCGATCGAGCCGTTCGGCGAACGGGCGACGTCGAGCCAGGGCTCGTAGCGCGCGAGCACGCGCCCCTTGGCGTTGGCGATGCGTTCCGCCATCGAAAGCTGCGGCCGCTCCGTCACCCAGGAGTCCACCCATGGCGCGCAAAGCCCGTCGGGCAGCATGCTGAGCAGCGTGCTGTAGGCGATCTTCTCAAGCGTCGGATCGAGATACGGGTTCAACGACCGGCTCGCCTCGTCCCAGAACGGGTCGCCGGGCCCGAAGCCCTCGCTTTGGCCCGTCAGGACGTCCAGCGGCGCGCGCAGGTTGCCCAGGGCGACCTGGGTGTAGTGCGCCGAGGTCTCGCAGCCGAAGCCGTCTTTCATGAAATACCCCCCCCGGTCGTGGTGGAGGTAGTTGTGGATGGCCGCGGCGGCCTCCTTGCGCATGCGGGGCTGGTCGAGGATGTCGGCCAGGTCGAGCCAGGCCAGCGCGGCGCCGCCTGCGAGATTGCCTTTCATTTTGACGGGATCGGCGATGTTCAGCCCCTTGTCGACGATGCCCTCCCGCACGGGGATCCCCGCGGCTTCGAGCTTCACGGCGTCGCCTTCCTGGACGGCCAGGAGGCGTTCGACGATGCCGTCCAGCCCCGCCGCTCGCTCCTCGTCCGTGAAGGCCGGCTGAATCAGCGCGTACGAGGAGAGCCACTTGATCGCCCAGTCCCGGAAGCCGTGGTCGGGGAAGATGGTCACGGCGTTTTTCCACCAGCCGACCTTGATCGTGCGGATCGGGCGGTTCGGGTTGTCGTCCGTGTGGTCGCTGATGCTGTCGCGGACGCGGTACCCGGGATATTCCCGGTACGGGATGGGCTTGCCGTCCTCGTCGCGGGCGAGGCTTTCGACCGCCTTTCGATACGCGGCTTCGTCCACGCCCATCGCCGTGCGCAGATAGGCGTCCCCCAGGGTGGCGCGCGCCATCGTGACCATGATCACCTTGGCCTTGTGGGCGTAAAGCGCGGCCTTCCGGCCGACGGGGCTGTCCGGCGCATGCAATTCGCGGGCGAAGACGCCGGCCTGGGCGAGCGAGGTCAGAATCTGCCGGCGGGCGGTCAGCTCGAAGAAGATCCGCCACTGCGCATGGCCAAGGAAGTAGAAGGTGTCGCCGTGGTTGTGCCCCCGGGTGATGCCGTCCCAGCGATCCCAGGGGATGTCGTACTTTTTGCCCCAGGCCTCGTCGTGCGTGGCGCGCCAGGCCTCGTCTGTCGGCCGGCAGCCGCCGCCGTCGTCGGGGTAGCGCGCGTTCGGGTACCAGGGCGGATCGCGCCCTTCCTTCTGGCAGCGCGGGCATGTCAGCCGCCACGGATGGTCGGGATCCCATTGGAAGGGCACGTAGCCGGAGGTCTCGGGATGGATCGGGCAGCAGATCGTGTAGGCCCCGAACGGCGTTTCGGGCCTGAACAGCCCCAGGTAGTAGCTGTCGGGGCGCGCGGCCCAGGCGTCGGCGTTGGCCAGCCCCCGCCGCACCCATGCGCGGATGGCTTCGTCGCCGGCGTCGTGGCGGCGCTTGATTTCACGCCAGGGCGTCAGCTCGTCGCCCGGCGTCCACATGGACGGGAGGCCCAGTTTGTCCGGAAGGCGCGTCTTCACTCTTTTCCTCTGTTTTGCTTCTGTCACTTTGTCGGGGTCGGCGGCCACGCAGAGGCGGACGTCGTCGATGTGGAGCGTCGCGCCGATGGCGACGTCCTTTTCGCCGTTGGCGTAAACCATGAACATGAGCACGATCCGCTCCATGCCGTCGCCGGTCGTGAACGTTCCGGAGACCTCCGTCCAGGCGTCGGTCGGCAGGAAGGACGTCCCGGGCAGGCTGCGGTCGCGCTGGTTCCCGGCGGCGTCGAACCCCCAGGGCTGGGCGGACAGCGGGCGCGTGAAGCCCGTTCCCTTCACGTAGGCGGAAAACCGGTAGGCGAGCCCCGGCAGCACCTCGATGCCGTTCGGCGCCGTGAAGCCATCGGATTTCCCGACGCAGATTCCCGCCACGGCGTAGCCGTCCTTGCCGAAGCCCTTGACGCGGAAGCGGGCGCTGCGCGCGCCGCTTCGCGCCTCCTCCTCCGAAACGCCCCACTCGACGGGCGTGTTGTCGTACACGCCCCATCCGGCCGGCTTGCCGTTGTGGACTTCCTCCGCGCCCGGGTTCGGCGCCAGGTTCTCCGCGCCCGGGTTCGGCGCCAGGTTCTCCGCGGCCGTCGAGCGAGCCGGGCCGCATGCGGCCAGGGCGACGGCGACGAGGACCGCGCGCCGGATGACGGAAGGCGTCGCGGAGGATGCCCGCGTCGGGCGTCCTGTGCGGAGGTTTGCGAATGCGGATTTCATGGTTCGTTTCCTTTCCTGTTTTCCGTGGCGGGGGCGGACGGGCCTTCGGCATCGGCGTACACAACCTTTTGGTTGGTTAACCACGAAAACTCTACAATACGAAGCGAGGCCGTGTCAAGCAAAAAGAACGCGATTGTCCCATTTTGGCCCCGCTTTGGCTCCAAAGGGGTGTTCCACGACGGCGAGGACGCGAACTTCCCGTTGATGAAATTCGTAAACCATTGAGAATCAATCCCGAACCCCGAACCCTGCCTCCCGGCCCCCGGGTGTGTGGCGACGATGTCGGACCACGCCCCCATTGGGCGCTTTGTTGAGATTTCCCTTGATGTTTGCACCGGGGTGCGGCAATGTCTCGACCTGCGGGCCGGTTTCCAAACCTGCGGTTGGTTTCTTCCGTCAAGTTGTGCCTTTTTGTGGCCATGGAGGGAACCTGGAATTGGGGCGCGGCCGCGGCGGCTTCGCCGAGCGGGGAATGGCCACAGAAGACAAGAAGGACGCGGAAGCCAATCCTGTAAATCCTGTAATCCTGTCTTATAATGGGTTTTGGACAAGATTGCAAGATTGACAAGATTCTGGACAATCCAATCCTGTAAATCCTGTAATCCTGTCTTGAAAATTCTAGACACAGACAAGAAGGACACGGGAACCAATCCTGTAAGTCCTGTAATCCTGTCTTATAATGGGTTTTAGACAAGATTGCAAGATTGACAAGATTCTGGACAATCCAATCCTGTAATCCTGTCTTGAAAATTCTAGACACAGGACGCGGGAACCAATCCTGTAAGTCCTGTAATCCTGTCTTATAATGGGTTTTGGACAAGATTGCAAGATTGACAAGATTCTGGACAATCCAATCCTGTAATCCTGTAATCCTGTCTTATAATGGGTTTTGGACAAGATTGCAAGATTGACAAGATTCTGGACAATCCAATCCTGTAAATCCTGTAATCCTGTCTTATAATGGGTTTTGGACAAGATTGCAAGATTGACAAGATTCTGGACAATCCAATCCTGTAATCCTGTCTTGAAAATTCTAGACACAGGCACAGAGACACAGAGAGGGATTGGTTTTGAATTTGTCATCGGGAATGCCTCCATGTTTCATGTAAACTCAAGGAACCATGTCACGATTCTGACACACGCCCTTTGAAATCCAGGACGTCCCGGAGCCCGGGCGGGGGGTGCCGGACGAGTCCCTAGCGGATGACGATCAGCGTCGTCGGGTCGCTTGGCGGCACCTGGACGGGGGCGCCGTTGAGGACGGTGCCGGCGGCGAAGTCGCCGTCGAGGTAGTAGAGCTTCTTGCCGTTGAGGTCGAGCACGGTCCGCTCCTCCAGCACGAGGTTCTTCACGTACAGCGCCTCGGCGCCCGGGACGCCGGCGTTGGCGTGGTTGTCCACGAGCTGGACCGTGTTCGTGCCGCTGAGATCCGTGCTCGCCGCGCCGGGCGTCAGCAGGGTCAGCCCGCCGAGCGCGAAATTGCCGACGAAGCCGTCGGCCTTCCGCCCGATGTCGGCGCACGCGACTTCGAGCTGGGAAAAGCGGTCGCCCGGCGGGTCGACGGCATGGTCCGCGATCCGGTTGTTCTTCGAGAACACGAAGGTCGTGTTGTTCAGGCCGGCCATGTCGGCGGCGGCGGCCGGCCCCGCGGTCTTGAACTCGACGTCCGCGTCGCAGTTCCCGGTGAACTGGATCTGCGCGCCCGGGACGGCCGTGAGCTTCACGTTGGAATCGGCGCCCTCGCCGAAGGCGATGCCGTTGTGGGGGCGCGGAACGTTTCTGCCATACTGATTGCCCAGCACGTTGATGGTGGTGGAGGCGTCCAGGACGTTGAACTCGGAGGCGGTGGTTCCGGAGCCGTACACCGTCATCAGCCATGCGTTCAACGTGCCGCCGTTCAAGTTGAGGATTCCGGTTCCGCCGTTTTGTCCGACATGGAGTCCGTTCCTGTCCGCCGTCAATTGTCCGCCGCTCATGTTGACAACGCCCCGGCCGCCCGTGTCGCCGAAGGTCAGCGACCTGCCGGTCGAATACCCGTTTGAGATGTTCAGCGTCCCCTGGCCGCCGTTGATGCCGACGTCAACCCTCCCTTGGACCGTGGAGCCGGCATCTGCCCTGAACCAGGCCTTGGCATGGCCGCTCAGGTTGACGACGCCCGTGCCGCCGTCGCCCACGGCCAGCAGCTTGGCGTAGATGAAGCCGACTTCGCCTCCAGACGAAACAACGTCCAGGGTTCCCGTGCCGGCCGGGTTGCCGATCGTCAATTCCCCCCTGAATTCCCGTGTGAGGCCGGAGTAGGGCGTGTCCCTGTCCATCAGGCAGGCTCGGTTGTTGGCGATTTCGGCTGTGATGCCGGATCCAACGGGCACCGCGCCCGCGTCCCAGTTCGCCGCGTCCTCCCACTTGCCCCAGGCGGGCAGCCAGTTGTAGTCGGCGGCGGACGCCGCTTGGACGGAAAGAAGCGCCAGGGCCAGGAGCCCCGTGAAGAGATGTGTGCGTTTGTTTTTCATTCTTGTTCTCCTTGTGGGTTTCGTGTTTTCCAAAGACCGCCGGCCCCAAGCGAATCTTGGGGCGGCTGGCGGCCAGGTCATGGCGACGGGGTCCCGCGCGCGGCGTCCCCCCGAACCGCGGGCCCCGCGGTCCAGGCCAGCCGACGCGCCTGCTCGACGAGCGGCCGGCCCGAGAATCCCGGCGGGTACGCGAGCCACCGGTAGCGCATGCCGTCGAAGGCTGCGGACGGCAGGAAGGCGTCCGGCTTGCCGGGCCGCAGCGGAAGCCGCCCCTCCTCGCCGAAGCGCAGGCCGCATTCGGACAGCAGCGCGTCGAGGTCGCGGCGCGCGGCGGCGCGTTCGGCATGCAGCGTGGCGAAGTCGATGAAGCGCAGGTCGCTGCGCCCCGCGAGCCAGTCGAGCCACCGGCTGCAGCGGTCCTTCAGGACGTCGATCTCGGCGGCCGGCCGCAGCGGCGCCGGCGGACACTCCGCGATCGCCCGCCGCCGCCCGCCGGCGAACGCCTCGTCCCAGAAGGCGGACGTCACCAGCCGCGCGGGGTGCGTGTACAGCACGACCACGCCGTCGGACGGCGTCTTCGCGATCAGCTCCTCGACGGCCGCCTCGAACCGGCCCGGCGCGAATGTCGAGTTCTCGTAGAAGTCCTGCAAGTCCAGGTTGTACGCCGCCACCAGCAGGCCGCAGTACCAATGGGGTGTGCGGCCGAAATCGATGATCTTGTCGTTGCAGAGGACCTTGAGTCCCATGCGGGCCATGGCCAGCAGCGTCGCCGGAGTCCAGGAGAGGCCCGGCGAACAGTAGCTGACGGGCCAGCGCCCGAAGGCGTCGGCGAGCGCGGCCAGGCCGGGCGCCTCGGTGCGCAGCACGTATGCGATGCCTTCGGACAGGCTCAGGTCCCGCACCGCCTCGGG
>JBMNOD010000089.1:0-14233 GCA_050942875.1 Kiritimatiellia bacterium
CGATCCCCAGATCGTGCCGCTGTGCTCGTGGCGGTCGTTGTACATCATCGAGAACGTCTCCTTGAACGTCTTGCAGAACTGGGAGAGGTCGTACATGCGCCGCCGGAGCGCCGCCTTGGCATCCAGCACCCTGCCCGCCATGCCCTTCTTCTCCCACAGATCCCATTCGGCCAGGATGCGGTCCATCTTTTTCTTGCCATAGAGCAGACGCATGCGCCGGAAAAGCTCCTGGTCGTCGACAAGCTGTGGCAACGGCACTTTCACAAGCATGTGGAAGTGGTTGTCCATCAAGGCGTAAGCAAGGACATCGACACCGGAGAATCCGGCGGCGGCGTTCATCAACCATTCAAGGCGGGGCTTTTCCTCAGCATCGAGCAGGAACCGCTGGCCGGAGATCCGGCTGATGACGTGGTAGATCCCCTCGCCTTTCGCGAGAACTCTTGGCAATCTCATGGTGCACCTCTTTCGTTTGGATTTGACGCTTTGGCTGGCGTTTGGGAACAGAATAGCACCTGCGGATGGCGGATACAAGCACAAAATAGGGGACAGACCCCTAAAAGCGTACAAATAAAATAGGGGACAGACCCCTAAAAGCGTACAAATAAAATAGGGGACAGACCCCTAAAAGCGTACAAATCATTTGCGCCGCCTGGCGGTAATGTGGTATCTTTCGCCATTCGTTTCTCCACCCCGAAACCCGCATCGCGACCCGTGTACCTCCAGGCTCTCGAAATCATCGGCTTCAAAAGCTTCGCCCAAAAAACCCGACTCGTCTTCGAGCCGGGCATCACGGCGATTGTCGGGCCGAACGGATGCGGGAAGAGCAACATCTCGGACGCCATCCGGTGGGTGCTGGGCGAGCAGCGCCCCACGGCGCTGCGCAGCTCGGCCATGACGGACGTGATCTTCAACGGCACCGACGTCCACAAGCCGCTGGGCATGGCCGAGGTCTCGATCACCTTCGCCGACTGCGAAGAGCACCTCGGCACCGAGTACAACGAGGTCACCGTCTCCCGGCGCGTCTTCCGCGACGGCGAGTCGCGCTACTACATCAACAAGACGCCCTGCCGCCTCCGCGACATCCAGCGCCTCTTCATGGACACCGGCATCGGCACGACCTCCTACTCCGTCATGGCGCAGGGCCAGATCGACGCCATCCTTTCCTCCCGCCCCGAAGACCGGCGCGCCATCTTCGAAGAGGCCAGCGGCATCACCCGCTTCCGCGCCGACCGCAAGGAAGCCCTGCGCAAGCTGGAGCAGACGGACGCGAACCTCCTGCGCCTGAGCGACGTCATCCGCGAGCTCCAGCGCCAAATCGGCTCGCTCCAGCGCCAGGCCGGCAAGGCCCGCCGCTACAAGGAGCTGCAAGCCGAGCTGCGCAAGCTCGACTGCTTCATGATCGTCCGCCGAATCGGCGAGGCCGACACGCGCATCGACGCGCTCCAGGCGGAGACCACGTTGTTCGCCGCCGCCGCCGCCGCGTTGCGCGAGCAGGTCGAGACCGGCGAAGCAGGCGTCTCCGAGGCCCGCGCCAAGCTGATGGAGGCGGAGCGCCGCATCGGCACAGCGCTCGAACAGGCCATGGAAGCGCAAGGCCGCTGCAACCAGGCCGCCGACGCCATCCGCATCAACACGCAGCGCATCGCGGAATACCGCGAGTGGATCGCCCGCGACGAGCGCGAAATCGGCGAGACCCAGGCCGTCCGCGCCGACCAGGAGCGCGCGCTCGAAGCCTGCGGCCGCCAGCTCGCCGACCTCGACAAGGATCTCGCCGGCGCCGACGCGGCGCTCGCCGAGGCGCGCGCCGCCTACGACGACGCCCGCGACGCCAACGCCACCGTGCGCGACGCCCTCCAGAAGCTCCGCGCCGAGTCGGCGGAGTCCGAACGTCTCCACGTCGATCTCCAAAACCGCCTCGCCGCCGCCGAAAGCAGCGCCCGCGAGGGCGTCCTGCGCAACGAACGCCTCGCCGCCGACAAGCAGCGCCTCGGGCAGGCCGCCCGCGAACTGGCCGAGCGTCTCGACGACGTCGAAGGCGAAGTCGAGACGCTCGATGCGCTCGTCGACACCCACGCCGACGCCGTCGCCTCCGGCGAGCGGCGTCTCGAATCCCTCCGCGCCTCGCTTCGCGAAGCGGAGCGCGAGCAGGCGGCCCAGCAATCGCGCATCGCCGTCGAGAAGGCGCGCATCCAGATGCTCGAAACGACGCCGGACGCTTCCGGCGAACCCTCGGGCAACGCCCTCGCCGCCGACCCCGCCAACCCCCTCTCCCTCCCCGACGGCGCCGTGCTCGGCCCCATCGCCAGCCGCCTTTCCGCCCCCAAAACGCATCGCGCCGCGCTCGAAGCCGTCCTGCGCGCGTGGATGGACGCCGTGGCCGTGCGTTCGCTCGACGACGCCGCAGCCGTCGTCTCGCGCCTCGCCGGCGACCACGGCGCGCGCCTCTTCGCCGCCGACGCGGCGCCCCCGCAAGCCGACCTGGATCTTCCGAAACTGCTCGACGTCGTCACCTGCCCCGACGACTTCGCCGCGGCGGCCGCCCGTTTGCTGGGCGGCGTCTTCATCGTCGAGTCCCTCGACGCCATCCCCTCGCCCCGCCCCGCCGGCTGCACGTTCGTGACGCTCGCCGGCGCCGTCGCCTTCCCCAACGGCATGGTCGAGCTGTGGAAGGCCGAAGGCGGGGCGACGAACCCGCTGGCCCGCCACATGCTGGCCGAAGACGCCCGCGAGGAGCTGGCCCGCGCCGAGGACGACCTCGCCGAGGCCGACGCGCGCGCCGAATCGCTGCGCAACGACATGGCCGGCGCCCGGCAGGCCGTGCAGGACGGCCGGGCGATGCTCGACCAGAGCCGACGCGCCTCCGCCCAGAAGGAAGGCGAGCGCAACACCTTGAGCCGCGACCTCGCGCAGTCCCGCCAGCGCCTGGCCGACGTCGAACGCGACCTTGCCAAGCTGGCCGCCGACACCGAGAGCGCCACCGCGCTCGGCCGCGACCTCGCGCGCCGCATCGCCGAGACGGCCGAGAGCCGCCAGCGCCTGGCCGACGCCGCCTCGGCCAAGGCCGACGAGCTGAAGGCGACCGAAACCCGCTTCCTCGACGCCCAGACGCGCCTGACCGACGCCCGCCTGGCGCACGCCTCCGCCAGCCACCGCGCCGAGACGGCGCGCTCCCAGCACGCGGCCGGCGCCGCGCGCATCGCCGAGCTCGACCGCATGATCCAGAGCCGCCGCGCCGGCATCCAGTCGTACCAGGACGGCGAAGCCCGCCTCGCGGCGGAAAACGCCACGCACGAGGAAACGCTGGCCCGGCTCGAAGCCGATGTCGAAGCCCGCAAGGCCAACGTCGAGCGCCTCCGCGGCGCGCGCGCCGCCAACCAGCTCGAAGCCGACCAGGCCGAACGCACGCTCCAGTCCCTCCGCCGCGAACTCGACGCGACCCAGGAGCGCCACAACCAATCCGAAGTGGCGCTCGCCCAGGCGCGGATGCGGCTCCAGGGCATCCAGGACCGCCTGATGGCGGACTGGCACCTCACCATCGCCCAGCTCGCCGCCGAACCGCCCCCGGAGTGGGGCGCCGACGGCGAACCCGCCCCGGAGGACACGGAGGCCCGCATCGCCGAGATCCGCAAGAAGATGGACGACATGGGCCCGGTGAACCTCGTCGCCATCGAAGAGTACCAGCAGATCGAAGAGCGCCATGCGTTCCTGACGGCGCAGGAGGCCGACCTGACCGGCGCGAAGGCCAAGCTCATCGAGCTCATCAAGGACATCGACAAGCAGTCCACCGAGCTCTTCCGCGACACCTTTGAAAAGGCGAACGCCAACTTCCAGATCATGTTCCAGCGCCTCTTCAACGGCGGCACGGCCGAGCTCGCGCTCATGGACAGCGAGGACGTGCTCGAAAGCGGCATCGACATCGTCGCCCGCCCCCCCGGGAAGAAGCCGCAGACCATCGCGCTGCTCTCCGGCGGCGAACGCACGATGACGGCCGTGGCGCTGCTCTTCGCCATCTACATGATCAAGCCGAGCCCCTTCGCCCTGCTCGACGAGCTCGACGCATCGCTCGACGACTCGAACATCGGCCGCTTCGTCACCGTGCTCAAGGACTTCCTTGACCAATCCCAATTTATCATCATCACCCACAACCAGCACACGATCGCGGGAGCCGACATCCTCTACGGCGTCACGCAGGAGGAGAAAGGCATTTCCAAGATCGTGTCCATGCGGCTGAAGCGCGTCGGCGTCGAAGAGCCGAAGGCAGAGGAGCTGCCCGAGGTCGCCGCCCCGCCGCCCGTCCGCAGAAGAAAGAAAAAGAAGAAGGAGACAGTCGATGAGCATGAGTCCGTTTGAAGCCGGCATGTTGATTTGTTTCGGAATCAGTTGGCCCATGTCGATCGCCAAGAGCCTGCGCACCAAGCACGTCGCGGGCAAAAGCCCGATGTTCATGGGCATTGTGGATCTCGGTTATGTGTCCGGCATCCTCCACAAGATATTCTATCGCCCGGACTGGGTGATCTGGCTGTACGTCCTGAACTTCGCCATGGTCTCCTTCGATCTCTACCTGTATTTCCACTACTCGGCCAAGGCCCGGCGCGCCGCCGCCTAGGCACGGCCTGTTGAAACCCGGCTCGACGTTCCCATGAAGACCGTTGTCCAGGCCCCTGGCAAAATCAACCTCACGCTCGAAGTCCTGGGCCGCCGCCCGGACGGCTTCCACGACTTGCGCAGCGTGCTGCTGCCGGTGTCGCTCTACGAGACGGTCGAAGTCGAGGACTGCGCGGACGGCGCCGTGACGTGCCGCACCGTCGGCGACGGCGTGGACGTCTCGTCGCTCGCGCACCTGCCCCCCGAGCGCCACCTCGCCGTGAAGGCGGCGCGGGCGATGCAGCGCCTCTGCGGGACGGCGCGCGGCTGCGACATCCGGATCGTCAAGCGCATCCCCATCGGCGCCGGCATGGCCGGCGGCAGCGCCGACGCCGCCGGGACGATGACGGCGCTCCAGCGCCTCTGGGGCTACGACGGCCCGTGGGAGGCGCTCGCCGAGGCCGCCGCCTCGGTCGGCTCGGACGTCCCGGCCCTCCTCCACGGCGGCGCCGTCCTGATGGAAGGGCGCGGCGAACGCGTCACCCCCGTCCTCAGCCCCGACGCCAAGCCCCCGGCCCCCTTCTGGCTCGTCGCCCTCTTCCCCGGCTTCGCCGTCTCGACCCGCGAAGTTTTCGAAACCTGGAAACCGGGCTTGACGGCGGGAGCCGATCTATGCGACAATGCCCTTTCTTCCGTACGCAACGGCGATGTACGGGCGGCATGCCTCGCGGCCTTCAACGGGCTCCAGGACACCGTGAACAGCCTCCACCCCGAGACTGAGCGCTTTTGCCTGGCGCTGACAGAGGGTGGTGCTTTGTCCTCAATCCTTTCGGGAAGCGGGTCGGCGGTGATCGGGTTCGCAGAAGACGAGGCGCATGCCCACCGGATTCAAAGGAGCCTGCCGAAGAACGTGTGGAGCAAAGTCCTATCGACATTGCCCGATGGTGTAATGGCAGCACACGGGTTTTTGATGCCCAGAGTCATGGTTCAAATCCATGTCGGGCAACCATCCTGAAACAACAGGACGCGTTGCCGCCACACGAGACGAGACAAGCCCCGCCCCCAACCCGCCCCTCCTTCCCCACCCACCCCACCCCCCTTCCCTCCCCGCCCGGGCCACCGCCGACGCCCGACCCCCAACCCCCAACGATCCACGTGAAAATCTTTACCGGAAACTCCAACCCGCAGCTCGCCGCCCGCATCTGCTCCTACCTGGGCAGGGAACTCGGCCCGGTCGACCTGAAGACGTTTCCCGACGGGGAGACGTTCGTCAAGATCAAGGACAGCGTCCGCGGAGACGACTGCTTCATCATCCAGTCGATTTGCGGCCGCCCAAACGAGAGCCTCATGGAGCTCCTCATCATGATCGACGCGATGAAGCGCGCCTCCGCGGCCCGCATCACCGCCGTCATGCCGATCTACGGCTACGCCCGCCAGGACCGCAAGGACCAGCCGCGCGTCCCCATCACCGCCAAGCTCGTCGCCAACCTCCTCGTCGCGGCCGGCGCGAACCGCATCCTCACGATGGATCTGCACGCGGCCCAGATCGTCGGCTACTTCGACATCCCGGTCGACCACCTCCACGCCTCCCCCGTCCTGCTCAAGTACATCTCGGAAAAGCGGCTCGACAACCCCATCGTCGTCGCGCCGGACACCGGCAGCGTCAAGAGCGCCTACGCCTACTCCCGCGCCCTCGGCTGCGGCCTGGCCATCACGGCCAAGCAGCGCAAGGCCGCCGACGAAGTCGAGGCGTACTCGCTCGTGGGCGACGTCGAAGGCTGCGACGTGGTCATGATCGACGACCTGACGAGCACCTGCGGCACCCTCGCCTCCGCCGCCCGCCTCGTCAAGCAGAACGGCGCCCGCAACATCTACGCCGCCGTCACCCACGCCATGCTCAACGAGCAGGGGCTCGACCGCCTCCGCCAGTCCGACATCTCGGAGCTCATCGTCACCGACACCGTCCCCCAGCAGAAGTACGACGACACCCTCCCCATCACGGTGCTCTCCGTGGCCGAGCTCTTCGGCGAGGCCATCCGACGCATCCACAACGACCAGTCGGTCAGCTCGCTCTTCCTTTTCAATCTCTAAACCAACCGCACAACAGCCCCCCAAGGGCAGGAGAACACCCGAATCATGTCACAGGAAATCAAAGTCCATGCGGAACCCCGCTCCGTCAGCGGCTCCACCGCCGCGCGCCGCCTGCGCCGCGCCGGGATCGTCCCGGCCGTGCTCAAGACCCTTGACGGAGAATCCACCCTGCTCCAGCTCAACGCGCACGACTTCGAGCGCATCGTGAGCCGCCACGCCGGCGTCCAGCTCATCGTCACCCTCGAGCTCGAAGGCAGCGCCTACATGGCGCTGTTGCGCGAAATCCAGCGCGACGGCATCACCGGCCGCATCACGCATGCGGACTTCGGCCAGATCGACACCCAGAGCGAAATCAACGTCGAAATCCAGATCGTCCTCGTCGGCGAACCCGAAGGCGTCCGCACCCAGAACGGCGTCCTCGAACAGCACCTGCGCCACATCGACATCGAATGCCTCCCGCGGGACGTCGTCGAAAGCTTCACCTTCGACGTCACGGACCTCAAGGTCGGCGACGACGTCACCGTGTCCGACCTCAAGCTCGACGCGAAGTTCACCGTCCACACCCGCCCCGACGCCGTCATCGCGACCGTCTCCGAAGTCCGGGAGGAGGCCGAACCCGCCGAGACCGAGGCGACCGAAACCCCCGCCCAGCCCGAGCTGAGCGTCAAGAAGGGCAAGGCCGAGGACGCCGACGCCGCGCCGGACGCCAAGGCCAAGGCCAAGTAGCCGCCCCGCGGCCGCGCACACCGCAACCGCAACCGAGACCGAACAGCAGACGTGAAAATGATCGCAGGACTAGGCAATCCCGGCCGCGAATACGCCGAAACCCCGCACAACGCGGGGTTCCGCGCCGTCGCGTCCATCGCCGACGCCCTCCGCGGCCAGTGGCGGATCGAGCCCCGATTCAGGGCCGATGTCGCCAAGGTCGCCCACGGCGACGAAGCCGTCCTGCTCGTCCGACCCATGACCTACATGAACGACAGCGGCGACGCCGTCGGCGCCCTCGCCCGCTACTACCGGATCGCCCCCGCCGACGTCGTCGTCGTCGCCGACGACGTCAACCTCGAGCCCGGCCGCGTCCGCGTCCGCGCCGAAGGCGGCGCCGGCGGCCACAACGGCCTCAAGTCGATCATCGCCCACCTCGGCACCCAGGCGTTCGCGCGCGTCCGCATCGGCGTCGGCAAGCCCCGCTCCGAGGCGCAAGGCCTCGTCGGCCACGTCCTCGGGCGCATCCCCGCCGACCAGGCCGCCGCCGTCGCCGACGGCGTCGACACCGCCGCCCGCGCCGCGCTCTGCATCGTCTCCCGCGGCGTCGTCGCCGCCATGAACCAGTTCAACGCCCCGCCGCCGGAGCCCGAGCCGCAACCGCAGTCGGTCCACGCCGCGGAACCTTCTTCAACCCTGTAGTCCTGCAAACGTCCAATCACGAGGAATCAACCCATGCTCAGAAAATACGAGGCTCTTTTCATCTTCTCCGGAAGCATCAAGGAGGAGGCGCTCGACAACGTGATCGCCACCGCGACCACCGAAATCGAAAAGCTCGGCGGCACCATCCAGGAGATCGAGAATCTCGGCCGCAAGACCTTCGCGCGCCCCCTGCAGAAGTCCAAGGCCGAACACGGCACCTACGTCAAGGTGCGCTTCTCGCTCGACGGCCAGGAGGTCGCCACCCTCCGCCAGCGCTTCAAGCACAACGACGACTGCCTGCGCCTCCAGATCACCACCCGCAACGAGCGCATCGAAGCCGCCAAGGCCGCCGACGACGAGCGCCGCGCCCGCTTCAAGGCCGCGACCGAAGCCGCCGCCGAAGCCGCTGCCCAAGCCGCCGGCGAAGCCACACGAGCCGCACTCGCCGCCGACGAGGACGACGAGGATGAAGAAGACATCGACGACGACGAGATCTAACCTCAGCACCGAGCGCTGTCAACCCACATCACACACACACCAGCGGAAAGGAGAACCGACATGGCAAGCTACAACCGGGTCATCGTGATGGGCAACCTCACCAAAGATCCTGAACTCAGACGCAACCCGACCGGAACGGCCGTCTGCACGCTCCGCCTCGCCATCAACGAAACCTACCGCAACAAGGACGGGGAACGTGTCGAGCGAACCGTTTTCGTCGACATCGTCGCCTGGAACCAGCAAGCCGAGTTCTGCAACCAGTACCTCGCCAAAGGCAGCCCCGTCCTCGTCGAAGGCCGCCTTCAGTACGACGAATGGAAGACGCCCGAAAACGAGATGCGCAACAGGCTGCGAATCGTCGCCAACCGCGTCCAGGCTCTCGGCTCATTGAGCGCCGCCCAACCCGTCGCCCAAAGCGATGCCACAACGACACGACACGATACGGTCGCAGAACCTGCCGCCGCAGACTCCTCTACGGACGACGACGAAGACGACGGCATGCCGTTCTGACCCCCCTCCCTCCACCTCCCAACCCACGCCAGCAATTCAACAGGAAAACACCACCATGGCCACGCGCAACCCGAAGTCATTCCGCAGAAACGAGACGCCGCTCCGCAAGAAAACCCCGGACGGCGATGTCACCGTCGTCGACATCAACGACGTCGAATTCCTCCGCCGCTACGTCGGCGACCAGGGAAAAATCCTCCCCCAGCGCCTCAGCGGCCTCAACGCCGCCCAGCAGCGCAAGGTCAAGCGGGGCGTCCGCCGCGCCCGCACCATGGGCCTCATGATGTAGCCAACCCGAAAGGCACCCCGACATGTCAATCGAACTCTTTCTCCTCAAAGACGTCCCCGACCTCGGCAAGGAAGGCGACATCGTCAAAGTCTCGCCGGGCTACGCCCGCAACTACCTGATCCCGCAGTCCATCGCCGAGCCCGTCACCGAAGCCGCCCGCCGCCGCCTCGCCAAGATCCAGGCCGAACGCGAAAAGGTCCGCCGCGAAACGCTCGCCGAAGCCAAGAAGCTCGGCGCCAGGCTCAAGGACGCGTCCGTCACGATCCGCGCCAAGACGAGCGAAGCCGAGAACCTCTACGGCTCCGTCAACGCCGCCCAGATCCTCGCCGCGCTCAAGGAGCAAGGCTTCACCTCCCTCGAGGAAGCCATGATTCTCCTCGACGCCCCCTTCAAGACCCTCGGCACCTACGACGTCCCCGTCAAGGTTCACCCCGACGTCACCGAGACCGTCAAGGTCTGGGTCGTCGCCGAGTAGCAACCCAACGCTTCAACAAAAAAGGCCGTTCCAACCGCGGGGCGGTTGGAACGGCCTTTTTGTTGAGTGAGGAGAGAGGGGTGCGTAGAGAGGAGTTTCCGCTGGGGACACCCCAGACCCCGGCCATTACCTGGAGCCCGCCGTCTCGGCGCGGCTTTGTGGACGGCCTGGCGTCGATGACGTCGGTGGCGTCGAAAATACGGCCGTCTACCCCGGGAACGCGAGGCTCTGGACTCGCCCCCGCATCCCGCGCCCGCTCGCTCGCGCCATGGACAGCCCTGAAAGGGCGCGACATACCAGCCCTGGGCAACGCCCAGGGGATTGGCCAGAAATATGAAAAGCCCTGAAGGGGCGTGACATCGCCCACTCGCCCGCGTCCGAATGCCTCCAATGGGGTCTCAAGCGAAGCGCCACCTTGGGATGCAGAAAGGCGATGCGACCCAAAATGTTATCTCAAAAAAAAACTTGATCTCACACCTAATGCAGCTATTCATAACTTGCATGGACTTCACAACCAGTTGCTTCACCAATACGCTCTAGAAAATCGATCTTCTTTTTACAGCTCAAACCAGTGTAGACGTAATATTCAACACCATTTTCCTTCCCCTGTTTTGAACTTCGAACATGTTGTGTTCTAGCCACCAGTAATTCATTGTCTTTTTCAACGGCAAAAATACCATTTTCCTTGCAAGCTTCATAACAGGCTTTCAGGCCAATGGCTTTAATGGCGTTAAAGAAAATTTCTGTTTGATTCCTCCCTGTCACAGCCTCATTGGAATCCCGCAAGGTCACATAAAGCGTCTTGTTCGATCCATGAGTCAGTTGACTTTGAGCGTTCGACTTCCTGTAGGACTTTAAGCAGACATCCTTCCAGTAATTGCCTAAGGTCACGAGCTGGTGCTGAGCGGCTTCAAGATTCGCGATTAAAACAGCGTTCGACGAATTGCTCAGATCAAGCGTCTTCTTCAAGCGTGTGATTTCTTTTGCGACATCGCTTTTGAGACCAGAGAGAATGTTCTTGATGTTTTGAGATTTCATTGTCATGGTGTTTTTCGAATTGTGGCGGAGTTTTTACGATAGCGTTGGTTATCGAGATTTGATCAGATTTTGCACTGCGCTGGAAACCTTCTTTGATTTTTTACAAAAGGGTCTACTATCAACTGACTCTACGGTTCAGCAACCACAAGCACTACAGCACGAGAAACTTGTTCTACTAGGGCTGAATGCTCAAGGGCTGGCTCATTAGAGTCTGAAAGAATGGAGTATTCGATATTTGCCCCCTCAAGCACATCTCGAAGGTAAATAGATTTTGTGGCATAATTAACGTTTTGAGGTAATACACCGTCATCAATAAGTACCTTCATCGCATTCAGTCCTGCAGCAGTGATGCCTACAACAGCGCCACGAGTCGAAACCAATGCTCCCCCGCTATTGCCCGGCTGTATGGGAACGCTAATCTGATAGAAAAGCTTATTATTCCCAATCCCAGAAAGTGAGTTTACAACCCCATCTGTATATTTAGGGCTCCCCCCTAGAATATCCGTCATAGGGAACCCTATTGTGAAGACGTGATCCGCTATTTTTGCGGACTTTTCGCTTAACGGAAGCACATGACTCTGTAGATCCTCTTCCGCAGATAATACCGCAATATCAGTCGCTTCATCTTCGACAATTACTTGCATCGGAATTTTACGCCCATCTGCAAGAATGGAATAAACATTTTTTTGGCCGTCTACTACATGCATGCATGTTACAACTGTTTTGGGATTCACAAAGAAACCTGTTGCAGTAACTATTGACGGCAAAGGCTCCTCTTTCCTTGCATTTTGCCCAGTAAGTGCCTCAAGAAGTGAACAAACTTCCGTTAACCCTTGTTCTTTAGCCAAATCGTAGGGAGTGTAACCATCGCTGTCTCGAGCGTTTAACTTTGCTCCATGTTCTACCAAGAAAAGAATGTTCGTTACACTCTCTGCGCAAACCGCTCTATGCAACGGGGTCGCACCGTCCGCCGCAAGAGAGTTAATTTTCCCTCCTTTTTTGAAAAGAGCCTCAAGAAAATTCTTGGATTTTAACGAAGCTGCCAAATGCATAGGGGGATCAACTTGAGCCGGCGTATTCACAATGCCATCAGCTAGCAGCGTTTCAAACATCGCATAGTCGCCAAGGCTAATCGCATAGGCAAGTAGCATTTCTTTCTCGTCATTGCTCACTGCAGGAAAGTCAAAAATTGAAGGATCCCATCTACACTTTCTGGTCATCAAATTAATATATGAATCACATGTTTTTTCAAAACGCAAAGCCTGTTCCTTATTTACCAATGAAAACGCCATTCTCAGGCTATCCTTGTAGGCTTGTGCCCAAAGAATTCGTTCATGCAAAAAATAACAATCAATTCCGTGGTCTCCCGAAAATGGGCACAACCGATGAAGTGCTGACATATAAGGATCTCTGATTTCCTTTGCAAGAACAATTCTCGCCGTTGGATAGTATAGGGTGCTATATGGTGACTGCCAAGCTACTCTCGACCTAGCAGAAGCATTTGTCAAAACTGTGACTTCTGAAGACCATGGCATTTTTATGGGTTTGCCGAATCCCTTAAGAACACGGCAATCGGTCGGAAAGAAACAAACCACCGGATTCGTTGAAATTTTAAGACATTCGTTTTCGTCACGTTCCTCGATTTTTCGACGCGAAGAATCATAGCACCATTGATAACGTGGAATAACAGGAATATTCCACCTGTTTGTCGCAACCCCAAGAAGATCATCGCGAGCATTGCCGACCGGATAATCGTTGGTGTCGCCTGCTTTGTAGGCGTACTCCCACTCAGCTTCTGTCGGCAACCGGAAGGAATATCCCAATTTGAATATGGACGAAAGATAGACAGTGTTATTATCCCTCCTTTCACTAAACATATTTTTGAAGCTAAAGGGGATAACCCTAAGTTTTCCCGCGATTAACATCGCTTCATTCCATGTTATTGAGTCTCCTCTCCTTAATGGATCATTTGTTCTATAGCCTGGAATATCGCTACAAAGCAATTCATAATCCTTATGCGTGAAAACTTCTTTTGAAATCCAAAATCCATCCAAATACACAGGTCTGAAAAATTTGCCTGTTGAAAACTTGCCACGTGGACACCATATCATTTCAACAGAGTAATTGTCGTTTATTTTTAAAACGAAATTCGTCCCGCTAACATCGGTATAATCAGGTTCGTTAAAAACTCGGAAAGATTCATTTGGAACATACTTGTCTAAAATCTTTTGCTGCGGACTCAACGACAGCTTTGGGGTCTGAATTGTACAAGAACTGGTAATGACTAGGCTGACTGAAAACGTAAAAAATATGAAACCAATCCTTAGGCACTGCAGGATCTTTGTTTTAATGAGTGACATTGTATGCTCCTGTCGATGAACGCGAATGACTCCAATAGTCGGATTAATCAGTAATTTTCGACTCATTTGCTCCATTATTCCCTCTACACCATGGGGTAACACACCTTACCGAAGAATTGTTAGCCGTGGAATTGTCACCCAGCCAAACTTGGGTATCTCTAACCATCCACATCCTAAGTTCATCTCTAAGTTCATCTGGAATAATAGTCGTCTCCATGCATGGATATTTTCACTTTATACGACTTTTGTCAATCAAAATACTTCATTTCAAGGCGTCTTTTTCTTCGCTTTTTTCGCTGGAACCGGAAACCCGACCGGCACGGCTTTCTGAACAGGCCACCGTCCACAAAGTCCACCCAGTCCACTCTGTCCACAAAACCTGTCGTTCCAGGGGACACCCACCGACAAAGCACACGACCGCCGACACCGCAAAGAGGCTTAGATAGGCGATGAAAGAAAGATGCATAATGTTTGCCTTTGACACACCAAATGATCGTGCCAAGGAAAAGCATCACGAGCAATGCCTGCCAAACTAAAACAATGAACGAGTATGCCGTTGCCATTTCTGCTTCCTCCACGCAAAGACTTATCCAAGTGAAACAACCCAAAGCTTAGCCTTCCGTGCAGTCCCGGTCAAGACAGTTTTCCGGTCAAGATCATTTTTGGGGACAGACCCCAAAAACGGTGAGGTCAAGGGAATCTGTCCACGGAAAGCGCAGAAAGACACAGACGGCTGAGGCGGCTTCGCCGAATCTCTTTTCAAGACAGGATTACAGGATTTACAGGATTGGATGACCCAGAATCTTGTCAATCTTGTAATCTTGTCCAATTATAAGACAGGATTACAGGATTAGGTTTTTTTGTGTTGGTAATGTGGGTGGCGATCTGACAGGAACCGTGTATACGGGGCTTTGAAGACTGCCGCACGTTGAGGTATGATGTGAAACAGCAGGTGGCATGGTAACCACTTGCTGTCCGCATGGG
>JBMNOD010000014.1:0-55827 GCA_050942875.1 Kiritimatiellia bacterium
CGTTCTGGCCGAAGCGTGTGCCCAGTGGGCGGAACGGGAAACCAAAGTCGGAATAAAACCTAATCCGCTGAAAATCAGGAACTTAAAAGGCGTTCAGACCGTGATTTTTCGCTGGAACTTCGGTTTAGTGAGGAGTGAGAAGAGCGTAGTGCGTAGTTTCCGCTGGGGCTTCCGCCCCAGACCCCGTTTTGACCTGCCTTTCGGCACTAGCGACTAGCGACTGACTTCAGGTCAGACGACGAGCACGGCGCCCTCGTGGTGGCAGAGTTGTATGGAGTCGGCGGCGAGGCCGCAGTCGCGCAGCGCTTCGGCTGCGCAGCCGCGCGCGAGCGCCGGGGTGTTGCAATCCTCGCTGAGGTGGGCGAGAAAAAGGGTGCGGAGATGGTCGCCGGCGATGTTCCGGAGCAGGTCGCTGGCTTGCACGTTCGAAAGGTGGCCGCGGCGCCCGAGGATGCGTTGCTTGAGCATCCACGGGCGGTCGGCGTTCAGCAGCAGGTCGCGATCATGGTTGAACTCGAGGATGAGCGCGTGGCAGCCTTTCAGGTGATGGGCCACCATGTCGGGCACTTCGCCCATGTCCGTGGCGATGCCCAGGCGGCGCTCGCCATCGCTGACGACGAACCCCACGGGGTCGCCGGCGTCGTGGGGCACGGTGAAGGCCTCGAAGGTCAGATCCCCGATGGCAAACGCGCAGCCCGGCTCGAAGAGGTTCCACTCGAAATGCTTTTTCGTGTTCGTCTCGACCGATGACGCCGTCGCATACGTGGCGTAGAGCGGCATTTGATGGTGCTTCAAGAGCACGGGGATCGCGGCGGTGTGGTCCGTGTGGTCGTGCGTGATGCAAAGTCCCGCGATGGCGTCGAGCTCGACGCCGATTTGCGCGAGCCGTTCCTGGACGGCCTTCCGGCTGATCCCGGCGTCCACGAGGACGCGGGTCTCCTTTGACTCGACGTAGATGCAGTTGCCGCTGCTGCCGCTGGCCAGGACGCAGAACTTCATCATTTGGCTTCTTCCGCCTTCGTGCCGTCGGGCATGAGCACGCGCCAGGGGAATTTCACGTTGCCGGAGGACACGATCGAGATTTGCTCGGGCGTGTAGCCTTCGGGCGCTTGCATGTCGCGCGTGCGGACAATCTTCACCTTGACGGGGCCTGCCGCCGCGTCTGGGATTTCGGCGGCTTCAGTCTGGCTTTCGGCTTCGGCCACTTCGGCAGCGTCGGCGGTGTCGGTTGCTTTGGATGTCGCAGCCGATTCGACTGGCGCCACGGCTTCGTCGGTCTTTTTCTCGGTTGCAGGCTCCGGTTTTGCCGGCTCAGGCTCCGGTGGGGGTGCGGGCTTGCGGCGCGGGGAGGAGTAGATGCCGGTCCGGCGGGCGCGTTCCATAAACGCATCGACGGGGGGCTCTTCAGGAGCGGCGGCAGGAGCGACGGCCGATTTGGCTTCGGGCTCCGGTTCGCGGATGCGTTCCTGTAGGGCGGCCATCATCTCGACGTTCTGCGCCTGGAGCTTCTTGATGACTTCCAGCAGTTCGGAAACCTGCGGATCCGGCTGTGCTGCGACCGGTTGCGGCTGAACCGTTGCCGGAGCCTCTGCAACGGGCGCGGGCATGCGCTGCATCAAGAAGTCGAGCATGAGCGTCTGTTGCGTGTCGTTGCGTCGAATCATGCCGCTGAAAAGAATGGCGCCAATGACGCAGAAGAGGACGACCAGCACGACAATCGCCGACAAGAACCAGATCGTCAGTGTGAGTTGGCGGCGTCGGGCGCGTTCACGCTCGGCGTCGAGAAATTCCTGGAACGCCTTGAGCATCGGGAACGAGTCGTCGCCTTTCGGAAAGGCAAGCGCAAATACGCTTTCAGTCGTGTCCGTGGGGTCGGTGGGTCTGTTTTCGTCTCCGCTCATAGTGGGGGCTGCCTCGTGAGTGATGAGTGATGAATAATGATGAATTACAAATTACCGCCGGAGGGCGACTTTGTCGTGCCTTGTCGAGTCATTAGGATCGGACGGATCAATGCGTGTGGAAGCGTGAGTGGGGGGAGCAAGGAGCAAGGGTAGGGGGGAGCAAGGGTGGGGGTAGGATTAAGATTACGATTAAGAGCAAGTGCGTGGCCGCAGGACGACCTTGGACCTTGGACTTTGGACCTCATCGCATGCGGCGCATCCAGGGTTCGATTTTGAAGCGACGGTCGTCGTTGCCACCGCCGTTTTCGGCGCCAGGGGCTAGCTGGTTTTCACGGGGGCGTCCGTCGGCGTCGAAGAGCAGACCTGCGGCGCTTTCGAGCTCCTCGATGCGATGTTGCAGCGTCGATTGGATGATTTGCCACTGCTGTCGTGTTTCCTCAAATTCCTTTTCCGCGGCGAGCAGTGCGCTTTCTTTTCGGCGGAGCTGGCTTGTGAGGGAATCGTAGTCGGCTGTGCGCTGCTCGATGCGGGAGAGCTTCTCGCGCAACAGCGCCTCCTTCTGGATCAACGCCTTGCAACGGCCTTCCATGGCCTTTTCGTTTGCTTCGGCTCGTGCCATGTCGGCCTGATGGTGGCGGCGTGCGGACTCCACCTCCTGCTGGAGCTTGGCGATGAGCCGGTCGTTGCGCTGCTCGGCCTGCTCGGCGCGGGAGATTTCACCGGGATCGCGTGCCAGAACGCGTTCAAGCCGATCGATCTCTTCGCGGAGGGAGCCTTGAAGTTCCGCGCTGGTGGCACGGGCGGTCGCGTTGCGCTCCTTTTCGGACTCGAGCGTCTTCTTCATCATCTCCAACGCCCCTTCGGCGAACATTTTGATGATGGCGATGTCGCCTTCGGCCGGTCGTGCGGCCGTGGCGGCGCGGGCATTGGCTTGCTCAAGCGAATCCTTGAGCAGATCGCGTTCACGAATCAAATTCGCCAGGCGATTCTCCAGTTCGTTGATTCGGCGGTCGGCACCGAGCGCCTCGTCCGCGGTCAGGGGTCTTTGGGGGGTCTCGGCGCTGAGGAGCAGGATTTTCTCTTGTGCTTCGGCATCTCGTCGATTTGAAAAATCGAGAAGCTCCCGATACTCCGATTCGAGTTCGTCGAATTGAGTTTTGTGCTCGGCGGCTTCCGCTTCGGCGGCCTCAAGGCGGTCGCGCAGGGCGGCGGCCTCGGTTTCAGCAGCATCGAGCTGGGTCTTTTGTTCGGCGGCCTCCGCTTCGGCGGCGGTGGCTCGTGCGGTTCCATCGGCCGCGCGGCGTTCCTTTTCGGCTTCGAGAGCCGTCTCGGCGGCGGCAAGCTTGTCCTGCCATTCGGCTGCTTCGGCTTGGCGCTCGTTTTCGACAGCGGCAAGACGATCGCGAAGGTCGTTGCGGTCGGCTGTGAGGGCTTCGACTTGCTGCAAGGCGTCGGCGAGAGTCGACTTGTCGTGGGGTGTTTCGGCCGTGGCGGCCAACTCGGCCTTCAGTTCGTCGCGTTCGGCGAGGAGCTTGTCGATGTCGCCTTTGAGGGAGGTCGCCGTTTCGCGTTCGCGGGCAAGGGCGCGCTCGGCCGTGTCGAGCTTCTTCTGGACCTTGGCGAATTCAGCGCGTAGCGATTCAAGCTCGCGCTCGGATTCGGCGAGGGAATCGCCGGCTTGACGCCGCAGATCCTCCAATTGCGCTTCGAATTGCTCGCGAACGCCCGCCCCGGCGTCGCCGCCGCCGGGCACGGGCGCTTTGGCGTCTTCAGCGGGTTGGCTCCACGCCTCATCGCCGAAGAGCGAAATCTGGCGGCTGGCCATGCGCGCGTCAAGTTCGCTGATGTGGAAGCGCTTGGAGCGCGGGGGAATCTTGCCTTCGCGGACAAGAGGCTCAATGGCTTTTTCGTTGTAGGGACCGAGGAAGGTGCCGTTGGGCAGTTCGATCATCGTATCCATGCCCAGCGCGTCGAGTTCGCGGGCGGCCTGCCAGTTGACGCGGTCGGCGGAGATTTCGTCATCGGGCATGACCCGCCCGTCGCAGACCCAAAGGACGAGCCCCTTCGTATTGATGGGGCCGAAGATGGTTCCGTTGCTCATGCGAACGAACCAGTCGCCGGTGGGTCTGCTTTCTGTTTTCTCCGCCATCGTTGCCACCTGCCCGCTCTGTTATCTTCTGCGCTTGAAGACGCCCATGATCCCTTCGCGTCCGCCGGAAGCGGCGGGGGTCGAGGCGCTGAGCGTGCTGATTTCACGCTTGAGCTGGTTTTCGATCGCCGAAAGTTTCACCATGTTTTCGGAAGCGGCTCGGCCTTCGGCCTTTGCAGGCCGGAGTTTGACCGAGCGATTGGGCGGCGAATCCTCTTCGACAAATTCAGCGTCGACATAAACCGGGGCCGCGCCGTCTGACGACGCGTCTGAGTCGTTGTCGGCGGCGGGGTCGTCGTTGGAATTGAATTTTTCATCGACTTCGCTGATGAGGTCGGCAAGACGGCTGCGAAACCAGTTTGTTGCATCGCGAGAGGCGGCCAGGGCTTTGCTTGCTTTGGCGAGCTTTTGTTCTTGCTCTCCTGATCGGGTCTCCGCTGCGGCATGCGCCTTCTCTGCCGCTGCCAGCGTTTCCTGGGCCTCGGAAAGGCGGCCTTCAAGATCAAGGCAGCGGGCTTCGCGCGTGTCGATGCGATCGTTGGCTTCGGAAAGGCGTTGGGTCAAGTCGTTGATTCGGGTTTCCTGGCTTTCGACGCGCTTTTTCGATTCGGCCATGGCGGCCTCCAGATCCGCGGCCTTGTTCTTCAAATCATCAACCAAGGCAGCGGAAGTCTTGGCCTTCTTTTCGGCCTGCTGGGCCGAAGTTTTG
Organism: Kiritimatiellia bacterium; assembly: GCA_050942875.1. Classification (GTDB taxonomy): domain Bacteria; phylum Verrucomicrobiota; class Kiritimatiellia; order RFP12; family UBA3636; genus JAAZAI01. Next base: position 4,760 of record JBMNOD010000014.1, read on the forward strand.
GCGGCGGCCACGAGCGCTTCACTGTCGACCAGGCGCGCTTCGAGGTCGTGGCGGGCGCGTTCGGCGCCGGTTTTGTTCTCGATTTCGCCTCGGAGCGAGTCGATTTCGGCTTTGAGTTTGAGTTCTGCGGCCTTCATGCCGCTGAGTTCGCCTTTGAGCTTCTGGCGCTCGGCGTCGAACTCCAGGTCCTTGGCGGCCAGAGCCGCCTCGGCGGCGCGTCGAGCCTTGTCGCTCTCGCGGTAGGCTTTCTCGGCTTCGACGACGCGTTCGACGAGCGCGGCGCCCGTTGTGCCCACGGCGAGGGCGGGCAACGCTTCGCCGATTGTGCCACTGCGAATGAAAAGAATGCCGTCCCTGGGAATGTCGGACATCACGTCTGCCCGGTCAACATAGTCCCGGGCAAAAGGCCCGAGGACATTGAGATGTTCGCCGATTTCGAGCACGATGCAATCAAAGCCCAGTTCGGGCTGCGCCATAGCCAGCGACCACGTTGAGCCGTCGCGCGAGACTTGCGTCTGCGCCGTCACATCGCCAGTGGCGACCTTGGCTCGGATCGCCTTCAGATCAACCGGCTCGGACGCTTTGCCTGAAGCTTTGCGCCAGAACCACCGTTCTCCGCTGCTCTCCGTTTTTTTCTCCGCCATGTCGTTCTCCTTGTTTCAACTTTTGAATCATACCATAGAATGCATGGGTTCTTCAAAACCATTTTAGGGCTCGTGGCCCCGTGAGGCGCTGAGGCGCATGAGATGTCGCAGAAAGGTGCAATTCTCGCCCATGGCGTTCCCTTGCTCCCTTGGCCCCTAGCCGTTGCGCCCAGGCGCAACGGCTACACAATGTTAGGCTTGATGACGCAGACGGAGATCTTGGCGAGTTCGCGGACGAGGCGCTCGAACATGGCGTCGTCCTTGTAAACGCCGATGATGGCGCCGCCGGAGCCGGTGAACTTGGCGCTGGCGCCGCAGGAGCGGGCGACCTGCACCATGCGCAAGTTGCCTTCGCTGAGCTTGTAGATGGACGCGCGCTTGTCGAAATTGGCGTCCATGAGCTCGGCAAGCCTGTCCACATTTCCGGTGTCCAGGCATTCGCGCGCTTCGTCGGTGATGTCGGCCCAGAACTTCATGGCATCGACGATGAGCTTCTCGCCGGCGTTGAAGCGCGCCTTGATGTTGTTGTGGAAGACGTCGGAGATCTCGGAGAGATCGGTGCGGTAGCCAATGAAGACGGGCGGCAGCTTGGCGGGATCAAGCGACTCGTAACGACCGTAGCCTTGGCGTTCCATGAGATCCTTGTCGAAGTCCATGTAGACGAGGCCCTGGTAGACCTGGATCACGCGATCCTGCAGGCCGGCGGCGATGCCAAGCTCGCGCTGCTCCGTCTCGCGGATGATGTTGGCGAGCTCGGGCTTGGGGATGGTGACCCCGTAGAAGGACATGAGCGCGCGGTAGCACGCCGTGATGATGGCGCTGGAGCCCGCCAGGCCCACGAGGTTGGGAATGGTGGATTCGTAGCGAATCGTGAAGTTGCGGTCGTGATGCTCAATGCCGTGGGCATGCACGTAGTCGTGAAACGTCTTGATCGCGGCCTTCAGCAATCGAATGCCGCCGTAGTAGCCAAAGAGGCGCACGTCTTGGACAAGGTCGTCGAGACTTGAAAAGACGGAGTTGTCGCGGCTCGTCGGCAGAATCTCCAGCTCAGGCGTTTCGTAGAGCGTCACCGTCGCCGCGAAGTTGTCGAACGTGAAGGAGATCGTCTTGCCGAAGTAGCCGTCGGAAGGATTGCCAATCAGTGCCGCGCGGGCGTAGGCCGTGGATTTGATGATCATCGCGTACCTTTCGCTTTGTTCTGCATGATGAGACCGGCGACGGCGGCGCCGACCACCGGCGCGTCCTCGACGCACGTGGTCTCGAAGTGAATCCCGCGGGCGCCGAGGATTTCGCGCAAGCCTTGTTCAATGCGCGACTTGAAGAACCCGGTGCGGGTGCGGTAGTAGGTGGAGCCGTCGATGGTGATGCAGACGGGATGGAGCGGATCGAACCCCTCGCCGCAGCGGATGACGGCCGCGGCGATGTTGGCGGCGGTCAGGCGGGCGGCGCGGATGAAGACGGGCTCGCAGATCGCGAGGAGCGCGCGCCGATCCTTGTCCGTGAAGCGGACGGCGTCGAACGCGCCGCCCTTCGTGAAGGGATTGGCGACGAAGTCGTCGAAGTCCTTCGTCGTGAGCACGGTCAGCGCGGCCAGGTCGGCGGCGGCGCGCTTGGAGAAGAAGCCCGCCTCGGCGGCGCGCTGGAGGATGACAAGCCCGAGATCGCCCAGGTAGCGGCCGGAGATCATTTTCTCGAAGCGCCCGATGCCGGGGTCGGACGTGGCGGCGTCGACGGCCTCGTCGAACGCGGACGCAGGGCCGCCGTTGAAGTTGCCGGATTCGATGTTGATCACCATCGTGCGGTCGCGGTCGAGGCGCTTGGCCTTGCCGATGCGCGCGTTGCGCTCGATGTAGGCGATGTTGGTGCCGGTGCCGAGGATGAAGCCGACGTAGGAGGCGTACCGGCGCGAAATGCCGACGCTCTTGCCGGCGAGCAGCGTGGCGACGGTGTCGTTGAGCACGCGGATGGCGGGCTTGCGGCCGACGCGGCGCTTCACGGCCGCGGCGACGCCGGAGCCGACCATCTTGCCAACGACGCCAGGGGCGTCCACCTGCTTCGTCCAGCGGATGAGGCGACCGTCGAGCGCGGGCGTGATTTCAGTGGGATAGGAAAAGCAGAAGCCCACGTCCTGGGCGTTGCCGACGACGGGTTCGAGGACGGCGGCGATGCGGTCGAAGAATTCATCGGCGCTCAGCGACGTGACGTCCGTGCCGGGCATGGCGCATTTCTTGAGACCTTCGATCTGCGCCTTGCCGGCCTTGTCGAAGCGGACGGTGGCGACGCGCAGGTTCGTGCCGCCGGCGTCGAGGACGTTGATCGGCGTGTCCGTCGAGACGGACTGGTCGGCATCCACGTAGGCCGGGATCATGGCGAGCGAGCTGGCTTCGCCGGCCAGGCCGGCGTCCATTTGGCGGTCGAACTCGGTGAGCAGCGCGTCGGTGTCGATCTCGGGTGAAAAGGCGTTTTGGGCGAAAAACTCAGCGATTTTCATGCGTCGGCGGTTTCCTGTGGTCGTTCAAAAACGTGCCGCTAGTTTATCGGTTCACGCGCCGAAAGGCAAACACTATCTGGAACTTTTAGGAACTTTTAGGGTCTGTCCCCTATTTTGTGCTTGCAGCAGACCGCTGTATGTGGTAGTCTGCCCCCAAACGCCAGCCAAAGCGTCAAATTCCAACGAAAGAGGTGCACCATGAGATTGCCAAGAGTTCTCGCGAAAGGCGAGGGGATCTACCACGTCATCAGCCGAATCTCCGGACAGCGATTCCTGCTTGATGCCGAGGAGAAGCCCCGGCTTGAGTGGCTGATGAACGCCGCCGCCGGCTTCTCCGGCGTTGACATCCTCGCCTACGTCTTCATGGACAACCACTTCCATATCCTCGTGAAGGTGCCGTTGCCACAGCTTGTCGACGACCAGGAGCTCTTTCGGCGCATGCGCCTGCTCTACGGCAAGAAGAAGGCGGATCGCATCCTGACCGAATGGGAACTGTGGGAGAACAAAGGCATGGCGGGCAAGGTGCTGGATGCCAAGGCGGCGCTCCGTCGTCGCATGTACGACCTCTCGCAGTTCTGCAAGACGCTCAAGGAGACGTTCTCGATGATGTACAACGACCGTCACGAGCACAGCGGCACGATCTGGGGTTCTCGCTTCAAGAGCATCCTCCTTTCGCCCGATTACAGCACCATCATGACCGTCGCCGCCTACATCAACCTCAACCCCGTCCGCGCCGACGTTGTCGGCGATCCCGGCGTGTACCTGTGGTCTGGCTATGGCGCTGCAAAGCAAGGGAAAGGTCTCGCCCGCAAGGCGATGTGCAATCTTGTCGGCACGGCGCTTGGACGCAAGGAAGCCGTGCCGTTCGAGGTTGCGCTTGCCGCCTGCGACGCGGCGATGGAAGGGTATGTCGATGCGCCTGCATCTGTTGACGCCATCGCTGCAAGTGCTGCCAAGCGCGACCCCGACAACGAGTCGAATTTCGATGCCGCCAAGGTCGATGCGGCGATCAAGGAAGGCAAGCCGATTTCGCTTTTCGAGGCGTTGCGTTGCAAAGTGCGCTATTTCAGCCATGGCATCGCCGTCGGTCCGGCTGCGTTTGTGATTGAGATCGTCAAACGCCTGACGGAGGGGAGGGACACCAAACGGAAATGCGCCGGTTGCGACGATTTGGATCTGTACACGGCGCGACCGTTACGCGGTGGTGGCGAGCTTAGCGTGCCGAAATTCCGCATCGGCTAGTCAAAACGTCGATCTACCTCGTCGGAAGACGGAAAAAGCCAGCGACTAATGCCTAAGAAAAGACCACAGATGTGGGCTCCATCTCTTGCTGGGCAAAAACATGCCTAAAAGCGATTAAAACCGCTAAGACCACCTCAGTTTTGTCAGAACATCTCGAAACTTTGTCTTCATTAGGCCGTTACCTCCTATTTGTTGAAGACAAGTCACCGAAACCGCGATGTCAACCAACCGAAGTTTGACGTCCATCGCTGAAACAATGACATTTTTTGTGGTCTGTCCCCTAATGGAGTGGAGAAATAGGGGACAGACCCCTGGAAGACCCCTGGAAGGTTGCGCTTTCGCTTGACGGGGGCGAGGGCTAAAGCGTATTCTACAAGGAGTTTTCACGGCTGATGTGGAGGCCTGTTCCACGCCACACTCATTGGAATTTTCACCATGCATGTCTATCGCACCCACACTTGCAACGAATTGCGCGCCGAACACGAAGGCCAGGAGGTCCGCCTCTCGGGCTGGGTCTTCCACAAGCGCGACCATGGCGGCATCTTGTTCATCGACCTGCGCGACCACTACGGCCGCACGCAGGTGGTCGTCCACCCGAGCCGTCAGTTCTTCGAGCGTTGCGCGGATCTCCGCCTCGAAAGCGTCGTCACCGTGACCGGCAAGGTCGTGCGCCGCGAGCCGGCGATGGTCAACCCGGACATCGAGACGGGGCAGATCGAGCTGGTGGCGGAGGCCGTCGCGTTCGAGTCCGAGTCCGAGGTCACGCCGATCTACCTGGGCGGGGACGGCGGGGACGTGGGGCCCGAGGAGCTGCGCCTGAAGTACCGCTACCTCGACCTGCGCCGCGAAAGCCTGCACCGCAACATCATGCTGCGCTCCCAGGTCGTCAGCTTCCTGCGCGCCAAGATGACGTCGCTCGGGTTCAACGAGTTCCAGACGCCGATCCTGACCTCCAGCTCCCCCGAAGGGGCGCGCGACTACCTCGTGCCCAGCCGCGTTCACCCCGGCCAGTTCTACGCGCTGCCGCAGGCGCCGCAGATCTTCAAGCAGCTTCTCATGATCGCGGGCTTCGACCGCTACTTCCAGATCGCCCCGTGCTTCCGCGACGAGGACGGTCGCGCCGATCGTTCGCCCGGGGAGTTCTACCAGCTCGACATCGAGATGTCCTTCGTCACGCAGGACGACATTTTCGCCATCGTCGAGGAGGTGCTGCAGGAGACGTTTCGCAAGTTCAGCGCCAAGCGCGTGGACGAGGGGCCGTTCGTGCGCATCCCGTACCGCGAGGCGATGCTCAAGTACGGTTCGGACAAGCCGGATCTGCGCATCCCCATCGAGATGTGCGACGTGACGGACATCTTCGCCGCCTCCGGTTTCGGCGCCTTCGCCAACGCCGTCAACAAGGGCGGCGCGATCGTCCGCGCCATCCCCGTCAAGGGCATCAAGACGCGGCCGCGCAGCTTCTTCGACAAGATGGAGTCGCATGCGAAGGATCTCGGCGCGAAGGGCCTCGGCTACATCGTCTGGGATGGCGACAAGGTCAAGGGGCCGATCGCGAAGTTCATGACGCCCGAGGAGCTTGCGGCGCTGGCCGCCCGCGCCGGCATGGTGGACGGCGACGTGATGTTCTTCCTGTGCGACCAGCCGGGCCCGGCCACGAAGATGGCGGGGGACATCCGCCTCAAGCTCGGGCGCGACCTGGAGATCGTCGAAAAGGACGTCTTCCGCTTCTGCTGGATCGTGGACTTCCCGATGTTCGAGCGCGACGAGGAAACGGGCGCGGTGATCTTTTCGCACAACCCGTTCTCGATGCCGCAGGGCGGCATGGAGGCGCTGACGACGCAGGATCCGCTCGACGTGCTGGCCTACCAGTACGACGTGGTCTGCAACGGCGTGGAGCTTTCCTCCGGCGCGATTCGCAACCACCGGCTCGACGTGATGATCAAGGCGTTCGAAATCGCCGGCTATGACGCCGACGTCGTCTTCGACCGCTTCCCGGCGCTTTCCAGCGCGTTCAAGTACGGCGCGCCGCCGCACGGCGGCATCGCGCCGGGCGTGGATCGCATGGTCATGCTGCTCGCCGATGCGGAGAACATTCGCGAGGTGATCGCGTTCCCGATGAACCAGCGCGCCCAGGATCTCATGATGAACGCGCCGGCGTCGGTCACGGAGATGCAGCTCCGCGAGCTGCACATCAAGCTCCGCACGCCGGGCGGCGCGCCGGGTGCGCAGACGACGCCATGAAGCGCCGAAAGCCAGACTCGGGCTCTGCCGGCGGATTCGGCAGGAAGGCGCTCCCGGGCCGCACGCGGCTCCGGGGCGGTGTGCGCCGGGTCGTCTGCATGCTCGCTGCCGTGGCGGGCATGCAGGGGTTGGCGGCGGATGGCAAAGGCTACGACGAGGTGCTCGCCGACGGCTCGAACGCCGAGCGCGTCGCCCTCGCCAAGTCCTACGAGGCGGCCGGCGGCGAGCCAAACGCCGTGAAGGCCGTCCGCCTCTACCATGCGGCGGCGTCCGAAGGCGACGCCGAGGCGCAGTGCGGGATGTCGCGGCTCTACAACGAGGGACGCGGCGTCCGGGCGCGTCCGGAGAAAGCCTATGCCTGGGCGCTGGCCGCCGCGCGCCAGGGCCATGCCGAGGCGCAGAACCTCGTGGGCGTCTATCTCTCCGACGGCGATGGCGTCGAGGCCGATGCGAACGCCGCCGCCGAGTGGTTTCGCAAGGCGGCGTTCCAGGGCAACGTGAAGGCGCAGTTCAATTTCGGCGCCTGCTTCGAGGATGGCGCCGGCGTGCCGCAAAGCGACGCGCAGGCGGTGCAATGGTACCGCGCGGCGGCGGAGAGCGGCTGCGCACCGGCGCAGACGCGCCTGGGCGCGTGCCTCGAACGCGGCGCGGGCGCGCCGCGCGATGTCGCGCAGGCCGCCGCCTGGTACGCGCGTGCGGCGGCGGCGGGCGATGCCGACGGGCAGTTCGCCTTTGGTCGATGCCTCGAACGCGGCATCGGCGTGGTGCCTGAGCCGAGCGAAGCGCTGGCGTGGTACCGCAAGGCCGAAGCGCAAGGCGATGCGCGTGCGCGGCATCGCATCCGCTTCCTGCAAGACGAGGCGGCGGAGAACCCGAAACAGGCCCAGGAGGCGGACGGGCGGCTCGGTCTCGCCGGGCTGCGCCTCGGCATGCCGATCGAGACGGCCGCGATCGTCCTGGAGCGTGCGTTGAACCAGGCGGGCTCCGATGCGATGCTTTTCGTTGCGGGAGCTCCGGAAGCGCCGCGCGTGGCCTGGGGGCGCGAAGTGGAGATCCTCGGCGATGCGGCGGGCGCGGTGACCTCCATTTATCTCGACCGTGGCACGGTCTCCACGCTGCTCGGTCTTCAGAACCCCACGCGCTCGCAGTTGTTTCAAGCGGCGGCGACCGCCGCCGGGTTTGAGCCCGCCGGCGCCGTCCAGGAGCGCCGGAGCGTTTCGCATCGGGGGCGGCAGCTTGGCGTGCAGGCGGTCGATGTCCTCAAGAATCCCGCAGGCGATTCGCTGGTTTGCTTCGGCTCCTATGCCGGCGCCGCCCTGCCTGCGGGCGCGGACGTGTTTTTTAAGCCGCTCGGATCGATTTTGCTCAAATAGAGAGGAGTGAGGAGAGAGAAGAGAGGAGTTTCCGCTGAGGCTCCGCCCCAGACCCCGGCTGTCAGTGAGGAGCGAGGAGTGAGAAGAGAGGGGTTTCCGCTGGGGACACCCCAGACCTCGGTGGAAATTACGAATTACGAATTACGAATTGCAAAATTACAGTCCTCCGGCACTAGCGACTAGCCACTGAAATCGACAAAGTTTGCGACAAAGCTCTCGACAAAGTTTCCCATCGCCTCCCTAGCCGCTAGCCGCTAGCCGCTTCTCACGACAAAGCTTGCGACAAAGCTCTCGACAAAGTTTTCCATCGCCTCCCTAGCCGCTAGCCGCTTCTCACGACAAAGCTCGCGACAAAGTTTCCCATCGCCTCCCTAGCCGCTAGCCGCTTCTCCCGACAAAGTTCACGACAAAGCTCGCGACAAAGTTTCCCATCGCCTCCCTAGCCGCTAGCCGCTGAGATCGACAAAGTTCACGACAAAGCTCTCGACAAAGCTGCCCTTCGGCCAAATTTCAAATTTCAAATTTCAAATTACAAATCTAAAATCACCAGCCCCTAATCCCCAACCCCCACACCATGATTGAACTGTTCATCGTTTCGCTCCTGTGGAGCTTTTCATTTGTGATCATCAAGGGAAGCCTTGCCGACGTCAATTCCGCGTTTGCGTCGGCGGTGCGCATGATCCTCTCGATGCTGGTGTTCCTGCCTCTGGTCCGTCCGCGCGGCCTTCGCGGGGCGCTGGTGGCGAAGCTGATGGCGCTCGGGGGTCTGCAGTTCGGGTTGATGTACGTCTGCTACATGGCCAGCTTCGCCTATCTGCCGGCCTACATGCTGGTGTTGCTCACGACGACGACGCCGTTGCTCGTCGTCTTTTTCGACATGCTTTTCTCAGGCCGCGTCGTGCCGGTGTTCTGGCTGGCGGCCTTGCTTGCGGTGGCCGGGGCGGTTCTGCTGGTGCGGCAGGACGAGGCGCTGACGCTGCCGTGGCGGGGCGTTCTGCTGCTTCAGCTCTCCAACGCCGCCTTCGCGCTGGGGCAGGTCTGGTACCGCAAGCTGGCGAGCGACAACCCGACGCTGCGCGACACGAACGTCTACGCCATCGTCTATGCGGGCGCGGCCCTGGTGTGCGTGGCGGCGAGCCTGTATCGCGGCACCTTTTCCGCGGACGACGTGACGCCGCGGCAATGGGGCTCCCTGGTTTACCTGGGCGTGATCGCCTCGGGGCTTTGCTTCTTCCTTTGGAACCGCGGGGCGACGAAGGTCGGCGCGGGGACGCTCGCGCTGATGAACAACCTGAAGATTCCGCTGGGCGCGGCCGTCTCGATCCTCGTGCTCAAGGAGCCCTTCAAGGCGGGGCCGCTCCTGGCGAGCGTGGCGCTTTTTACGGCCGCGCTGGCGCTCTGCCGCCGCGCGGACCGCCAGATGCGGATGGCGCTGGTGAACAAATGATCCGCCGCTTGAGGCGGCGAGTGCGCGCCACGGAGAGCGCGCATCAAGAGGGGTGGCGGCTTTTGCAAAGGACGGGGGCTTTGCCCCCGAACCCCCTTTTTTTGCCTTTTTGGGGACAGGCCCCAGTGCGCCAAGCGAAGCTCGGCGCTTCTTGCGGAGTGAAAGTCTCCGCCGAGCAAAGAACAGCCACCAGCTCGTACCGAGTGTCGGCATTATGGAAGAGGAAACAAAACCGAATGAAGCAATGCAAACGTACACAGGGAACTCCACAGGCCGCAGGGGGATGCACCCCCTCCGAAGCGGTTCAGCCCCGTCAACACCGTCATGCGCAGGGCGACATGGTTGGGGTCATGGAAGCCAGCAACAAGGACGCGCAACTGACTTGCGTCCGGTGACTGCGCCGGGGTTCACAGCGCGCGGCATGTGGAGAGAGAAGCGAACGGGAACTTGGGAGGCCCGCCATCGTCCACGCCCACTGGGGGCGTGGTAGCGACACCGAACCGAAAAGGGAAGGCGGCGCGACGCGGCGGCGGGAGTCAGACCGCCCCATGGTACTCCGAGACGGGAGAGCCGGTCACACGGGGAAGGGGGCGGCAGGGCTGCGAAGCCCGCAAAGGAAACAGAGAAGATGGATGCGAAAGACTGTCAAACACTGCAAACCTCACTGCGGGGAACAGCGAATCGGGCGCAACGCGACCCGAAGGCGCGATTCCGCAACGTGTACATGCTGTTCGACGAGGCGAACCTGCGGGAGTGCTTCCGGGCGCTCCGCAAGGACGCCGCGCCGGGGATCGACCGGGTGACGTTCGACGACTACGAACGGGACTTGGACGCCAACCTCGCCGCGCTGGTCGAGCGGCTGAAGCGCAAGCGGCACCACGCCAGACTCGTGCGCAGGGTGAACATCCCGCAGGGAGGCGGCAAGCTGCGTCCCCTCGGGCTGCCTGTGCTGGAGGACAAACTGCTGCAAATGGCCGTGGCGAAGGTGCTCACGGCCATCTACGAGGAGGACTTCCTGCCGATGAGCCGGGGCTGCCGCCCCGGCGGCAACGCCAAGGAGACGAGCCGCGACTGGGCGGCGACGCTCGGAGGCGGGGGCTGCGCATGGGTCGTCGATGCGGACATCAAGGGCTTCTTCGAGCACGTCGATCACGACTGGATGCTCAAGATGCTGGAGCTTCGCATCGACGACAAGCCGTTCCTGCGGCTGGTGCGCAAGTGGCTCAAGGCGGGGGTGCTCGAAACGGACGGACGGGTCGTCCATCCGACGGAAGGGACGCCCCAGGGCGGGGTGGTCTCGCCGGTGCTCGCGAACATCTACCTGCACTACGCGCTCGGCCTCTGGCTCAGCCGGGTGGTCGTCCGGAAGTCGCAAGGCCGGTGCGCGATGCCCCGCTACGCCGACGACTTCGTCGTCGCCTTCGAGCGGCGCGAGGACGCCGAGCGGTTCCTTGAGGAACAGCCCGGGCGGCTCGGCAAGTTCGGGCTGGAGCTCTCGGGGGAGAAGACGCGGCTGGTGCGCTTCGAGCGGGGCAACCCGTCGGGCGACAACGGCGGCTTCGACTTCCTGGGGTTTCGCTGCCACTGGGAGAAGACCCGCCGGGGGAACTGGAAGGTTCAGCGCCGCACGGCTCCAAGCCGTCTTCAGAGGTCGGCCGCACGGCTCGACGAGTGGTTCAAGGCCAACCGGAGCGAACGCCTGCCCGTCATTCTGGCCGGGCTGCGGCGCAAGCTCGCGGGGTACTGGCAATACTACGGCGTATCGGGCAACTGGCGAAGCCTGGCCAAGTTCTGGCGGCTGGTGGAGGAAGGGCTGTGCAAATGGCTCAACCGAAGAAGCCAGAAGCGGGGCGTGACGTGGGCCCGCCTTGGACGGATGCTCGAACGCCACGGGGTGCCCAGACCTCGGATCGTCCCGGAATTCCGGCAGATGCAGTTTTCCTTCATGGGCACGCGTTGACGTCGAGTGCAAGGCGAGCAGTCCTGAAGAGCCCGGTGCGGTAGTCCCGCACGCCGGGATCTGTGCGGGGGGGCGCCCGGCAACGGGCGTCCCTACCGCGATAAAAGCCCAATGGGTGAACGAAGAGACGGGAACGCTGGAGTCCGCCGTCCTCGGCGGGTGTTCGCTGGTGGTGGCGGGGGCGGGTACGGAGCCCCGCCCGTACGATACGGTTCAGCCGTTCCTGGCGGCGGCTTCGAGGAGTTCGCGGCGCATGGCGCGGAGCCAGCCGACTTGCTTCGGGAACTGGTCGAAGTCCACGAACACGTCGAGCCGCGGATCGTCGGGGCGAATGCCGAGCGTCTGGAGCAGGGCGTAGTCCTGCAGGCTTTCCGCGAAGATTTCCCAGCGGATCGAGTCGATCGGGCCGTCGGGGCCGGGGTACACCAGGAAGGTGTCTCCGTAGGCCCAGCCGGGCCATGCGCCGGCGGCCTGTTCGGTGAAGGGGTCGATGAGCTCGACCTGCGCGCGGCGCTGCCAGTAGTTGTAGCCCCAGTGGAGGAAGCCAAGCACCTCGAAGCGGTAGCAGAGCCAGCCGAGCATGCGCATCTTGGCGAGCGGCGTGTCCATGAGGCGGTTGAGGTAGCGTCCGCGCGGGCCGCAGCAGAAGTACGTGAAGCAGGGAATGCCCTCTTCGCGGTACTGCCTGGTGACGCTGATCGAGGGCACGGGCATGTCCGTGAGCCCCTGGCGACCGTATTCGATTTCGCTGAGCGCGTCGAGCGTCTTCATCCACGGGGCGAGTTCGCGCAGCAGTTCGCGGGCGGCCGTGTAGTTGGCGCGATGCTCGTCGCCATGCGGCTCGTCCGAAACGTGGAAGAACGAGCGATCGAGAAGGTCTTCGCGGTCGAGGAAGGCCTTGAACTCGGGCAGGAACTGCGCGAGGAAGGCGCGGTAGGTGTCGGACGTCGCGGTGGTCTCGGGGGGCCAGAGGAGCTGGCCATCAACGCCTTGGCCGTCGTAGATGCGGATGGCGTGCTTGGCGCCCCATTGCGTGAAGAGGTGCGTCCACTCGACGTTGCGGATGCCGCAGGCGGCGGCAAGGTCCACGTAGCGTTTCACGTCCTCCCAGTCGAACGCGTAGGCGTCGGGGCCGGTGCGCGTGACCTTGAGGAGCTGGGTGGGGCGCTTGACGCCATCGAGCGGCGGCGTGAAGACGGGCGCGTAGATCGTGTCCTGCCCATGTTCGACGAGGTTGCGCATGTACGGCTCGACGCGCGTCCAGAAAGCCTCTTCGAAGGGCTTCAGTCCGTACCAGTCGAGAATGCCGTCGTTGTAGAACCACTGGACGACCGGGAAGCCGCGGCGCGGCTGGATCTGCACGTTTTGCACGCGGATCGTGGCGTGGAGCGGCGCGAGGGGCGTGGGCTCCGGCGTGGTCAGGGCGCCGAGGTTCACGGCGACGACGTGGTCGCCGGGAGGGCAGTCGGCGGGGACGTCCACGGTGAGCCAGAACGCGACCGTTTCGCGGCGGCAAAGGACGGCCTGTGTCTCGTCGAAGAGCGGATCGGGCACGTAGCCGGGCACGTGGCCGAGGCAGTCGAGCTCGTCGTCCGGCGTTTCCGTGTTGTGGTGCGCCATGGGCACGAAGCCGACGCGGCGGATTCGGACGTCGAGGCCGGGCGCCTCGGCGGCGGCCTCGATGGTGACGACCTCGGGTGCGTCGGCGTCGGCGCCGAACGCAACCGCCGCCTGGAAGGCAAGCCGTTCGCCGCGAGCCGCGTCGAGGACGAGCGGCTCGGTGCGAACGGTGTTGCCGACAGGGAAGAGACGCTCGTGGGCGTCTGTGACCCAGCTTTTGAGATTCATGAGGCGGGTGGTTACGGACGGACGCGCTTGGTGCCGTCGGCGTTGACCACGACGCGCACGACCTGGCCGACCGAGAAGACGTCGGTTCCAGGCTGCTGGACGATCGCTTCAGCCGAGCCGTTTTCGTACACGACGGTGATTTCGATGGCGGCCTTCTTGGTGGCCGCGCCTTCGATGGCCGATCCTGCGACGGCGCCGCCGATGGCGCCGGCCGCCGTGGCAATGTCCTTGCCGCTGCCACCGCCGATCGAGTGGCCGATGACGCCGCCGAGGACGGCGCCGCCGATGCCGCCAAGCACGCCTTCGGTGCCCTCGATCGTCACGTTCTGGATCGACTGGATCGTGGCGACGTAGATGGTGTGCCCCTGGCGCGCGTGATCACGCGAGTAGGTGGTGCCGGCGTAGTCTTGATTCATGCAGCCCGAGACAAGCGCGAGGCATGCGACAACGGCGATGAAAAGGGAAGAGGTCTGGAAGGATTTTGATCTCATGTGATATCTCCTGGCGTTCTATGGTTTAGAAAGGACAACGTTTATTAGACGAAGCAAGGAAACAGTATATTCAAAACGCCTTGAAAAGTCACGGGATTTACGAGGGTGTGAAAAATTAACATTTTTGTGTTAACAAGTAACACTGAATCTGGTATGATAGTCGGCATTTCAACCAGCAAACGATCATTTTGAGGAGAACATGATGAAGACGAAAGCGGTGCGACTCTACGGCAAGAACGACTTGCGGCTCGAGGCATTCGATCTGCCCAAGATGCGGGACGACGAGATTCTGGCAAAGGTGGTCTCGGACAGCATTTGCATGTCCTCTTACAAGGCGGCCATCCAGGGCGCCGGCCACAAGCGCGTCCCCAAGGACGTTGCGACGAACCCGATCATCATCGGCCATGAGTTTTGCGGCGAGATTCTCGAGGTTGGCGCGAAGTGGGCGGATCAGTTCAAGCCCGGCGAGAAGTTCGCCATTCAGCCTGCGATGAACCATCCGGACAACGTCTATGCCGCCCCTGGCTATACGTTCCCGTACATCGGTGGCGCGGCAACGCACATCGTGATCCCCGGGAAGGTGATGGAGCGCGGCTGTCTGCTTCCCTACACGGGCGATGCGTTCTACCTGGGCTCCCTGGGCGAGCCGATGTCCTGCATCGTCGGCGCCTTCAACGTCAACTACCATTATGTGAAGCCTGGCAGCTACGAGCATGCGATGGGCATCATCGCAGGCGGCAACATGGCGTTGCTTGCCGGCGTCGGCCCGATGGGGCTCGGCGCGATCGACTTCGCCCTCCACGGGCCTCGTCAGCCTGGACGGCTGGTCGTGACCGACATTGATGCCGACCGTCTTGCCCGCGCCGCCTCCATCTATACGGTCGAGGAGGCGAAGCGCTGTGGTGTGGATCTGATCTATCTCAACACGTCCGGCATGACGGATGTCGTATCCGAGCTGATGAAGCCGACCGGTGGCAAGGGCTACAACGACGTGTTCGTCTTCGCCCCGGTTCCTGCCGTGATCGAGCAAGGCGATGCCATTCTCGGTTACGACGGCTGCCTGAACTTCTTTGCGGGGCCGACGGATCCTTCGTTTGCCGCCAAGTTCAACTTCTACAACGTCCATTACAACCTCACGCACGTCGCCGGCAACAGCGGCGGCACGACGTCCGACCTGATCGAGTCGCTTGACGTCATGGCGTCGGGCAAGGTCGATCCCTCGGCGATGATCACGCATGTCGGCGGCCTCGACTGCGTGGCGGAGACGACGCTGGACCTGCCGAAGATCCCCGGCGGCAAGAAGCTCGTCTACACGCAGATCAGCATGCCGCTCACGGCGATCGCCGACTTCGAGCGTCTGGGTGCCGACAACGACGTTTTCGCGGGCCTGGCGAAGATTGTCGCCAAGAACAACAACCTCTGGTGCGCCGAGGCTGAACGCTTCATTCTCGCCAACGCGAAAAGCATTTAATCAACACAAGGAGGCTATGAAACCCATGAAGACGATTGCCTTGTTCAGTCGGTTTGTTCTCATTGTCATGGTTGTTGCCGCATTCACCGACGACGTCCGTGCAAACGATGTGATCTTGCGCGTGGATTTCAACGCTGGCACATCAAGCCAACAGGCGGGCTGGAATCAGTTCGGCATACCAACTGTCAACACACCGGGGCCGATAAGCGAGACCTATGCGGACCTCGACCCGCAATGGACCTCGTCGGGCACGCCCGGCCAAGCAACGCTCACCCTCGCGGCCGGCGCCGACATCACGTCGACCACCAGTCTGTTGGCGAGAGATCGCGGCGCACCTGACGAGGGGGCCACTGGGTTTTCCTACAGCAATGTCTATCGTGATTTTATCACGTCGGCTTTAAATGTGAGCCTGTGGATCGGCCTTTCCGGCTTGAACCCGGAAACGGCGTACAACCTCACACTCCATGCTTACGACAACAACAATACGCGCAAGATGGTCTTTGTCGATTACACAGGAGGATCGCCCGGGGTTGCGGACTCCGTGAGTTTTACGGCGGCTTCGACATTCGATGCGAACACGCCGTCGAACATCTATGCCGGAACGCTGGCGATGATTTCCGATTCGGACGGGAACCTTCTTGTCCGTGTCTATTCAACGCTGCCCACTTCTGCAGCCGTGATCAGCGGGCTTTCCCTGGCGAAGGGTGTTCGTGCCTCGGCGCTCTCGCTAAACGTCGATTTTGGAACCGACCTGAGGCAGGTGCAAACCGGATTCTGCCCGTTCATGGCGCCGACAGGCGACACCGATGGCCCTCTCACCGCTTCGTATGGCGCACTGAACACGAATGGCTGCACAGGGACGGTTGTCATCGCCCTTGCCGCCGGAACGAACCTGACAGACACCTCTAGAATGCTTTCGCGGGACCGATCCGCGCCGTCCTCGAACGACGGGGCGTTCACGTACAGCGATGTGTACCGGGATTTCGTTTTGGCCAAAGACACGAACAAGCCGTTCTGGATCGGCCTGTCGGGCTTGACTCCGGAAGCTCGCTACAACTTGACCTTCTACGCTTACGACAACAACAATACGCGGACGATGACATTCACGGACTACACGACGGGCGTCGCCGGTGCTTCTGGCGCCGTGTCCTACACGGCGGGGAGCACGTTCGACGCCTCGACGTCCAACGACGTGCTGTCCACGAGCCTGAAGGTGAAAGCCGATGCAACCGGGCAGATGCTCATCCGCGACATGCCGTCCAGCGGCGGCTTTGCCATCGTCAACGCCCTGCGCCTCGACTTTCTTCCAGATCAAGGGACGCTTGTCACGATTCGCTGATGGCGGCGTCTTGAAAGCATGACTAGACGACTAGACGGATGATGGCTCGACGATGAAAAACAGTTTTTGTGGTTGGATCATGATGGCTCCGATGTTGTTGACCTCCGCGTTTGCCGGGCAAGCTCGCCCCCGGTTGATACCCTCGGATGAACGGGTGCTTTTCAGCGAGCGGAACCATCCGGGCAAGCCAAGCGCTTTTCGCGACGGCAAGGTCGAGATGGTTCCGGAATCCCGAACGATGAAAGTCGTTTTGCCGAAGGGCGGCGCGGGCGCGAAATCGAGAACGCTCTTGGGTCCCACGCGTTTTGATCCGATTCCCTATCTGGGCGATGTGTTCTCTGCAATCGAGGTGACGTTCCGAAGTGCGGGTTCTCCTCCCGAAAACCTTGCTGCGGCTTTGGAAACGCTGGACATGTCCGTCTCGCCTGCGATACGGAAGTCGGCTCCAACCCACTCGCTTCCGGTGGCGTCGGCGCTGGAACTTGGCGATGGCTGGAAGTTGCTGCAACTGCCTTTTGCGGACAGGACCATCATTGCCGGCACGGACAAAAACTCAAACATGATCCGCTTCGGCAACGACCCGTCGTCCGACATTGGCACCCAGGATCTGATTGAGAACGTTCGGATCGTCGGCTCTTCGCCCGGAGAAATCGAAATCCGGAAAATTTCACTTGTGCGGATGCGGAACCTTTCCGTGACGCTGGGAAACCCTCCTTCCGAGAATGCGACAAAGCTTGAGATCGAGGGGCGTGTGAACGAATCCCCCGCCGACGTCATGTTGCGATTGGTTGATGGTTCGGGCAAAGCTCATCAGCGGAAGGTGCGAGCCACAGGCGGCCACTATCGCTTCACGTGGGAAAACCCGCCGATCGCCCTTGGAAGGGAAAGTGTCTTGCATGCTTCGATAGTCGGGGGGAAGACGTTGGCGGATCAAGCTGTGCCCCTGCGTGTTTTTGGCTATCTGGCCGACACCCGGCACGTCTGGCTGGACGTCAAAGGGCGGGACATTGTGACCTCGCCTGCGAGCCGAGGGGGCGAACGGCCGTTTTATCCCGTCGGGGTGGGCTATGCCCGGAACGTCATTGTGCGCGGGTACGACGAGGAGGTGGCGGCGTATTGCAAGTCGATGTCGCTCAACACGCTCCGGCTCGCATTTTACACGACCCGTTTCAACAACCGGGCGCACGAGCCGCTTGCATTCGACGACATCACGTCCTTTATCGATCCCGTCGTTGACGCGGCCAAGCGTCATGGTCTCTATGTCATTCTCGACGATCATGCCTACTTCAAGAATGAGATCGACGAAGAGACCGCCCGCGGCGAACAGGCGTCCGCGGGATGGACGGAATCGCGTTTCCAGAATTGGGTCGACCGATGGGTTCAGGTCGCTACGCATTACAAAGACGAGCCCTACATCCTGGGCTATGAATTGTGCAACGAACCTGTATGCGATCCCAAGACCGCCCGGAAATGGTACCAGCGCTGCATCGCCGCCATCCGCAAGGTGGACGACCGCCACATCATTCTTGTCGGAACCCATCACTGGAGCCATGCGCGAGCCTTGGAAGCGACATGGGAAGGCCTCGCCGACATGATCGACGCGCCTTGCAACCGAGTTGTGTTTGCCTTTCACGACTATCCGTTGGACAACAACCCCTGGGAGGTTCAGGCGTACATCCGCGCCTTCCAGAAGAAATACAACGTACCGGTGCTTTGCACCGAGTTTGGCGGCGGCGGCAAACCCGAGCTTGTCCACAGGGAATTCCAGTCCGGGATGTTGGCGATGTTCGCCTTTGAACGGGTGGGGTGGATGATCTGGACTCTCAGTTATGCGCCGGACAAGGCGGCGGGATTTCCAACGCGTGCGACGCAGGATCCAGCAGACAAGACCTGGAGCGTTCACAAGGAGAATCCCGGGTATTGGATTCCCTACGTGGATCTCTGGGCGCCGGCCGCGAAGATCATGGCCTCCCGCTTCCCGGAGCCCGCCTCAAATCCATAGGTTTTTGGGGGCAGTCCCAGGACAGACCTCAAAAATCCCCAAGGCAAATCTTTTTGGGGTGCTGTACAGCTACGGTGCGTAGGGCAAGGTGATGTTGCGCGCGCGTGAAAGAATGCGAACGACGATCACGACGAGGATCGCGGCGGATTGCACGCCGATGTCGTGAAGCCCCAGCGCCGTGCCCGCGGCGTAGGTCATTCCACCAAGCAGGCAGGCCGACGCGTAGATTTCCGACTTTTGAAAGATGAGCGGCGGCACTTGGGACAGCAGGTCGCGGAAGACGCCGCCGGCGGCACCTGTGACGACGCCCATGATGACCGCCACCAACATCCCGTATCCGGCCCCCAAGGCCGCCTTGATGCCCATCATGTTGAACATCGCGAGCCCGAGGGTGTCGAACAGCCGGATTGTCTCGCCAAACTTGTTGACTTGGTTCCGGAAGAGGGCGTAGAAGACAAACGAGGCCAGCGTGCAGACGAGGTAGTTCGGCGATTCCATCCAGAAGACGGGCTGGTCGATGAGCACGTCGCGGAGCGTCCCGCCGCCGACGGCGGTCGCGAAGCCGACCACGGCGGCGCCGAAGATGTCGTAGCGCTTCGTCGCGGCGATGCGGAAACCGCTCACAGCGAAGGCGAAAACGCCCAGATATTCAATAGCGGTCGCAAACCATTCGCCTGTCATGCCCGACATCCTTCCTTTTTCTGCTCTTCTACACGACACCTTGGATTTTATGTTTCAAATTCTATCAGATCGTCCTCGTTTCCGCCAGTCGAAAGTTTGGGTGGTTTTGCGCGGGTGTGTGTCAGAAAAGTGACAGGTGAATCAGATTTCGCTTGTGCAGCGCTTGCGACGCCGCCATAATTTGTAGCGTTTCAACTACAAACAACCGCAAAGGAGAGGATTCCCATGCAACTCCCCCAAATCTTCGCGGAAATCACCGCCAACCTCCCCGTCAGGCGAGGCAGGCTCTTCAAGCAGTTCCACACCCGCAAGGCCGCTGACGGCACGACCCGGGAGACGGGGCCCTACTACGTGCTCGCGCGCTCCGTCAGCGGGAAGACCGTCTCGGAGCGCGTCAAGGCGGCCGATGCGCCCCGGGTGCAGGCCGAGATCGACCGCGGCAGGCGGGTCGCCGAGTTGATGGAGGGAATCTGGGCCGTGGGGGAAGGCATGGCCGGGCAGGCCGCGGACTCTAAAAAAAAACGACGCTCGGCCAAATCGAAGCGGCGATCGTAGGGTTCGTCGGCGCCGCGCCCCAAGCCGGGGAGGACGCACGGAACGCAAGCCGCGACCTCTCCCGGCTGGAAGGGAGCCTGCGCGAGGCGGCGCTGGGCCTGGCGGCGAAGGTGGTCGGAGCCCTCATGTCCGGCCCGCTTCAGCAGGCCGCGGGCGTGGAGGGATCCAAGGCGACGCTCGAGGGGATCGACAGGCGGCTTTCGTATTTCAGGACCCATCGCAAGCGGATGCAGTACCGCCGGTTCCGTCGAGAGGGCTGGCCCATCGGCTCCGGCGCAATCGAAGGGGCGTGCAAGTCGCTGGTCAAGCAACGCACGAACCTTTCCGGGCAGCGGTGGTCGCCCGACGGAGCCCCGGACGTGCTTTGGGTGAGGGCGATCGTCATCGACGACCTCCACGACGAATGCTGGAGGGAACATCGCAACCGCAAAGGTGTTCGCAGGGCACCGATCTTTGCCGCATGATGCCGGAGACCATGTTACGATTCTGACACACACCCCTTGGGGACAGACCCCACGAGATCATTCCGGCTTCGGGTTCGCCCATGGTGGGCCGTGTCGCTGGGGACCGCGGTCTCCGCGGGCAAATGGCAAAGGAGCACGGGTTTTCCAACCCGTGAGCGAACACGGACAGGAATGTCCGTGCCCCCGTCTCCGAGGCGCTCCGCGCTGGCGCACGGGCGAAAAGCGGCTCGCCGGGACGGCGTCGCCCCGACCGCTCCGCGCCAACCTTTTGCCAGGCAGCGGCTTGCTCATAGGACCGACAAAGCCAAAGCTCGCGACAAAGTAACCTCCCGGTTCTTGGCGGCTAACGCCTTTTTTGGGGACAGACCCCAAAAATGACCCCCAAAAGACTATTAAAACCAATAAAACGGGATTGAGGCATCCGCTGGAATCGACTATAATCAACAACGCTTTTTTACCATGAAAACTACGACAGATAATTTTACGGGAATGTTGAAATGAAAAAACTGTTGATCGCGTCGCTGGCCCTGGTCGGCGCAGTCGCGTCCGGCGAGACCGACGCACGGACGGAGGCGTTCGCCTTCCCCGTGGAAGGGCAAACGGTCGTCGTCTATGCGGACCGGCTTGAGATCGTGCCGCTCGATGCGGACGCACAGGAGTTTACCGTCGAGGCCGAGGCCAAGCCGGCCCGGCGGCAGGACGGATCGGTCGAGATGAAGGCGGAAAAGCCGTTTTGCCTCTTCCTCCCCGAGCGCGTGGTCAACATCGCGCCGTTGGCGCATGTGACCGTCTCCTCCAAGGGCGACCCGAGCCGGGGGTTCCGTCCCATACCCGGCCAGAACATGCCCGAGTCCCTGGTGGACGAGCGGGTGAACGCGACGAAGAACTTCGAATTCGCCGCCCGCGAGACGCCGCCGACGGAGGACGATCCGGAGTGGATCGTCCTCAACTGGAAGCAGGACGTGCCGATCGGCGGGCTTTTCATCATGACGGGGCAGTGGGAGTCCTTCCCGCACCATGACAACGTCCGCGTCGAAACCTACGTCGGCACCGGCGACCCGCGCATCGACGGCGCCCCTGCGTCCTGGAAGGATCAGGACGGCGCCTGGTCGCCGATGCCGAAGAACGACAACGCCAACTTCCGCTGCTGGCGCCATTGGACGGCCGACGCGCCGTTTTCCTCGACGGCGCTCCGGCTGCGCTTCGTCGGCGGCGGATGGGCGTTGCACGGGCAGCAACGCGAAATCCCTGTGCCCGGCCTCGGCGAAATCGCCGTGCTCTCGCCGTGGACCGAGCCGGAACCTCCGCAACGGACGGACGGAACGGATGGCGTCCGCATCGCGTTCGACATGCCGTTCGACGGCGCCGCCACCATCCAAATCCGCGACGGCGCGGGGCGCGTCATTGCCAACCCCGTCGCGGATCTCCCCTTCGCCGCCGGAGCCTGCGAGGCGACGTGGGACCTGACCGGCATCGACGGGCATCCCGTGCTCGAACCGGGCGCCTACTCGTGGCGCGGCGTGGCGATCCCGCCGCTCACGCTCGACTACCGCTACACGTACTACCCGCTGGGAATCCCGTCCGACCGGCGCCCCTGGCAGACCGTGGACGAGACGGGCGGCTGGCTCGCCGACCACGACCCGCCGCGCGGCGTCGTGCGGGACGGCTCCAACATGTGGCTCAACGCCTGGGCGGAGCACGGCGACAGCGTCATCCTCACGGACATCGACATGAGGAAGCTGTGGGGCGAAACGCGCTTCTGGGTGGCCGTGCCGCAGGAAATCTGCATCGACAACGGCTTCTGCTACGGCTATTCGCAGGCGGGATGGAACGGCACCGACGAGGAGATCATCCGCATCGACCCGGCGCGCGGCTACCAGTCGAGGAAGGTGTTCCTCAAGAAGAACCCGCCGCCGGAGAAAGACCAAAAGGCCATCGACTTCTTCGATGTCACCGTGTCCGGCTTCCAGGTGCGCGGCGATACGGCGTTCGTCTCGCTCGGCCGCGAGAACCGCATCTGCATCTACGACATCTCGAAGGGCAACGCCGCGCCGCACCGGCACTTCTCGTGGGCCACGGTGCATACGCAGTTCGACGAATGGAAGCCCGTCCTCGTGAAGGAGATCGAGCTGCCGACGCCGGGGCGCCTGCGCCCGTACAGCGACGGCCTCCTGCTGACGACGTCCGGGCGCGACGTCCTGACGCTCGACGTCAAGACGTTCGAGACGAAGACGCTCTTCACGACGGACATCGAGAACATCCTCGGACTCGGCGTCGGGGACGACGGCCTCATCTGGATCGGCGCGGGCGAGCCGCTTCATCAAGTCTTCGCCTACACGGCGGACGGCCGCCGCGTGCAGACGCTCGGCAAGCCCGGCAAGCGGCGGATCGGCACATGGGACAACGACGATCTCGAAGAACCCGCCGGCGTCGAAGTCGACGCGCGGGGCCGCGTCTGGGTCGCCGAGCACACCCACTGGGAGAAGCGCGTCTCGATCTGGGATCCGAAAACGGCGCGCTGCGTGCAACAGGTGCTCGGGCCGACGCAGTACGGCGGCGACGGGTGCATCGACCCCGAGGACGAAACGCGGCTGTTCTACCGCGGCCTCGAACTGCGCCGCGACCCCTCGACGGGCGACGTGTCGCCCGTGAACCTCATCTACCGCCCCGATGCGCCCGAGTTCCCGCCGTTTGC
The DNA here is from genome assembly GCA_050942875.1 of Kiritimatiellia bacterium. Taxonomy (GTDB): domain Bacteria; phylum Verrucomicrobiota; class Kiritimatiellia; order RFP12; family UBA3636; genus JAAZAI01. The sequence goes on from JBMNOD010000014.1 coordinate 27,704, forward strand.
CCCGGCCGACTATCCGAGCTACTGCTTCCGCTCGCGCGGCGAGCTATGGTTCACGAGCTTCCAGCCGCCCCACTGCCACCCCCACTGCGTGCTCTGGAAATACGAAAAGGACCGGGTGCGCCCCGTGGCGGCGGTCGGCGCGGTCAAGGATTTCCGCAGCGCCTTCCGCGAAACCGGGAACATCACCAACGCCATCCCGTCGATACAGGCCGAACCGGGGATGCTCTTCACCTGGACCGACCTCGACGACGACGGCGGGATTTCAGAGGACGAGGTGAAGACGCGCGTCCTCGAGTACGACGGCAAACCGATTGAAAGCGTCACCGCATCCTGGAACTGGCGCATGAACGCCGCCTTCGAAGTCGCCGGCGTGACGGACCTCTACAAGATCGGGCGGCTCGTCGCCTTCAAGCCGACGGGCTTCACCGACCGGGGCCATCCGATTTACGAGATTCCGACGGAGACGAAGCCGGGCGTCATCGAAGCGCAAGGGCTGATGCCGGATTCCAACGGGAACATCATCGCACTGGGACGTCCGCTCGTGTCGCTGACGCCCGACGGCGTCGAGCGCTGGCGCTACCTCAACCAATGGCCCGGGCTCCACGCCGGCCACCGCACGACGGCGTCCGGAGACGAACCGGGCGTCCTGATCGCGCCAACGCGAATCTGGGGCATGGCGCCGACGGACGGCGACGCGGGCGAAGTGGTCGCGTTCAATTCGAACCTCGGCTGCTCGTACCTGATGACGGCCGACGACGGGCTCTACCTCGGGCGGATCTTCCGCGACCAGCGCGTCGCGGCGACGGTCTGGAACTTCAACAACATCCCGGATCCCCGCACGCTCGCCGAGACGTCGCTCTACGACGAACATTTCGGCGGCACGTTCGAACGCATCCAAGGTGTGGACGGACGCCATCATTACACGTACATCGTCGGCAAGGGGCACTGCGCCGTCGTCGAGCTCACCGGTCTCGACGACATCAAGCGGTTCGTCGGCGGCACCTTCACCGTCACGCCAAATCAAATCGCCGCCGCCGTGGCCCGCACGGAAAAGGCCGCGGCGAAAAAGCACGAGCCCAAGGTGTACACGGTGAAGCGCGGCGCGCCGGTCGAGCAGGACGCCGCCATCGACGGCTTCCGCCTCGGCTGCGATGCGACGAATCTCTACGTGCATGCCACGGTCCGGGATGATGCGGCCCCGTTCGTCAACGAAGGGAAGAATCCGTTCGAGCTCTTCAAAAGCGGCGACACGCTGGAAGTGATGCTGCGAACCGGAAAAGACGCCGGGGTGAAGCGGGGCGTCCAGCCCGGCGACATCCGGCTCGTGTTCGCGCCGTTCGAAGGAAAGACGGTCTGCGTCCTCTACGACTACCTCGTGCCCGGCACGCCGGAAGAGGCCAAAATCGGATTTTCGAGCCCCTGGCGCACGGCCTACGTCGACCGGGTCCGCATCCTGGACGACGTGACGGCGACAGTCGCCCGGTCCGGCAATCGCGTGAAGCTGACGGCGACGGTGCCGCTCGCGGCGATTCACTTCACGCCCTCGGGCGAGGTGAAGGGCGATGTCGGGCGGATCGTCTCCGATGCAAGCGGCACCCGGGCGGCGGCGCGACACTACTGGTCCAACAAGAACACCGCCATCATGAGCGACCTGCCGACGGAAGCGATGATCAACCCCGATTTCTGGGGCACGTTTAGATTCGAATAAGCAGACTCGGGTTGTTTTCGCATGAGACGAGACGGTTGTATCGCTTGACGAGCTCCGAAACCGTCATCCGTTGCGACGATGGCTTGAACCGAGACAACTCCAAAATATTCGAAGCCAAGAACTGTTCGACATCAAAAAACTCAACTTGCTCCGAAATCCCGAAATTCTCCGCCAATCCTTCGGCAATGGAAACTTTGCGGTATGTTGTAATGATCAACGGACGAAGCCCTTGCTCGATGTTCTCGGCGCATTTCCGCAGCAAGGCTTCGCCCGGCGACGACGTCACATGAATGACAACGTCTTCGGCCACGTAGTCGCCGACTCGATCTGTCACACCATCAGCGACAAACGCCCCGTGAGTTTCGATTTCACGTCCCAGAATCAGCTCAAGCTTGGCTCCAACCAAATGCTGAAGGACGACACCCACAAACATCGTTCCGGGGTCTTGTTTCTGGCGGGCTTCAGCTTGTTCCAGAAGGTCGCGGACCGCCGTCCGCAAGGAACTTTGCTTATCCAGCCGAAACACCATGGGCTTCGCCTCGAAAAACTTTTTCACACGCTCGATCCACCAGTTCTCAATGGCACCGAGATCAACCTCTTCGGATTGTGCAAGCCGGTTGAGAAATCGAACGTAGTTTTGCATGTTTCCGATGCTTCCACGACTCGTGCGACCTCCCTCTTCGGCTAAAACCTTCGTAATGCCATGATCGCGAAGAATGGCTTGAACCGCTCCCTTGCCCAAGCCAAGTACCTGTCCGCCGCCTTCGGTCAGCAACTTGGCGTCATCCAGCGGCAAGCCGTTTCGCTTGGCATGGCGTGTGACAACCAAGGCAACGCAGAGAGCCCCACGTCCCTTCATTTTCGATTCAATAGCGAACGCTTCAAGCTGTTTATTGTACTTGGACACAATAAAGTTCCTTTTTTGAGGCAATGTTGCAGAGCGGATTGAGCAAATGACGCGCCAGCCATTTCACAACAGGAACGGCAACGGCGTCGCCCATTGCCTTGTATCCGTCATTGTAACTGCCGGGAAGATGATACGAATCCGGAGCCCCCATTAGTCTGGCCGTCTCTCGAACGGTTAAAAGGCGAGTGTTCAACATGCCATTTTTGTCATGGATCACGACGATCTGACGACTGCTCCCGCCTTCAGGCGTCCGCAAACATCCCGCGACGTTGTCAAACCGCAGCTCAAGTACCTGCTTGCCATTGCGCGTTCGGCGGTACCCTGGGAAGACGGAAGCGCCCGGTTTTGAAACTGAAAAGAGCTCCTTGCGATGAGAAGGGGGAATCATCGCAAATAAATTGTCGCGTTTATCGGGTGGATCTACGGGGGCGCCCCACTCCAAGATGTCTGACAACCCTTTTCTTCTCGGGTATGGCTTTGGAAGGTTCCACCATACCCAGTCCTGACATTTCCCCGCTACATTTTTTATCGCGTCGGTGTGGCACCATAGCGGCTCGGAAGACTGCAATCGCGCAGGAATTTCAAATTGTGTCGAGAAAGCAATGACAAAAACACGCGGACGGGATTGCGGCACCCAATCCACGGCGTCAAGAATGATCGCGCCAACCGAATATCCTCGTTGGCGCAATGCGTTGTGCAATTGCAAATAGTTCTTGCCTCCATGCGCGGAAATCAACCCGATAACGTTCTCGGCCACGAGAACCGGCGGCAAAGTATCGCACTCGTCCAAAACACGCAACCACTCCCAGACAAGTCCGCTCCTCGCCGATTTGATGCCAACCATATTGCCGGCAAGAGACAAGTCCTGACAAGGGAAGCTGGCCCATGACATGACGGTCTCAGGCAAATCAGAGCCTCGAACCTGCTGTATTGGACCGGTTAGAAAATGAGCCTGTCCATGGTTGGCCTGGTACACCTTGGCCTTGCGCTCGCAAATGTCATTCGCCCAAACAACAGAAAAACAATCCGACAAACCCTCCGTTACGAGTCCGCTGCCAGCAAAGAAATCAGACACCGGGAAAAAATTCACTTCTTCCCGGACAACCTGGCTACGGCTTGTATTGGTCGATTTTGTTGTGTTTTTCTGCTTCATGGGACAATTGGGCAAAAGGACAAAAGAAACCCTTCTTTGTCGTTCCATTGTACACACATTGAGTCAGACAATCAACCATCAAGCCAAAACCATCAAAACATTAAATCAAATAAAATGGGTTTGAGAAACCCGCCTGAATCGGCTATACTTCGCCACCATGAAAAACCGTGGAAAACGTCTTCGTATTCGAGAACACCTTGGAGCGTCTGGTTTGCGGTCGTCTCCAGAAAGAACAATGAAAAAACAGTCGCCACTACTACTGGGGAGTGCAATCATGGGTTGGTTCGCTACAACAGCTTTTGGAGGCACGTCGTGCCTGGACGGCGTCGCGGCGGCGTTGCCGGTCAAGGACGGACGCCCGCCCGTCATCGACGGCCGGCTCGACGACTGGGATCGCTCCGGCGCCGTGCTCGCGTGGAACGCGGAAGAACGCGCCGATTTGGAAAATGCGGCGATCTACTTCATGTACGACACGGCGAATCTCTACATCGGCGTCGAAATGGCGCTCGGGAATCGCGACAATGTGAACGAGCACCGCCCCCAGGATCGCTACTGGCAGGGCGACCTCGTCCAAATCCGGCTCTGCACGGATCGATCGCTCCCCTTCCCCCTGCCGCGCGCCAACCGGCGCGATCCGAATTCGCTCTACCGCGGGAAGGACGACGTCGCCTGCATCAATCTCTGGCGGAACTCCACGACCGGCCAAGACAACCTGTACGTGACGCCCGGCGCGTTCTTCGACTGCGAGTCAACGAACTTTCCCGCAGGATCGGCGATGAAATCAACGGTCGGCGAGCGGTCGCTCACGATGGAGGCGCGCATCCCCTGGCGCGCGCTCGGCGTGAAAGACGGAAAATGCCCGTTCGCCCCCGGCGAACGCATGACGGCGATTGCAGACATCAAGTGGTTCCCGGGGACGGACGGACATTACGCCGCCGCGATCTATCGCAGGGATCCGGGAGCGTTCGCGTTCCTGAACCTCGACACATGGGGGCAAATCGAATTCCACGCCACAGGCGGCCTTCCGCCGTCCGGGATCACGTTCGCGTCCATCGCCGCGGCGGCGAAGCAGCGGAACGCGGTCGATACGACAGGCTATGCCGAGATTCGCTTCACCCTGCCAAAGAAGGCGAAGGTCTCCGTCAACATCTTCGACGAAAAGGGCGGCGTCATACGCGAACTGATCGGCGGCGAAGAACACGACGCCGGCGAGGTGGCCGTCCATTGGGACGGACGCGACGCGCTCGGCTTCCCGTGCGAGGCGGGGCGCGACTACCGCTGGGGCGCCTACGCGCACGACGGGCTCGACGTCGCCTACTTCGGCACCGTCGGCACGAGCGGCGAACCGCCTTATGAAACGAAGGACCGCCGCGGCGGCTGGGGCAGCGACCACGGCCCCGTCGTGGACGCCGCCTGCGACGAAACGGGGCGCTACTACGTCTGGCACATGTGCGAAAGCGGCAAGGGCATCGTCAAGACCGACTTCGACGGCAAGGTCGTCTGGCGCACCATGCCGTTCGTCGTGGACGGCTGGGGCAACTATTCGTGCCTCGCCGCGGCCGACGGCAAGGTCTATCTCGTCTATGAACGGCGCGAGGAGAATGCGCCCGTCGTGAAACTCGTCCAGGTCGACGCGGAAACAGGCAACTACGACATCTGGCCGTCCGGCGTCGGCGCGATGGACATCGACATCGATCCCGCCCCGCCGGCCCTGCCGCCGAATTCCGCGGTCCGCCCCGAGTACGCCTTCAACATCGCCGGCGTCGCCGTGAAAGGAAACGAGGTCTTCATCTCGGACTTCAACGGCAGCCGCATCCTCGTCCACGACGCCGAGACGGGCATGAAGACGCGCGAGATCCCCGTGCAGGGGCCGCGCGGGCTCTGGCTCCACGACGGCGCGCTCGTCGTGGCGACGCTGCCGGGCGCGGTCGTGCGCGTCGATCCGAAGACCGGCGCCACGGCGACGCTCGTCGCGGAAGGCCTCGACGCCCCCCATGGCGTCGCAGTCGATCCGGCGGGACGCATCCACGTGAGCGACCTCGGCGCGAGCCAGCAGGTCAAGACGTTCGAGGGCGGCCGGCTCGTCCGCACGCTCGGCCAGCGCGGCGGCCGCGGCTTCCTCGGCAAGCTCGACACGACGTCCTTCCAATATCCCTTCGGCCTTGCCGTCGACAAGACGGGCGTCCTGATGGTGACGGAGGCGTCCACGCCGAAAATCGTGACGCTCCTCGACGCCGCCACGGGCGAGACGCTCCGCAAATACTACGGCTACACGGCCTATTCGCCGTCCAACATCCCCGATTCGGACGATCCCCTGCTCCAGTACTATTCGCTTTCCGGACCGGGTTCCTTCGCGCGGGCCCGCGTGCCCGCCGACGGCGGCGCCGGCCATCCGGACGCCTCATGGGACTTCATCGGCGCCGGAATCCCGGAATTCGGCTGCATCATGAACACCATGACCATGCCGGAGATCCTCAAGGCGGAGAACGGGAGGAAATATCTCGTCCCGGACGGCACGGCCGATCACCGGAATCCGACGCAGCCGATGACGATCTGCCTCATCGACGGCGACGACATGAAGCCGGTCGCGGGCTATTACCGCCTGCCGTCCGAGGTGAAGAATCCAAAGACCCACGCCTTCGAACTCTGGATGGACGCAAACGGCGACAACCGCATGCAGCCGGAGGAAAAGGTCGCCGTCTCGTCCGTCGAAGGCCGCACGTTCCGGCTCGCGAACACGGGCGGCGCGCTGCACATGACCGCGAACGGAGACCTCTTCATCCTCACGATGGACAATTTCGTCATCGGCGTTCCCTGTCGCGGGTTCTCGGAGGCCGGCGTGCCGCAGTGGGATGCCGCCGCCGCGTACATCGCGATTCCCGAAATCATCCCGGGCATGGAAAAACTCTACTGCACCTGGCGCCTGGGTCTCGTCGGGATGCGTCGGGATGCCGAAGGCAACTTCTACGCAGCCGTCGCGTGCAGCCCGCAATATGCGACCGAAGCCTATACGAAACACATGCACCAGGGCATGGGCCACACGGCGGATGTCGGCGCGGTGTTCATGACCAAGTACGATCCCAAGGGACGGCTCCTCTGGCGCGTCGGCCGCAAGGCCGTCGGCGGCATGAAGCCCGGCGAAATGCTCCACCACTGGTGCTACGCAGGACTTCTGAACGACGAATACACCGTCGCGGCGTCCGAATGGGGCGTCTTCACCCTCTATACGAAGGACGGATTCTACGTCGATCATCTCTTCGACATCCCGGGGCTCCCCGGTCGCGGCATCCCGTATTCGTTCGGCGGCGAAGATTTCTCGGGGCGCATCCAGTACTTCCCCAAGCGGGACGAAGTGTGGGCGTACAATGCCGGACACACGTTCAAGGTCTCGGGTTTCACGAACGGGCGCGTGAACGGCGAATGGCGCACCGATGGCACGGTCCGGCTCGAACGCGTGATGCCGCTCGTCTTCTTGGGCTCAAAGCCCAAGGCCCTGAGCGACGTCTCCTTCGCCCGCCGCGACGGCCGCCTCGTCTTCCGCGCGCATGTCGCCGACGCGACGCCGCTCGTCAACGCGGCGACCGAGGCGAACGCAATCTTCAAGGGCGGCGACGCCGTCGGCTTCGAGATCGGCCCCGACATGGCGCCGGCCATGATCCCCGAACGTCGGCCGATCGGACGACCGATCGGCTTCACGCGCGTGCTTGCGGCGCGAATGGACGGCAAGGATCGCGTGATCGCGTTCAAGCCGTTCACAGACGGCGAGAAGCGTCCGCAGACCTACGCGACACCGGCGGGCGGCACGAGCGACTTCGAATTCGTCGGCGACATTCCCGATGCGACCGCGACGTTTACGATCGATGCGGACGGCGCCGGCTACACGGCGGAAATCGCCGTTCCCTGGCCGTTCTTCGAGCTCGATGCCGCGAAGCCCGTTTACGGCGATGCCGAAGCCCTGCTTTCAGGCGACGGCGGACGCGGTCTGCAGACGGTTGAAAAAGTCTATCTCCACACGCCCGACTCGTCCGCAACGACGATGGTCGACGACGTCCCCACCGAAGCCCGCCTCCACCCCGCCGGTTGGGTGAAGATCGACTTCCAGGATTAGAAGCCACAGGCTGGCATCCGGGTCGTCGCCGGATTGCAGATTGCGGAGTTGCGAAGCTCCAGCCGTCGGGAGCGGCAAACCAGCGGGTTCACGGCAAAGGGACTGTCGAGGAGCCAAGGTTCAAGTTTCCAAACTTCCTTTCAAATTGAGAAACGGGCTTCGTTTTGCTAGAATCGCCAATATGAACGGAAACAAGAACAGACGGCCCGCACGTCGGTCTTCCATCATCGCCCGTCGGCGGCGGATTTACGTGGCGCTCTACCCGTCGATGAACATCGATGCGGTCATGGTGCGCGGCATCGCCGGCTACGGACTCCGCCGAGACTGGCGACTCGACTTCCCGCTCTCTTCCTTGAGCGACGTGTTGCGCAACGGCGGGGAAATGCTGTCGTTCACCGACCTTCGGCAATGCGACGGCGTCATCCTGGGCTCGATGAACTGGCTGGGAGGAATCCCGCCCGAAAGCCTCGACATCCCCGTTGTCCTCATGGAGACCGAAATCGGCGGAAAGAATCTCCCGCATGTCCAGCTCGACCAAGCGGCGATCGGCAGGCTGGCGGCAAACGAGCTTCTCCCGATGAGATTCGCCTCCTATGCGTTCGTCCCCCACTTCGAACCCGGCGCCTGGTCGGGAGAACGCGGGCAGGCCTTTCTCGAAGCCGTGCAGGCGACCGGAGCGAGCGCGGAAGCCTTCCCAACCCCCGTGGTCGACTGGCGTCCAAACTCCGCCCGCCTCGCCGACTGGCTGGCGGCGCGCCCACAACCCTGCGGCGTCTTCTGCGCCAACGACTGCACGGCCCGCCATACGCTCTCGCTCTTGGAGGAACGGCAGTTGCGCGTGCCGCTCGACTATGCCGTGCTCGGCGTCGATGACGAGACCATCCTCTGCGAGAGCGCGGCGCCGCCGCTCTCGAGCATCGCCATCGACTTTGAAGGCGCCGGACGCCAGGCGGCCGGGATGCTGGAACGGTTGATGGATGGGCTTCCTGCAGGGCCGACGCCAATCTACGGACCGCTCTCCGTCGTCCGCCGCGCGAGCACCCGGCACATCTCGCCCGTGACCTCGCCAAAGCTCGCCACCGGTCTCGCCTACATCCGGCGCGAGGCATGCGCCGGCGCCCAGCCACAGGATGTCGCCGACGCGATGGGCATGTCGCTCCGTGCCGCGCAAAACCTCTTCCGCGCCACCGGGCGCTCGCTTTCCGGCGAAATCCGCGAAGCGCGCCTTCTCCGCGCCCGCAACCTCCTGCTCTCGACGGGCAAGCCGATCGGCGTCATCCTCGCGGAATGCGGTTTTTCCTCCGACGTTGTCTTCTCCCGCCTCTTCCACCGGCGTTTTGGTCTCTCGCCCACCCGATTCCGCCGTCGGGGAACCAGCGCTTCAGATTCGTTTTTGTCAACTTGAATGTCAAAAAAGTTCAGTAATTTTTGCGCGGAATCGACTTGTTTATCTTGAACCGATACGCCATCATAGAGTCATCCATCTGGAACGGCGTCGCCCTCGAGGCTGCGCGTCCCGTGCAAACATCCATGAGAACAAAGGAAAACCCGCCATGCATGCTTCCACGTTCATCCTCCGCGGCTGTCTTGCCGCAGCGCTCGTTGCGCTCGGCATCGCCGCCCATCGCGCGTCCGCCGCGACGCCCGCGTCCACGGCGTCCGCCGCCGCGCTCGTCACCCTGGATTCGCGCTCCCGCACCCAGGACGTTTCGCCCGCCATTGCGTTCGATTCGCACAAGGTGAAGGGCACGCTCATCATCCTCCGCTAGACCAGGAGACACATCATGAAACACCTTGCCTCCCTCGCGTCGGCGCTCGTGCTGCTTGCCACCGCATCCGCCTCGGCCGTGCCCGTGGTTTCCGACGTCGTCGTTTCACAGGACAATCGCCGCTTGGCGACCATCACCTACCGCCTCTCGTCCGTCCCCGCCGTCGTGACGCTCGACATCCAAACGAACGCCACCGACGACGTTTGGATCTCGATCGGCGGCGCACCGCTTTCGGCGGGCGTCTCCGGCGACGTCTTCCGCCGCATCGACGAGGTGAAGGACGTCTATTCGATCAACTGGAACCCCCTTGCTGCCTGGCCCGACCAGCGAACCGGCCCGGAGGGGCTCCGCGCTGTCGTCACCGCCTGGGCGGTCGACGCCACGCCGCCCTGCCTCGTCGTGGATCTCGCCGAGGCGTCCGCCGAGCGCATCCGCTACTACCCGTCGACCGACTACCTGCCCGGCGGCCTCTTCGCCAATCCGGCCTACCGCGAGTCGAAGCTCGTGATGCGCCGCATCGACGCCAAGAACATTCCCTGGACGATGGGATCGACCTGGGAGCCCAATCGCTTCGACGCCGGGTCGGCCACGCTGTCCATTCACCCGAATGCGTTCGGCCACACCGCAATGCTCACCAACAACTACTACATGGCCATCTTCGAGACGACGCACGCGCAATGGCGGGCGGTGACGGGCGGCGATTCGCCCAGCACCGGAGCCCGCTTCGATGTCGAGGGGGACCGCCGCCCCGTCGAACAGGCCTATCCGCGCGTTGTGCGCGGCACCATGGCCTGGCCGGCGCCGCCGACCGAGTGGTCGTTCCTCGGGAAGCTTCGCACGCGCACGGGGCTCGACTTCGACCTCCCGAGCGAGGCCGAGTGGGAATACGCCTGCCGCGCCGGAACCGTCGAGGGCGAGTGGAACACGGGAGTTCGCAGCGAGACGACCGTCAAATGGTACGCCGTGAACGGCTCCGGCGGCAATCGCCTCTGCTCGGACAACGTCCCGGGGCGGTATCTCTTCAACGGGGGCTACATCCCGAACGAGATCTGCACATCCTACACGGAACCTTCCGCAGCCACGCAGGATCTGACGTACGCCACGATCGAAGTCGGCTCGATCCATCCCCCGAACGCCTGGGGGCTCTACGACATGCACGGCAACGTCGTCGAGCTCTGCCTCGACTACTACGCCGCCGACATCACGGCGTTCGGCGGCCGCGTGCAGAACGACCCGTCGCTCTGCCCGGAAGGCCTCGCCAGAAGCGTGGTGCGGGGCGGCGGCTTCCGCAGCCATCATGCCAGCGAGATGTTCCCGTCCTGCCGCCAGCACACGGTCTGCGGCGGCGGCGACAACGACCAGAAGTGGGTCTATCAGCACGGCGTCCGCGTCGTCTGCCGCGCCGGCCTCCACTGACGTTCCCGCCCGCATCCAACCCCATCCAACGAATTCGGAGAACCCCTTCCATGAAACGCATCCGACACCTTTCCGCCCTGCTTCTCCCGATCGCCGCGCTCGGCATTGCGCGAGCCGCCGATCCCGTCGTCTCCGACGTGTCGATGACGTGGAACGCGACCGCCCGCGAAGCGAGCATCGCCTACACGCTCTCCAACGCCCCGGCCGTCGTCACGCTCGACCTGGTGGACTCCGCCGGGGTCTCCATCGGCGGCGAAAAAATCGGCGGCCACGCCCGCGGCGACGTCTTTTGCAAGGTTGCCGAAAACGGGCGGCGCGCCATCGTCTGGCATCCCGACACCGATCTCGCCCTGCTTCCCGCGGACGGCGTTCGCGCCGTCGTGAGCGCCTGGAGCACGTCCGCTCCGCCGGCCTACCTCGTGGCGCCGCTCATCGAGGGCGCCGCCGCCTCGCTCGAATACTATCCATCCGAGGACTTCCTCCCCGGCGGCCTCCACGCGAACCGCCGCTACAAGAGCGACCGCCTCGTGATGCGCCGCATCGAGGCCGCCGGCGTCGCATGGGCCATGGGCACGTCCGACGCCGAAGCCGCCGCGATCCCGGGTTGGACGCGCCCCGCGGCGGAAACGCCCCACGCCGTCACGCTCGACAGCGACTACTACATGGCCGTCTTCGAAACGACGCACGCGCAATACCGCTGTCTCACCGGCGGCTCCATGCCTCCCAGCGTCGACAACGCCAATTTTGTCGTCGACGGGAACGACCGCCCCGTGGAACAGGCCTTCTACCTCCACATCCGCGGCGCAACGCAGTGGCCCGACCCGCCGAGCGCGACGTCGCCGCTCGGGAAGCTCCGTACGCGCACGGGCATCGCGTTCGACCTTCCAAGCGAAGCCCAATGGGAATTCGCCTGCCGCGCCGGCAACGCCGGAGCGACCTGGGGCGACGGCACCGCGATCGCGCCCACCGTCATCTGGTACAAGGAATACGACGCAAACGGGACCCCGCGATACGCCGCCAATGAACTCGTCCAGGCCTCCATGCCCGGGCGCAACGCCACGACAGGGGGGCTCTGGCTCAAGCCGGGAACGGACGAATACTACAAGGTTTCTCCTGCGACGACCGGCCCCACGAACGGCACGGCCATCGTCGGGACGACGCCCCCGAACTCCTGGGGTCTCCATGAGATGCATGGCAACGTCGCCGAGCTCACGCTCGACTACTTCAAGGAAGACATCGCCGGCCTCAACGGCGCCGTGTGCTCCGACCCCGCTTCCGGCAAACGCATCCTCCGCGGCGGCGCGTTCGATACCCGCAGCGTGCTTTGGTGCCGTCCGGCAGCCCGCCGCAGCCTGACATACACGGGGAACGTGAACAACGACAGATATGTCTATGACATCGGCTTCCGCGTCTGCTGCCCGATTCCCTAGCATGCACAAACGATCATGAAGATCCCCGCCGCTTCCCTTCTTGCATTTTTCATGGCCACGCTTCCCGTCTCTCCGCTCTTCGCCGCCTCGACCGCCTCGTCGCCACTCGTCCACATTCCCGGCGCGAAAGCGCCGCCGCCGTCCAAATCCTGGACGGAAACCGCAATCCCCGTCGCAAGCCACGACGGTCTCGTGCGCATTGCAGACGGCAAGGCCGTGTTCGACACGGCCGTCGGCGGCGACGCCTCCGTCTTCCGATGGGGCGCCGTGGAGTGCGGATCCGCCGTTGCGGGCGATTTCACGATGGAAGCGGATCTGCGCATGGATCGGCTCGATTCATGGAACGGCCTCCGCGTCACGGCGGCGGCGCTGGACGGCGGCTTCCGCGCCGTCCTCTCCCGCGTCCAAGGCGCGCCCGGCGACGAATCGCTCACGGCGGTTTACGAGCACGACCATGCGAAGGAAGAACGCAAGACCCCCTGCGCGGCGCGCCATCTCACGCTCCGCATCGAGCGTGCGAACGGGCGGCTCGCATTCGCGTTCCGCCCCCTCCCGGCGGCGGACGACGCGGCATTCACGCCCCTCGCGGAATTCCCGTGCGACGAAACGGGCGCCCTGCGGATCGTCTTCAACTTCGACTCCGCCCCGGCGACGCATTCGCACGCGGTCGTCGAAGATCTCCGCGTCGATGCCGAACGCCCGTTCCCGAACGCATACGCTCCCGTCTACGCATCCACGACCGCAGCGCCGTGCCGCTTCCTCTCGGGGAGCCACGCATCGCGCGCCGACGACGGCGCCTTCACCATCCAACCCGGCGGACGCCTGGTCTTCGCCGCCCAGGCCGCGCCCACCGCGCGCGGCTGGACGCTGCGCTTCCACAGCGAGGGGCGCATCCGCCTCCGCGCGATCACGCTCGGGAGCGCCGAAACGATGCAGCTTTCCGACAACATCCTCTGGGACGATGTCGGCTCAACGCCCCCGGCAGGCTACGCGGCGCGCTCGGTGAACTTCTCCGACACCGTGCTGCGATTCCCGAACGACGTCGGCTGGCCGCTGCGGCACGTCACGACAAGCGGCCTCTTCTTCTTCGATGTCGCGCCCGCCGGCGACGAGGCCGTCCGCTTCGGCGCGGCGGAGTTCGCCTGCCACGCGCTCCGCGAACCGGAGCCGCTGACGGATCTTCCCGCCGCCACGGCGCCCTGCACGCTGTCGCCGACGCGTCCGGCCGCGGAGTTCCCCGTGAACGGCCGCGCCGGCGTCGTTGAAATCGTCCATGTGGCGGGCCGCCAGCCCCCCAACGCAAACGAGATCGTCGCCGGCTGGCTCTTCGTCTACGCAGACGGGGCCACGAGTCCCGCTTTCGCCACGCTTCGCTGGAATTGCGGCGTCGGCGCCGAAGGCGAACTGCCGACGGGATCCGGCCAGGGCACACCCGACAACACGTGGTTCGGCCCGCCCGGCTTCGGTTGGGGCGAAGTGCTTTACACGCCTGCGGACCGGTACGGAACGCACTGGACCGCGCGCTACCGCGTCCGCTTCGTGAACCCGCATCCCGAAAAGGAAATCGCCTGCATCCAGGCGTTCCAGATGCCGGGCGACACACGCAGCTATGCGATTGAATCGATCCGCCCGATCCCGCCCGAGGAGACGGTCGTCGCGCTGGTCGAACCCGAGCGCGCCGCGTTCGACGCGGGCAGACCCCTCGCCGTCAATCTCTACGAATACCGCGCCGCCCCCGGCGCCCGGACGAACGAGGTCCTGCCGCTCCACATGGAGAAGTCGCCAGACGCGACCGACGCGGTCGGCGCCATCCAGGTGAGCCGGAGCGGCCGTTTCGGCGCCGGCGCGACCGCCGTCACGCCGACGCTCGCTCGGCTCGACGCCGGCCCCGTGACCCTCGTGGCGGGCGGCGCGCGCTCAAGCCGCTGCTCGCTCATGCCGCCGATGGCACCGGGCGACAAGCCTTTTTACTACACCATGATCGGCGGCGTCCACTTCCCTTACGGCGATTTCGATCGCCAGAAGCGCCTGGGATTCGACGCCGCCAAAATCCATGTCGCCTGGAAGCTCGACCCCGAGGGCGACCCCGACTTCTCGAACTACGACCTCACGTTCGACAGCATCGTCCGCGCCGGCCTCAAGGTCGCCGTGCGCAATCTGTTTTCATTCCCCGAAGCCTTCAAAGACGACATGCCGGCGCTCCAGTTGTGGCGCGACGGCACGAACAGCGTCTACAAATTCGCCGCCGGCGACGATGCGCATCCGTTCTACCGCAAGAAGCTCGTGGACTATTACACGCGGTTCGCGCGCCTCGTCGCGGGGAATCCGGACGTCGTCAGCATCAACGCCAACTACGGCCAGGCCAACCGCATCGCCCTCGAAGGGAAGACCCCCGGGCTCGTCTGGAGCGAGGCGTCGCTCGACGCCCTCGCCGCCGACCTCGGCCGACGTGCGACGCCGGCCGAAATCATGGCGGATCCCGCGCTCCTCGCCGCCTACAGCCGCTCGAACGAGCGCGTCGCGGGCACGTTGATGGACGAGGTCGCGCAAGGCATCCGCACCGCAGGCTACACCGGGACGCTCGTCTTCAACGTGAACTTCCATCCCGTTGAAAACAAGCTGAGCGGCCTCACCTTCGGCGACTACCTCCGCATGGGGCTCCGCCATCCGCCCGCATCCCTCTTCCACGAGACGAGCGAACGCTACTGCCTCTCGTTCGTCAAGTGGCTCGCCGGCGCCCGCACCTGCGGGCTGTCGTACGGCGACGAATGCTGCCAGCCGCCGCCCACCTACGAGCACGCCATGCTCGCCTACCTCTGGATGGGCATGATGCAATGCGTCGAGGCGAACTACTGCCAATGGTGGGGCGGACGCCCCGGCTGCGAAAACCTCGCCCAGATCAAGGCCTACCACAAGCTCCTGTTCGACGCCGAATACCTGCCCGACCCCGTCTGCCTCGCGCTCTCGCTCCAGACCGGGCACGACGAAATTTCCCGCACCATCCGCGTGCCGCTCCACACCGTCACCCAGCCGCACTACGGACTCGCCAACACGCTCCGCGAGCTCGACATCAACGCCGACCGCTACATGATCGACGAATTCCCCGAGTTCGACGCGAACGTGAAGAGCCGCCTTCTCATCGACGACATCACGCGCGCCATGCCGACCGACTTCGCCGACCGCATCGAGCGCTTCGTCCGTGCAGGCGGCGTGCTCCTCGCCTCGCCCGAGACCGACGTCCTGAACGGCCACGCCTTCCTCCGACGGTTCGGCTTCGACGACGTTCCGGCGCTCGTCGCCGCCGCGAAAGGCCAGCTCGCGCCCGTGGCGGAGCGCGCCGTCGGCGAGGGGAGGGTCGCCGTGCTCCTCCGCTCCTGGGCCAATGGCTGGGAGCCGGGCCGCCAGTCGGCGGAACGAGAGGCGTTTTCCGAGCTCTTCGAACGTCTCGGCGCATTCGAGCCGCTCGTCGCGTGCTCCTATCCCAACGTGTTCGCGACGCCCTATCGGGCCAGGAACGGCGATCTCCTGGTCTCCGCAATCAACATCACCTGCGAAGACCGCACGGCGTCCATCGACTTCGCGAAATCCCTCGTGCCCGACAAGCCCGTGGTTCGCGACCTCGGCACAGGCGTCTTCCTGCCGGTCTCCGACGCCGGCGCCCGCTGGCGCGTCGCCACCACCATCCCGAAAATCAACACCACGGTGCTGAGAATCAGAAAACAGGCCTCACATAAACAAACAAACAGGACAATCCACCATGACATTTGAAACATCGCTCGCCAATCTCGCATCGCTCGCAGATGAACAAACCCGTTGCATCACCGCCGAAAACCCGACCGGCGCCCCCGGCATGGGCGGCCGGGCCGAACCTGGCGACCCCGCGACGCGCAACGTCAACAACGCCTCCCGATCCGCACGCGATCTCGGGCGCGGCTGGAAAGTCAACCCCTACTTCATCGTCAATTCCGGCGAGACGGTCTCCCTCGCCGACATCCAGGGCCCGGGCGTCATCCGGCACATCTGGATGACACCCACCGGCGTCTGGCGCTTCTCGATCCTGCGCATCTATTGGGACGACGAAACGACGCCCTCGGTCGAAGTGCCGCTCGGCGATTTCTTCTGCCAAGGCTGGGACACGTATGCACACGTCAATTCCGCCGCCGTCTGCGTCAACCCCGGCCGCGCCTTCAACTGCTACTGGCCCATGCCGTTCCGTCGGCGCTGCCGCATGACAATTGAAAACGTCAACGACAAGGAGCCGATGACGATCTTCTACCGCATCGACTATGCGCTCAAGCCCGTTGCCGACGACCAAGCGTATTTCCATGCGCAATTTCGCCGCACGCGCTACAACGAAACCTCGGACTTCACCATCGTCGACGGCATCCGCGGCCGCGGCCACTTCGTCGGCACGTACCTGGCTTGGGGCGTGCGCAACAACGGCTGGTGGGGTGAAGGCGAAGAAAAATTCTTCATCGACGACGACGACGAATTCCCGACGATCTGCGGCACGGGGCTCGAGGACTATTTCTGCGGCAGCTACAACTTCGACCGTGAAGGACGCTACCAGGTGTTCACCACGCCCTACGCCGGCCTCTGCCAAGTGATTTGCCCCGACGGCGCCTACCAATCGCAGCAACGCTTCGGCCTCTACCGCTGGCACATCCCTGATCCCGTGCGCTTCACCCGCCGCCTTCGCATGACAATCCAGGATCTCGGCTGGCGCCACGACGGGCGCTACCTCCAGCAGCACTCCGACATCGCCGCGACGTCTTTCTGGTACCAAGCCGAACCACACGCCGCATTCCCGACGTTCCCCGGCTGGCGCGAACTCGAAACCCTCTAGCCTCCCCCGCCACATGAGCCGACCCACCTGCCTCACGACCGAATGCCGCCGCGACCCCGTCGGCATCGACGTCCCGCGTCCACGCCTCTCCTGGGTGCCGCCCGCCCGACAAAGCGCCTACGAAATCGACGCCCCGGGCCTGTGGCAATCCGGACGCGTGGAAAGCGGCGAGTCCCTCGGCATCGCCTGGGGCGGACCGCCCCTCCCGACCGGCGCGCGCGTCGCATGGCGCGTGCGCATCTGGGATGCGGAAGGACGCGCAAGCGACTGGTCGAACACCGCCACCTGGGTGCAGGGCGTGATGGATGCCGACGACTGGGCCAACGCGCGCTGGATCGGCGCGCCACCGGAGATGTTCGACGATTTCGACTGGGCCAACGCGCGCTGGATGGGCCGGCACGGCGCACACGACCGCATGCACGACGGACAAGTCGAATGCAACTTCAGCCACGCGCTCGACCTCCCAGGCGTGCCGCCGAAAGCAATGGCCTGGCTCCTGGGATCCGGCGGCAAAACCGACCTCCTCGTGAACGGCGTGCGCATTCTCGGCGACCCAGGCCCTTCGTGCAACGCGCGCTACGACCGCCGGCATCCCGACGTGCGCGACATCGCGCCCTACCTCCGCCCCGGCCGCAACACGCTCCAGATCCGCGTCCGCATGCCGCCCGACGCGGAGCAACCGCCCGCCGTGCTCTTCGCGCTTGTCGAAGACTGGGGCGCCCCCGCGCTCGCCGCGAGCGGCGCGGACTGGGAAGGCGCCGGGCTCGACCTCGGCCCCGCCGACTCGCCGCCCTTCGGCCTTCCCGCGCCCATCGCCCGCCGCGAACGAAGCGCCCCCGCATTCGAAAAGGCATTCGACGTCCGCCCCGGGCTTCAACGCGCCACGCTCTTCATCACCGGCCTCGGGTTCTACGAAGCCTTCCTGGGCGGACGCCGTGTCGGGAACAAAGTCCTCGACCCGGCGCCGACAGCCTACGACAAGACCGTGCTCTACTCGACCTACGTCGTCGAACGCATGCTCCGTCCCGGGCGCAACGCGCTCCGCGTGCTCCTCGGCCACGGCTGGTTCGATGTCGCAGCCGACGTGACCTGGCAGTTCCACCGCGCGCCGTGGCGCGGTGCGCCGCGCCTGCTCGCGCGCCTCGTGCTGGAATACGCGGACGGCTCGCGCGACGATGTCGTCTCCGACGCCTCGTGGCGCGAGATCCCTTCGCCCGTCTCCTGCGACAGCATGCGCGAAAGCGAGACGATCGGCGCCCCGATGCCGGGCGACGCCGATCTCCGCGCCCGCACCGTCCATGCGGCCGTCGTCCCCGCGCCGGCGGGCCGTCTCGCCGCCGCCACGCTTCCCGGCGCCGTGCGAGGCCGTCCGATCGCGCCGGTCTCCCTGGAGCGTCTCGGGCCGCGTTCGTTCCTCGCCTCGTTCCCGGCGAATCTCGCCGGACACGTCCGCGCACGGTTTCGCGGCCTCCGCGCCGGCGACGTCGTCGCCGTGCGCTACGACGAACGCCTCGACGTCGATCCCTTCACCGACAAGATTCGCGCCCTCGAACCGTGGCGCTACGATGAAATGCCGTGGTGCTTCCCGCGCATCATCAACGGCGCCTATTTCGGAGGGCGCGGCGCGGAGGTGCTGCCCGGCGCCGACTTCGCGCTCGACCGATTCGTCGCGCGCGGCGGACGCGCCACGGAGACCTACGAACCGCGCTTCACCTACAATGGCTTCCGCTACGCGCGCCTCGACGGCCTCCGCCACGCGCCGCGTCCGGGCGACATCGCCGCGATTCCCGTCCAGACCGACTTCCCCGCCATCTCGACCCTCCGCACCTCCGATTCCACGCTCAACGCGCTTCTCGCGGCGGCCGACCGCTCCTACCGTTCGAACTTCACCGACGGCTTCCCGACCGACTGCCCGCACCGCGAAAAGAACGGCTGGACGTGCGACGGCGCCATGGCCTCCGAATTCGCGCAGTATGCCTACGAAAACACGGCCGCCTACGCGAAATGGTGCGGCGATCTGATCGACTCGCAGAATCCCGACGGCTCCATCCCCGGCATCGTGCCGTCGTCCGGCTGGGGCTATGACTGGGGCAACGGCGCCGACTGGGACCACACGCTCACGATCGTTCCCTGGCACCTCTGGGCCTACCGCGGCGACCGCCGCACGCTGGAACGCATCTACCCCGCGGTGCGCCGCTACGTCGCCTACGCGGAATCGCGCCTCACCCCCGAAGGGCTCGCCGATTTCGGCCTTGGCGACTGGTGCCCTGTTTCAACCGAACCCGATCGCGCCCTCTGCTGCACCTGCTACCACCGCCAGACGCTCGTCCTCGCCGCGCGCATGGCCTCGCTGCTTGGGCGCCCCGCCGACGCCGCCCGCTTCCGCAAACGCGCCGAGGCCGCCCGCTCGGCCTTCCACCGCGCCTTCCATCGAGGCGGCGGCGTCTATGGCGATCCGGAAAAAGGGCCGCAGACCTCGCAGGCAATGGCGCTTGAGTTCGGCATGGTTCCACCGGAACGCCTCGCCGACGCCCGCGCCGCGCTCGTCGCCGCCGTCCGCCGCGCGGGCAATCGCTTCGATGGCGGCCTGCACGGCGGCAAGCACGTCTTCCGCGCGCTCTCCCGCGCAGGGCACACGGCGCTCGCGCTCGACATGCTCCTCGCAACCGGCCCCGACACCTTCACGCGGATGCTTGCGACCGGCGACGGCACGCTCCACGAGTCGCTCGGCGACATCCACAACTCGCGCAACCACGTCATGTTCGGCGACTTCGTCTGCTGGGCATGGCAATTTCTCGCCGGCATCCGCCTCGACGCGGCGGACGAAGCGACGCCCGAGGTCGCGGCAATCGATCCGGTCGCCCCGGCCTTCCGCCGCGTCGTCGTCGCCCCCGTGCCCGTCGCGCGGCTTTCGCATGTGGACGCCTCGATCCGCACGCCCTACGGACGCCTTGCCGCCGCATGGACGCGCGGCGAGGACGGCCGCGTCCGCTACCGCGTCCGCGTCCCGCCCGCAATCGACGCAACGCTCTGCCTCCCCGACAATCCCGACGGCACCCCGCCACCCGCCCCGCGCGGCTGGCGTCCCATCGGCCGGGGCAACCGCTTCGGAACGCCGACGACGGAATTCGCCAGACCCTGAAACCCTGCTACGACGTTTCCGCCGGAGAATGGCCGAAAAATTGAGCCGCCTTGGATGATGACAGGATGAACGCGACATGAAAACCTTTGCAACCCATGTGCCACCAGCCTCGAAACTGGATGATGCCCAACGACGTTACGGGCGCATCTGCGCCTATGCCTCGACATGGTTTGGCTGCTATGCCGAGGTGATGATCGACTCGAGCGCGATTGTGATCGTCTACATGACGCTCCTGCACAGCGGCCCGACGATGACGATGCTCTCGACCTCGTTTCCCGCACTGGCCGCGATCCTGCTGACCATTCCCGCCGCGGGCATTGCCAGCCGCATCGGTTTGCGCCACTCCTATTCCGCCGCCTGCCATATCGGCTGCGGCGGCATGCTGTTGATGGCGCTCGCCGCCTTCTTCCCCGGACCGTTCGACATGTACGGCGTGCTGCTGGGCTGTCTGATCTACAACCTCTCGCGGCCGCTCTACGGCGTCACATGGTATCCGCTGCTCGACAATGTCCTGCTCCCTTCCGAGCGCGGCGCGTTTTTCAGCGCGATGCGCTTCTCCTACCTTGCGTTGACGACGACAAGCTTCTTCCTCATCAGTCTGGCGCTGGGGAAGGAGCCGCCAATCTGGGCGCTGCAAGTGGTGATCGCGGTGGTTGGCATGCTGATGCTGGGCCGCAAGCACTTCCTGGACCGGCTGCCGGTAGAGGAGCCGCCGGCTGGAGAACGCCACTACGATCTCTGGCGGGCTCTCGCCATCTCCATCCGCAACCGTCCACTTGTTGGCTGGGCGGTCTATAGCTGCTGCATCGGGCTGGCGTCAAGCGCGCTGCTGCCGCTGACCATGATCTATCTCAAGCACGAGGCGATGGCGAACGCCAAGGAGGTTCAGTTGATTTCGGTGGTCTACATGGTCGGCCTGATTCTCAGCCACCTTGTGGCGTCGCGGTTGCTGCGCAGGTTCGGTGTGCGCTGGCTCCAGCCCGCCGGGCATCTGGCCTTCATCATGTGCGCGCTGGGACTCGCCTTCCTGAATCACAACATTCCGCACTTCTTCTGGTGGATCGGCGGGATCATGTTCCTGCTGGGATTCGCGACGGCGAACGGCATCAACTGCTACTCGATGGAACTGATGGCGCTGGCTCGCCCCGACAACCGGACGATGGCCACGGCCTTCCTCTCGACCTACAGCTCGATCGGCGGTCTCAGCAGCCGGTTCCTCACGTCGTTCGTTTTGGGCGCGGGCATGCTGGTTCCGCATTGGACATGCGGAGGGATTGCCTTCTGCAGCTACCAGACGCTTTTCCTCTTCTTCAGCGCATTGCTGGTCTTTTTCCTGCTGCTCCTCTTCCTCGTGCCCTCCATCGTGCCGCACGCCCGCGACTACTACATGCCCTATTGAAAGGGAGGGAAACCAGCCACAAGAACCTTTCGGCTCGTTGACCCCCGGCCGCCAGCCAGGCAGCCAGGGACAGTCCCTTTTCGTTGCCGAGCGTCATGTTTCCGTTACTGGTGAACGAGCGTGTCGCACGTCACGCGAAAGCCGGTGGCATTGTAATAGCCGTCCAACGAAGTCGGATTGCTCAGACTGCGTGCGGCCGAGCGGCAAGCCGTGGATCCGGATCCCCAGCCGCCGCCACGAGACACGCGGGATGTTCCTGATGCCGGGCCGAGATCAGGGTCGATTTCAGACAAGTCGCTCTGATACCAGTCCAGGCAATGCTCCTGGACGTTGCCAAGCATGTCATAGAGGCCGAAGGCGTTCGGTTGATGGCTTCCGACCTTGCTCGTGCCACAATAGGAAGCCGGCTTCCCGATATAGCCAACCGGTTCCGAATCATTCCCATGATAGCCCCCGTTGTACCGGTAGCGAGCAAGCAGGTTCAGGTTCGGGTCGGAAAGCGTCGTCCATGTGATGTTCGCGACTCCGGAATAAAGGGCGCCGCCCGTTCCGGCACGACAGGCGAACTCCCACTCCGCCTCGACCGGCAAGTCAAAACTGTCAATCCCCGTAAAAGCGCGCAACTTGCCGAGAAAACCCGTTGACACGACGGCATGTCCGTCGCTGGGCCAATCATGGCCAGAAGCCGCCGCACCCCGAAGTTGTTCGTATGGCACTCTCTCGACAGGCCGCGTCCTGTAGTCGTCCTCGTTGTTGAAATACGAAGGACGGCGAATGGAGATGTCCTGTCCGATGAAGAAAAGTTCATACTGGCGCTGGGTGACCGGATAGATCCCCATGTAGAAGTCGCGGCTCAGCGTGACAAGGCGCGCGTTTTCGCTTCCGGACGTGCTGCGTCCGTACTCGTCGCCTGGCGATCCCATCCGCCACCGGACGCCGCCAGCCGGTATTTTGCGCATCACGAGATAGTCGGTCTTGTAGACGTCGTTCGTAATGTCCTGGGGAAATTCCCCGGCCGTCGCGTAATACTCGACCAGACCTTGGTTGACGAGTGAAATCGCCATGTAATCCGGCGGCGAATTCGTCGGCCAAGCGGTCACGACGGCCGTGACGCCATCGGCAATGGCATGTCCCGGCCACGCCTTGCGCGCCTGCCAGGTCACGCGCCTGTCGCCCGGCTTCACCATCTTGTGCACGTCGCCAGACATGTAGCGGAGATTCTCGCCTCCGATCGACACGCCGTTCGTACAGATGTCGACGGTCACGATCGCTGGTTCGTTCTCGAGTGTGAACTCGATCTGCACGCGTCGCGTCGCATCCTGCCACATTGTCACGCTCTGGTCGCGAATGACCGGCCCCGCAAAAACGGCGCCGGCGGCAAGCCCCCAGACCACGGGCATCATCATCTTGCTCATCTTGCTCATCTTGCACTCCTTTCAGTCAACGAATAAGAATTATAAGGCCCGGCGGCATCGTGTTCAATCCGGCGGGATCGGAAACGCCGTAATCGCCCACCGTCGAATCGAAGTTCGGCAACGGACGCGACACGCTGGTCTCAGGCGCAGGCGGACGCCCCGAGGTGTCATACGTCCACGGGATCTCATCCGCGGCATGAACCAGGCCAAGACCCATTCCACAGACAACGAGCAGACAGACTCTCATTTTCTTTGACCTTTCGTTAGGGTTTGCATCATTTCCAAGGAATCTCGACAACGCGGATGTCGGCGAACTTCGTCACCATGCCGCGACCGGGCCGATGGCTGACCGTCGCGTGGACCGCCACCTGGTCCTGCCCCGGCTGGGCGACGACCGTCGTCACGCCGTAACGCCAGCCGTCGCCGGAGCCCGGCTCGGGAAAGGCGATCGTGTAGTGGCGGTCCGCCCGCGTGAGGGCGCCCTCCTTCATCCACGTGACATTCAGCCAACCGTCGCCCTTGACCCAGCCGCCGACGGCATAGAGCTTGCCGGGAAGGACCGTGGCGCCATTGAGGTAGCAGCCTTTGACGACGTTGCTTGCCACGAGAACGTCGCCCTGTGCGCCCGGCGGCAGGTCGGTCTTCTCCGTCCAGTGCGCGCACGCGGTCTTCGACAGGCCCTGATGGAACTCGTCGTTCCAGAAGCCCCACGCATTCTTCATCATCTGTCCCGCCCGCTGCGCGGCATCGTCGGCGGCGAGCGCCTCCTTCGCGAGCTCGACGGGATCCGTCACCGCGCGGATCGACCGGGTGAAGCCCGGCAGGACGTCTTCCCACGTATGGCGGCCCTCGTTGCGGACCTTCGCGAAACGCTCGCTCTTCGCGACCGTGGCATGGGGCGCGTCCTGGCGCCAGTTGACGATCATGTGCTTCTCGCCGTAGATCCACAGGTAGTCGGTCGCGACGCGCGCGCCCTGCGAGATGTTGGCGCTGAACTTCGACACGCGCGTCCCGTCCGGCCCGTTGCCGAAATACCAGAGCCCCGGCTCGTTGACGTACATGTCCAAGTAGATGCCCGACGAGACGGAAAGCTGCGACTTGTACTTGTCGCGGAGTTCCGGCGGAACGAGCGCCAGCGCCCCCTGATGCTGCTCCCATGCCCGCTTGTAATAATCGTTGTCGGCCGCATCGTTGAAGTACCCGCTCTCATCGCCGTCGACAAGCTTCGCCTCGGACGGCATCGAATCGAGAAGCCCCGCCAGGAAGTCCACCCAGAGGTCGCCGAAGCGGACTTTCTCCAGGCGCGGATCGCAGTCGTTGGTGTAATACGGACGATGCTCGGAATACGTCCAGAAGAAGAGCAGCACCGCCTCTGGATGTTTCGCGAAGATCGCCCGGCCGACTTCCATTCCCCGCTTCCTGGCAAGCGTCGTCGCCGCCTCGTAGGGCATCTTGTCCTTGAGGTCGTCATACCGCCACTGCTGAACATTCGGATAGTCCTCATTGTCCAGCATCAGCCCCTTGAGCCCGCCCCGGCGGGCGATGTCCGCGAACACGCCCCGTTGCTCGGCGAACGTGGCCCACCCCGCGTCGTCGTCCCAGGCGATGCGTTTGCCCGGCACGAAGTTCGACATCAGCAGACTCTCGCGCAGGCCCCGGTGGCCGGCGTACTGCCTGAGGCAGCGGACGATCTCCTCATGGTCCCCCTTGGGCAACACGGCGACGCCGTCCACGCCGGACGCGTCGAAAAGAGCGGCGTTCTCCAGAATCTCCTGCGGCGTTGCCGTCATGAGATCCCAGCCATGCGCGATGATCTTCGTCCGCGTCAGCCCCGGAACTTCGCCAAGGCAAACGCCAACCAGGCCCGCGGCAAGAATCGCACCAGAAAAAATCCTCGAATAATCCATCATTGACTCGCAACATCCTCGGACAACGCCTGCATCCGATGTCCATGCCCAAAAGTATAGCCCATTCCTGCATTGACGTCAACTCCTCCCCAAAAAAAATGGAGGGCTCCGCTAGGGCTTTTCGAAGACGATCAGCCACGCCTCCGACGATCCCTTCCAGCACTGGAACCGGAACCGTTCGCCTTGGCGGAAGTAGATCGGCGTCGCCACGGACGGCGAGAACGGCGTGAAGCTCGCGTCGGCCTTGCCGTCGCCTTCCGGCGTCTTGATCTCCTCAAGATCGCGCTCGCGGTCAAGCGCCAGGACGGACGTCGGCTCAAACCCCTCCAACCCGTTGACGACCACGTCGAAGTCACGAGCGCCAGGCTTGAAACGGCTGACGATCAGGTACTTGCGTCGACCGTCGCGCGAGGGCGCCGCAAAGCAGCGAACCGCCCCGGGCTCGTCCGGCGCATGCGTGACCGCAGCGAACACATCGCAGTCGGAAAGCACGGTGCCGAACATCTTGAGCGCGTAGTAGACCTTGTTGCATGTCCCGTCGTAGTTCCGAAGTCCCCAGTGCTGGCCATGGCCATGGCCGCAGCCGTAGAAGTAGCACTGGTCGAGATCGGATTCCTGGAACCCCGCAAAGGCCTGCAGCGTAAAGATCGCGCTGTCGATGCCGGCGAGCCCGTCCTCCGGATCGATCACGTTCTTGAAGCGTTCCGGAGAGGCGCCGAAGTCGCCCCAGATGCCCGGATGTGGAATGTAGTGCCACTCGTTGAGAATCAATTCCGTCTGCTCAAAGCCGAGTTCGTCCAGAAAACTGCGCATGTCCGATGGAACGCACAAGACTTCGGCGGGACGGCTGCCATAGCCGTGATAGGTCACGAAATCCGGCGCATAGCCGACCTTGCGACACTCCTCGAGCATGCCCTTCAGGAACCGCTTGTCGGGGAAGCACACGGAAGGACCGCCAAACTTGAGTTCGGGGAACTCCGCCTTGAGACGCTTCAGGACGTGCGGGAAGAACTTCCAGAAACGCGCGTGGTTCCGCTCGGTGTCGAAATCGCCGTCGGCGTTGAGCCAACTGCCGCCCGGACGATCGTTCGGTTCGTTCCAAAGTTCCCAGTAGCGGATCCGTTCGCCCCACTGGTAGCCTTTCGCCCACCCGCGCGTGTAGTGGCGGATGATGCCCGAGAGCACGTCGGCGTACTTGTCCCAATCCGCCGGCTCCACGCAGTTGTAGTAACCGGGCTTGGGCGCAGACGGATCGTCCCATCGGCGGCGGGCGTTCACCGATTCGATCGAAGAGCCCATCCGGTACATCACGTCAAGGCCCAGATCCTCGATCGTCAGCTTGAGGATCTCGTCCGTCGGACCGAAGAAGTAATTCCTCGGGTCGGCGGCGTCGAGGTGCAGGAGCGGGAAGACGAAGTGCGTGTCGAGAATGCGCTGCCCCGGATTCGTCAGCGCCCAGTCGTGCGTCCGCGCGGCCTTGAAGTGCAAATCCCTGAGATACCCCGGCCTGGTGGCGTCAGACCCCACGAGCTGAGCGCCCAGCCCGGACGAATAAAGTTCTGGACGAATTCGTCCAGCAGTTTTTTCGAAATCAACGCAGTGCATGGCAATGGCCCTACCTTTCAGTTGAGCCCATATTGTGGGGCAACACGCCGACTTTGTCAATTCCTCCAAACATTTGAAGCCCGACGAACCGTCATCGGCACGTGCCACATCAGCGGAACCCGTGTGGGGACAGACCCTGCTTGAGACGGTACTTGACGATTCGCCCGTCGGTCCTTACGGCGATGCGTCCATTTGCAAAAGCCACGCGGGTCGGGTGGTCGAGATTGTCTCGTGAGAAGCGGACGGCCCCCGACGGATCCGAAACCGTCAGCAATCCACGCTCCCTGTCGATGCGAGCGCACCACCCATCATCATAGGCGACGGCCGATCATGCCAGCAACTCCGCCGGCGGCATCTCCACCGCCCGCGGCCTGCCTGCCAGGCCTCCGTCACGCTGAAGCACGAATGCCGCGCCCCTGCCGTTGCGGGCCCGGCACGTCAACTCAACGCAGCCATTCTTTTCAGCACAGGTGCAGAGTTCCGGATCAAAATCATCCCAGGGCTGGAAGATCGCGCGAATGTTCTCATTGACCGACCTTCCTTTGTTCAAACATGTGACATTCTAACATCAGCCCCTTCTGTGCGCCACCTCCAAAACAAAGACCGCGCAAAAGGGTGTGTGTCAGAATCGTGACATGCTTCCTTGAGTTTCCCTGGGACATGGAGGCATTCCTGATGCCAAATTCAAAATCAATGGGCATGTTGGACGCGGGAGCGGCAGCCTGCCAGCCCTCACGTCCCTCTCTGTGTCTCTGTGCCTGTTTCATTCCATTGGCGCAGGCTACGCCGGAAAGCGCCTGTGTGGCGGCTGTGGCGGCTGCGCCGAGTGGGGAATGGCCACGAAAAACGCAAAAAGCTGGTCGTAACGGGGTCTGGGGTGTCCCCGGCCTGAACTACGCTCTACGCTCTTCTCACTCCTCACTATGCGAAGGGTGGCGCGGCGCAGGTGGCGCAGTCTTGGACAAGATTGCAAGATTGACAAGATTCCGGGGAGTCCAATCCTGATCCTGCAAATCCTGCAATCCTGTCTAAAAACGGGGTCTGGGGTGTCCCCGGCCTGTGTCTCTGTGTCTGTTTCATTCCATTGGCGCAGGCTACGCCGGAAAGCGCCTGTGTGGCGGCTGTGGCGGCTGCGCCGAGTGGGGAATGGCCACGAAAAACGCAAAAAGCTGGTCGTAACGGGGTCTGGGGTGTCCCCGGCCTGAACTACGCTCTACGCTCTTCTCACTCCTCACTATGCGAAGGGTGGCGCGGCGCAGGTGGCGCAGCCTTGGACAAGATTGCAAGATTGACAAGATTCCGGGGAGTCCAATCCTAAT